>JASFKW010000020.1:0-43226 GCA_050118435.1 Gammaproteobacteria bacterium | reverse complement strand
AAGAGCGGAACAGGAAGCCCAGCGCCAGCAGGAAGCGCAGCAGCAGGCCGCGCAGGAAGCCCAGCAAAGAGCGGAACAGGAAGCCCAGCGCCAGCAGGAAGCGCAGCAGCAGGCCGCGCAGGAAGCCCAGCAAAGAGCGGAACAGGAAGCTCAGCGGCAGCAGGCGGCCCGGCAGGAAGCCATCAAGCAGCAGCAGGAAGCTCGGCAGCAGGCCATGAAGCAGCAGCAGGAAGCCTTCGAGGGCCAGCAGAAAGCCCAGCAGGAGGCGATGGAGCGTCAGCGCAAAGCCTTCGAAGCACAGCAGCAGGCCGAGCATGAGGCGTTCGAGGCCAACCAGGCCGCGCAGCGCGAGGCCTTCGAGGCGCAGCAAAAGGCGCAGCGCGACGCGTTCGAAGCCCGGCAGAAGGCTCAGCAGGAAGCCATGAAGCGGCAGATGGAGTCCTTGAAGGCGCAGCAGAAAGCGCTCTCCGACTACTACCAGCGGATGGGGCAGCCACACGCGCCAATGTCCCGGCAGTAGCGGGGATCTGGCCGGGGCGGCGGTTGCGTCGTCCCCGGCCACACGCAGAAAGTGACGAAATCAGGCCGCGGCGGCCCGGGATAAGGCTCGCTGCCGGCTGCGACCGGCGTTGTCCGGGAAAATCCGGATTCTGTAGAGACTCCCCCCATCAGAATCTGCCGGACACATCCGGTCGCGGGCGGTGCGTTTCAGTACCGGCGTTCTGAAATTACCGCGGCCAGATGCTCGCGGCGGTCCTCCAGCTCTGATTCGATGTAGGGGATCTCCGCCTTGGTCGAGGCGTGCTCCTGCTGAAGCTTGCGCAGCTCGTCCAGCAACACCACCCGCTGCGGCGTGGTCATTTCGGCAGCCACCAGGTCGATGCCGGTATCGCGCATTTCCACCTCGAGCGCGGCGACGCGATCGTATTTGTGTCTGAGGGTGTGTTGCAGGCCCTTGATTTCCGACTCCAGCGCATGAATCTCCCGCCCGTACCCGTGGGCTTCGAGAAACGCGGGCTCCAGCTCCGTGGGGCAGACGCCGTTGTAGCGGCCGCCCGAGCGCCCCAGGCGATAGCCGTTGCCCGGCTGACAGTAGCGCCGCACGCCCTCTTCCCAGCCGCTGCGATAGGCGTCGAGATTCAGCGCTACGCCGTACCCGGCGCAGGCCTTACGGTGCCCGCTGATCTGCGTCTGTGGCAGCCCGCGCACTCCGTCTTCATAGCCAATGGTTCGCCAGTCGGCGAGCTGGCATTCTTCCTTGGACATCCCGCCTGCACAGGCTGTGAGCAATGCTGCGAACGCCACCGGGGCCAGCGCCCGTGTCGAATTCATGCTGCGGTGTTTCGCCGGCATAGGATATCTCCCTCGGAACCACTCAAGTGCAATGCCATGCTGGCCTGAAAAGCAGGTGGTGCGCGGAGTCCTATCGGCAAGAAAGGGACGAATCTGAATCGATCCCCCATTTAGTACTCTTTCAATTTCAGTATCACATTGAAAGAGCACTGGGCGAGCCCCAGGGCCGTGAAAGCGCAGGGCCCCGGGTGGGGCCGTCGGGTCTGCGCCGCCTTGCACGTTTCAGGCGCGCCGCGGCAACCCCGGGGATGGTTCTGGGTCGGCAGGATTCTGGGGTATCATCTGTTGGTTTTCGACAGGGGATAGGGGCAACGTCCGGGACAGCCCGGCGTCCTGCGCTGGCTGAGCCATGAAGGATTCCTGGAAGGACAGTATCTACCGGCAACGCGAGGAGCTGGCCCGGATGCTGCATGACCCGCTGGCGCGGCTGGCGGAGCGCTGCGCGCCTCCCTGGGGTGACCGAGAGGGACTGAACGGGGTGCTGCTGGAAGGTTTCTCCAGTATTCCCTATTGCACTTATCTTTATGCCGTTAGAAATGACGGGGTCCAGGTCAGCGACAATGTCGGACAGTCGGGCCTGGTCAGCGGGCATTTCGGACGCGACCGCTCGACACGGCCCTACATGCAGGAGCCGGTGCCGGTGTGGGGGTTTCTGCTTTCCGACGCCTATATCAGCCTGTCCGCGAGACGGCCGTCGCTGACCGCCTTACAGGTCGTGCGCTCGGGCGAGCAGACGCTCGGCTACCTGGGAGCCGATTTCGACCTGCGGAATCTGCCGGTGACCTCGGAGCTCTATGAGGAGCCGGGCGACTGGCGCCAGGTCAAGGGAGATCCGGCCATCCGCGGAACCCTGTTTCAGCAGACCCGGGTCGAGAGTCCCATCGACCGCAAGCTCGACCAGGCGCTTTCCATTTTGGAGGAGCTGCTGACGGAACGCGGCATATTCCAATGCCAGGTCCATTTTTCCAGCAGTCAGGCGACCATCTGGATCATCGACGACCCGTTCCGCTACCGCATCCTGGATCACGAGGCGCTGGCCGATCCCGATATCTGTCTGGTCTATCCGCGTCGCCCCTATCCCACCGACGCCGTGATTCCGCGCGACAAGGTCGCTCCGGTGTTCGAAACCATGGCCGCGCTGCGCAGGGCCGACGAAACCATCTATCTGAGGACCGCTTCCATCAACATCTTCAACGGGATGGTGAGCCTCACTTTTTCATGCGACGGATCCCACTATATGCGTTATGATGCGCTCCTGAGCAAAGCTGTGTCCTTCTGGCTCGGAACCCGAGGACAATGACGGCAGTGGGGGCCGTCTCGAGAGTATTCGGACGGGGCATTTCGCTGTGACTTTGCTCTAGCCAACCAACTGTTCCACACGGAGGTAAACGCAATGCCAGAAAGTAAGCAGCCAAAGGTCAGAGCCCAGAGCTATCAGCCCCGTATGGCCGGTGGAACCGGATCCACCGCGCCCGCGTCAGCCGCGGCTCAGCAGCAACCGGCGGCAGGTAAGAAACCCGCCAGAAAAAAGGCGGCTGCTTCGGAGCAGAAAAAGACCACCAGAAAGAGAGCGACCGCCGGAGCAGCGAAAACGGCTGCGAGCAAGACAACCGCCGCGGCGAACCCGGCACCGGCGGCAACGGCTTCGGAAGGAAAATCCGCCCTGTCCAGTGGCGAGCGCCAGCGCATGATCAATGACGCGGCCTATCTGATTTCCCTGAAGCGGCACGCCGGTGCCAACGGCCCGGACGCGGACTGGCTGTACGCCGAAACCGTGATCGATATGGTGTTCGATACCACGGACTGACAGCCTCCCCAGCCGATGTCGGGCGGAGCCCAGGCGCAAGTCTGGTGCCCGCCCGCAATGCGACAGCCTCCCGTCGAGGCGGTCGCACGGTGGGGTATTGCCGCCCCTTCACAGCGTCTGGCTGAGCCGACCGCAGCCTCCGTCCGGACCGGGCGGCGTCACCAGCACCGCATTATTAAAGGCGCCGCGCCGGCTGGGAGGCGTCGTTACCGGTAGAGGCTGCTCAGCGCAGCAACGGGCATTCGAAGTAGATCCCGGTAGGGTGGATTTCCAGGTGCCCAAGGCGTGCGTGGTTCAGCACTTTTGCTGCATTGCATAGGACACTCTTCAACCGACGCCTCAGTCTCTCATCCAGACAGCGACTGCGGGGAAAGGGTTCCGGGGACGTTCTAAGGCCGGCATTTGTATACGGCAAAGGTCTGTGTTCCATCCACGATTTCCGAGGTGGGAACCACGGTGTCGCCCCCCAGCTGCGCGGCACTGTTGCGGGCCAGCGTTGCCAGCTCTTCAGAGACCGTCGTATAGCCACGCCGCACGCCCGCCACCTTGTCGAGCACGGACACCTGGGTGCTTCCGGCCTCCGTGCAACCCTTGACCTCGCCCGCAGTCGCCACCCGCACCCCGGCCCCCGAGGCGGTGGGCTTCACCCAGGCGCAGGCCTGCACCAGTAAAGGCAGAAGCAGCACCAGCACGCTGGCAACGTTCATTGACTTGCTCACTCAGCACTCTCCTTTTCCATTGAGCTTCGATCCCGGCGCGGCACCTGATCACCGGCTCGCCGGTCGTGCAAGGATCATGAAATCATAGGGCTCCAGCTCGAGGGCATGTGCGGCGACAATGGTGCGCCCCGCCACCAGATCCACGACGCTCTTGCGCAGGCCAAGCAGCCGAAGGCGCCTGCCCTCGATGGTCTGAGGCTGCGCGGAGAAGCTCGCCAGCACCAGGACGCTGTGGTCTCCGTTGGTGCGGAAGTAGCCGAATACGTGCTCGTTGCCGGTGGCTACGATCTCGGTCTCGGCGCGGTCGAAGGCGAGATTCTGCTGCCGGATCTGGACCAGACGCAGCAGGCCCTGATAGATACGGCCGGGAACCGTCTCGGCCTCACGACGTTGCTCGGCCTGGGCCCAGTCGAAAGCGGCCCGGTGCAGCCAGCGCGTGTCGCCGATCTTGCTCACATCCTGCTCGTACTCGTAATCGTTGAGCATCCCGATCTCGTCGCCGAGATAGATCAGCGGGATGCCGCCGATCGTCAGGATCACGCCATGGATCAGCAGTATGCGCTGAATGGCCAGCTCGATTTCCTCAGCGTCGCCGCTCTGCAGCGCGGCCTCGACGCCGGCGAGTGAGGCGCAGGTGCCGGAGATGCGCGCCTCCCCGCTGGTCTTGTTTTCCTGAAACGGCATGCCGCGGGCAAAGCTTCCCTGAAAGCGTCCGGTATAGAAGTCGGTCAGAAAGCGCCGGTGCGCCGCAGGATCGAGCCCCAGATCGCTGATGTCCTCGTTCGAGAATGCGAAGCCGATGTCGTCGTGGCAGCGCACATAATTGACCCACGAGCAGCCAGAAGGGATGGCAAACCGCCGCTCCAGGCCGTGCTTGAGAATCCCGGTCTTGGTCGTGGCCAGGGAGTTCCAGAGCAGCGCCATGAGCTGGGGGTTGTAGGACAGCTGGCACTCGTGCTCGGCGATGTACTTGCGCACCTCGTCCGGATGCACGATCGCCTCGGACTTGAACACCATGGCGGGGGCGGCAATCCGTACCAGCGCGTTGAAGGCCTGAATGACAATGTGCGCCTCGGGCAGATTCTGGCAGCTCGTGCCGAGCTGCTTCCAGACGAAGGCGACCGCGTCAAGGCGCAGGATTTCAACGCCCCGGTTGGCCAAAAACAGCATTTCTTCCAGCATCCGGTTGAACACCACCGGGTTCTCGTAGTTGAGATCCCACTGGTAATTGTGAAAGCTGGTCCAGACCCATTTTCTGATGCGGTTTCGGTACGTGAAGGAGCCGGGATGCTCATCGGGGAACACCGGTACCATCGTGGACTCGTAGGCATCGGGCTCGGTACGGTCCGGAAACATGCGGTAGTAGGCCTGGTATTCGGGGTCGCCCGCGAGCGCCTTGCGCGCCCACTCGTGCTCGTCGGAGGTGTGGTTGAACACGAAGTCCAGACACAGCGACATGCCGTGATGGCGCAGCTCCGAGGTCAGCTCCACCAGCTCATCCATGCTCCCTAAACGCGGGTTCAGCTCGCGGTAGCTGGACACGGCGTAACCGCCGTCGTTGTCGCCCTCCGGCACCTTGTAAAGCGGCATGAGGTGCAGGTAATTGACGCCGAGCTCCAGCAGGTAGGGAATGCGCTCGCGCAACCCCTGCAGGCTGTCGGCGAACAGATCCGTGTAACACATGGCACCCAGCATGCGATGTGACTGATACCAGAAGGGGTCGGCCTCACGCAGGGCGTCGAGCGCCTTGAGCTCGGCCGGCCGCGCCCGCCACATCTCGGTGGCGGAGCTGAGAATGCTGTCCAGGTGATAGAAGAAATCGTACTGCGTCCCATAGATCTGGTGCAGGCACCGAAACAGCGTGGGGAAGTGCTCTCGCAGCCGCTGCAGGTAGCCTTGCCACTCATCGGCGTCCACCTGGCCGGCGAAGCGCGCTTCCAGACGCGGGAGAAGACGCTTGAGCGAAGCGGCGGCGTGCCACCTGTGCCATTCGGTGTCAGTCATGCAAATCCAAAGTCAGAGTGTCAGTAGCCGTGCCCGGCTGTATGAAAGAACCGCCGACCATTATCCCGGGCTGTGGCGCGCGAATAAACCACCCGGCGTCGCCGCGCCCGGCCGTCTGCCGGCGTCAGCCGGGCCCCGGGTTGTGATTCTGAGGGTATCGAGCGAACACGATATGGGGGAGGCAGGGAGCAGGTTCGCCGGCGATCCGCGCGAAACACCTTATTGCCCCGCTTCAGCCACCCGTGCCCGGGTCGATCAGCTCCAGGTGGTCCGGATTGATGCACAGACGGTTATCGCAAGTCTGTCTGACACGCGCGCCGTCCGGTATGGGACCGACAAAAACTTCGTAGCTCGCCCGGTGGGCGCTTTCCATGCGCATGCTGCCGTCGGGGTCCCGTATCGTGGTTCTCCCGTAGCCACTGTTGGAAATCTGTCCGATCCACTCCCAGCACCCCGTGAGCGTGTCCTCGCGCACGCTGCTCATCAGTCGTTGCTGTGTCCGTGTGCGGCTCATCGTCCAGCCTCTGCCGTTGAAGCCCAGCGGGTTGACTCCCCCATCGCGGTGCCGCCGGGCGGTCCGCCCCTCAATCCAGCTCCTCGATATAGGTCCTGGTGATGGGCGTCTGCACATAGTACTTGCGTTTGCCGCCCCCGGCCCAGAAATAATAATAGCCCTTGGCGGGCTCCGAGGTCACTTTCCCGCCACGTAGCGTCCAGCTCTTGACGTGCTCGCCGTGCGCATCGGTGACGCGGTAGTCTCCCTCCAGCCAGGTGACCCCGACGCGTGAAAGCCGATTCTGCTGTTCCTTGGTACAGCCGGACAGCAACAGGACGCAAAACACGGATGCCGCAGAAACACGCTGTTTCATCTCTTTCCCCCCAACGCATGTAACCCGGCGCTATTATCGGCCAGCCGCGGACCCCCGCACCCGGCGTGGCTCCGTCCGCGGCGCTCCATGAAAAGCGAAAGGTGATTTTTTCGGCTAATGTAGTACTCTTGCACCATGATATGGATGGATTCAGTTGGCCTGTCAGCGTTCAGGGCAAGGCGCGGCTCGACAGCATCCGCCATTGCCGGTTCACTGCAACGACCGGTCAGGGCACCCGAGCCGGGGGAGCCAACGGAAGCCGGCCCCGGACGGCGGACGCTCCTTCGAGTGGGATCGCCGCTTGACCGAGCGGCGTCCCGAAGCACGGCGTCCTTCACATGGACGGGTCGCGGTCACTCAGGGTCGAATCGTCGGGCAGATCCTGCTGGATGATCGGCCTTAGGCAACAAGGAGAATAACGATGAGATTGAAATACGAAGTTATCGAAGACCTTTATGACGATACGACACAGATCCGGACACTCACGGAACAGGCCGCGGTCCCGAGCGGCGGCTGGCTGATCCGGACCACGCTCTACACGCCGCATCACATCTCGTCCGATGTGACCTACGTCAAGGGCAAGAAGAAAAGAAAGCCCGGGGCGCTCTTCAGTCCCCTCGTGTGATTCAACGCGCGATGCGCGGCTGCCGGGCGGAGCGCGGCCTTCGCCGCTCCTGTGCCCGTGCCCCGCTTTTCCCTGAGCCGCTTCCCTCTGACGCAAGCGTCAGTGCTTTTCCAGAATGCGCCGTTTTGCCCGCTCGTATTCCCCCCGGCTCAGTGCCCCCTGCTCGTAGAGCCGGCGGTGCTCCCTCAGCTCGGCGCTGAGGAAGGCCTGCCGGTCGGACCACCTGTGGCGTGAGCGGCGAATACGCTCGCTGATGTCGGAGACGAAAGCCTGCAAGGCGACCCGATCAGGATTTCCGTGCCTCAGTATCAGCAGGGGTGCCCGGCCGTGCTTGCTGTAGTAGACCAGCCGATCGGAGGAACGGTACAGCGCCAATCCGAGCATCAGTAGAGCCGCAGCGAACAGCACGGCCATGAGGAAACCACTGTGGATGACCGCGCCGGCCGCGCCCATGGCCGCGGTCCAGGCGAACAGAGCCAGCCCCAGCAACATAGGCACCCAGTCGATGCGGACAAGCCGCTTCGGCTGGGAGCTGAGGATACGCAGATCGAGCTGGCAGTCGCGCGTCCTTTTACCAAACCCTGTGTGCTCGATCGCGATGTGGTGCTCGTTGAAGACCGTGAAGCTGGCCTCGCTGTGGCTCCATCTGCCCCGCTGGCTGAAACGGGCGTTGACAACCCGACGCTCGGAGCTGTCACCCTCTTCCGAAGCAAGGCAGATGTGTTCTACGAGCGAGTGTGTCTCCATTAGGGTCCCACCCGGCCTGCCGGGCCCGCAGATCGCTGGATTAAAAAAACCGGGGTGTACAGCAGATTAGCGGGAACTGTCCCCGCCACTGAATCGTTTGTGCGCCCCACACGCCCGAAACGTGAGTCGGATCACATTCCGGCCGACGGTTTTGCCAGCCGTGCTCCGGCTCCGGTCTCTTCGCTGGAAATGGACTTCCGGTCAACCCGGCGCCGGAGCGGCTGCCCGTCCGGCTACCGCCCGGGCCCGGAAATCTGTAAAGATTTTTGGATTTTTTTCTGGGATATTTTACATATTTACTAATGTTTAACGTCAATAAATGCGTATAAGAAACTGATATATATCATTAGTGTATTTTAAGCATATAAATTGCTTAGTGAAAAGAAAAGCAACGTATGTGGGGGTTTTATGGAACGCCGGTCATGTGCGCGCAAACCCGTCGAGGTGAGCGTCTATTTTTCCAACGCGGAACACCAGCTTTCGCGATGCAGGGCCACCGACATCAGCGCCAGCGGCGTATTCCTGCAGGGCAACCCGATTTTCATTCCCAGACACAAATGTCTGAAGCTGATGTTCGCCCTGCGCGTCGGATCGTCCAACCTGGTGCGACTGCGCCGCGTCACGGCCATCGTGACACGATCACAACCGGATGGCGTGGGCATGATGTTCTGTGCCAGCGGTAAACGGCAGCGGGCGAAGGCTGTCGGCAGCTGAGCCTCGTTGCGCTGCCTGACAAGGCGAATCAAGGGAAATTGCGCGGCGCCTGTACGCCGTGCAGCCGCGCCGCAGCGATTCCTGCTGCGGCGCGGAGCCCGTCGACGCTCTGTTTTGGTCACCTGCCGAGGCTCAGCCCTCGGCCACCCACTCATCCGTCGGATTGTCGGGCAGGTGGACCGGGTGGTCCATGGGCGTGTCCAGATAGGCCTGTCGCGTCTGCTCCGACTCGAAATAGATCACCATATTGCCATCAACGACATAGGGTTTTGCGGCGAGATCCTCGATATCCCGTCCCGTGATGGGATCGATCGTGGTGATCATTTGATTAGGCTCGTGTAGCCGACGGCTCTGGGCCTGGTCCCGCGCGAGGGGTTCCATGGCGACATAGTTCAGAGAGTCGTATACATGAACCGTCCTGTTTTCCATTTCCGTTGCACTGCTCATCGTAGCTGCCTCCTTCTCTGTTTGACTGGACCTCAGGGTCTTTCCTGCGGTTGGACTCTTGAGCCCCGATTTTCCTTGTCCGTTGGTGGCCGCCATCCGTGGCCACAAACCTCAGAGAGCCTTCCCTAAACGTATAGACCCGCGGGCAGCGAAAAAAAATGGCTCGGTCCGAATGGGATTCCGGCCAACCGCGGACCCGCGTAACGGGCCTGACACCGGTCGTAGCAGGGAGCCCGCCGCAGCGGTCGCCGGATGCTGTTGCCGTCGAGAGACAGCACCACGCGCGCAACCTTCAGGGCTCGGGCGATGAAGGCGCCCCGCCGTCGGCTGAAGGCGACAGCGCGCCGGCCTTTGCCTGGAGAATTCGCTTCAATAAATCAGGGCTGCATACTGTTATCGTTGTAACTATTGGCCTCACCGGCAGATCGGGCACGGGGATTGCTAGACTATGGCTGAGCACAGACTCGCCTGTATCAGGAGGATTTGGATGACGAACGAAAATGCCTGGATCGCCGTGGTTGGAGGTATCGCGGTACTCGTGACACTGCTGCTTTACGCCGGGAGCTCGCTGTTCCGCATCTCCGAGGAACAGGCCGTCAACTTCATGGCGGTCATCATGCTCGTGGCTTTTTTCGGGGTCACGGTCTACGAGGACTGGAAGGACGCGAGGCAGGCCCGCCAGCGCTCCAGGCGCAGCTGAGCAAACGGGTCAACCGGCGGCTCTCACGCCGGGCCCGGGTCTGACAGCTCCCGTGGCTGACAGCCCGGGCCCCGGCTGTTGCGCCTTGCCGGGTGCAGAGTCCGCACTCTCCAAGCCGCCGGCAGACTCCGGGATCCCCTCTGCGTTCCACCGTGCGCCTGTCCTGCGCGGGCAGCACAGACCACAGCACGGCGATGTCGGTCAGCGCGGCCGCACAAGCCGCTATCGCCATTCAATGACAGCCGGGGTCCCGCGCTCCCGAAGCCTGTCGGAGATGCTGACCCCGCCAATTCAGGCAAGCATTCCGGCGCGAGACCGCACGCCATCCCGTCTTTTCACCTCCGGCAGGTGTCCGCGCTCCTGTCCCGAAAGCTACACCCGATCCGCCTCGCCCCCTCGCCGACCTAACGACGGTGGCGGTGTTTGTGCACGAAAAGCAGTACTATTGGGTCGAGCCTAGAATCAAGTAACAACAAGCGCGCTGTGTCTGCGGCCCGACATGCCCACTGAACACGTAATAACCATCGTCGGCGCTTCCTTCGCGGCTCTGGAAATCCTGGCGATTGCGGTCGCAATTCACGCTCTGATGAACACTCGGACCTCTCAGGGCGCCATCGCCTGGGCTATTTCGCTGATCGCGTTTCCGCTGGCCTCGCTGCCGCTGTACGCGGTCTTCGGCCGCGGCAAGTTCCGCGGCTACGTCGACGCTCGAAGGGCCGGCGAGCTGAACGTGCAGCACATTGCAGCGCTTCTGGCACGTCAGTATGCCCAACCCATGCGCGCCGGTTTTTCGGCCCAAGAATCCGCCTACGCCACTTTCGAGCGTCTGGCCAAGATGCCGTTCACACGCTGTAACGCTGTCCGGCTGCTGGTCGACGGCGATGCCACCTTCGCCGCCGTGTTCGCGGGCATACGCTCGGCGACCCGCTACGTGCTGGTGCAGTTCTTCATTATCAGAGAGGACGAAATCGGCAGCGAGCTGCGCACCCTGCTCGCGCGCAAGGCACGCGAAGGCGTTCAGGTCCTGCTCCTGTTCGATGAGATCGGCTGTCACAAGCTGCCGCGCCGCTACCTGGACGCTCTGTCCGAGGCGGGGGTCGCCGCCAGGGCGTTCAGGACCACCCAGGGCCGTGCCAACCGCTTCCAGATCAACTTTCGCAATCACCGCAAGGTGGTGGTGGTGGACGGGCACACGGCGTACGTCGGCGGCCACAACGTCGGTGACGAATATCTTGGGCGGCACCCACGGCTGAGCCCCTGGCGCGACACCCACCTGGAGATCCGGGGGCCCGCGGCCCTCGCCACGCAGCTCGCCTTCGTCGAGGACTGGTACTGGGCCACGCGCCAGGTGCCCGGATTATCCTGGTCACCTGAGACCATATGCACGCCCGGGCAGCGGGTCTTGATTCTGCCGACCGGTCCCGCGGACACGCTGGACACCTGCGCGCTGTTCTTTGTCCAGGCCATCAATGCGGCGCAGGAGCGCATCTGGATTACCAGCCCCTATTTCGTCCCGGACGAAACCGTGGTCGCAGCATTGCAGCTCGCGGCGCTGCGCGGCGTCGATGTGCGTATCATGTTACCGGCTCACCCGGATCACAGACTCGTCTACCTGGCCGGACTCTCCTACGTGGAAGACAGCGTCAAAAACGGGATTCACCTGTATCGCTACCAGAGGGGCTTCCTGCATCAAAAGACGCTGCTTGTCGACGACGACCTCGCCGCCGTGGGCACCGCCAACCTGGACAACCGGTCGTTTCGCCTGAACTTCGAATTCACCGCAATTGTCGCGGACCGCGGCTTCGCCGCACAGGTGGCCGAAATGCTCACGGCGGATTTTCACAATTGCCGCGCCGTCGAAGCCGACGAGCTGGAGTCGCGTCCCCTGCCGATCCGCGTAGCGGCGCGAGCCGCCAGGCTGCTGGCACCGGTGCTCTGATGCCCCCGCCACGGCGCACCGGAATGGCCTTGCCCGCTGCAGCGGGCCGCTCGCCCTTCACGTCCCCGGATCCTCCGGCAACCGGGGCGGGCGCCCTGCCCGGCTGCCCCAGTCACACCATCAGCTTTCTGCGCACCAGCACCACGGCGACGTAATAGCTGACGAAGGCATAAGCCGCCAGCACCCCCAGGTGCAACAGCGGCTGCTCGATCTCACCGCCGCCGACCAGCGGTCGTGTCAGCGCCACGGCGTGCGTCAGCGGCAGAAGCTGCACCACGCCCTGCATGGTCTGCGGGAGCGTATCGATGGGATAGAACACGCCGCAGAGAATGAACATCGGCGTCACGATCAGGACAAAATAGTAATTGAAAAAGTCATAGCCGGGCGCCAGCGCACTCATGATCAGCGCCGGACCGGCGAAACACAAACCGGTCAGAAACACCACCGGTATCACCCAGAGCGCCTTCCAGCCACCCACAACGCCGAGGGCTGTGGCAACGGCGAGAATGGCGATGCCGCTGAAGACACTCTTGGTGGCACACCACAGCATTTCACCGGCGAGCACATCGTCGATCTCCAGCGGCGTGGCCAGAATCGCCTCATAGGTTCGCTGCGGCACCATGCGGGTGAACACCGAGTACATGCCCTCGAAGCTGGCGGTGGTCATCGCCGAGGACGCGACGATGCCCGAGGCCAGGAAAGTCAGATAGGGCATGCCGCCCATCTCGCCCACGAAATGGCCCAGGCCGAAGCCCAGACCAAGAAGATAGAGCGTGGGCTCGCCGAAGTTCATGACGATGGCGGGCCCGATGAGCTTGCGCCACACCAGAATGTTGCGCCGCCATACCGCCAGCGCGAGGGGACGCAGCGCGGGCAGGCGCCAGACGCTCATCAGTCGCGCAGCTCGCGGCCCGTCAGGCGCAGAAACACGTCCTCGAGCCCCGAAGGACGGTGGATGAAGGTAAGGTCGGGGAAGTCCTTCAAGCGGCCCATCAGGCCGGCTGGATCGCGCGTGTAACAATAAAGGCTCACCCCCATGCGCTCCAGACGGCAGCTCGAAGCGCCGGCGAGCCGCTCCAGCACGCCGGCCTCTTCTCCCCGGACCTCGATCACCTCCGGCTCGACGTGTCGCTCGATGAGCTGCCCGGGGCTGCCGGCGTCGAGGATCTGCCCACGGTCCATGATGACCAGCTCGTCGCACAGGCGCTCGGCCTCCTCCATGTAGTGCGTGGTGAGCAGCAGCGTCTTGCCGCGGGCCTTGAGCTCTGTGAGTCGGCCCCAGATGACGTGACGCGCCTGGGGATCGAGGCCTGTGGTCGGCTCGTCCAGTACCACCAGCTGTGGATCATTGATCAGCCCGCGCGCAATCGTCAGGCGTCGACGCATGCCGCCCGACAGGGTATCGATGCGTGCCCCACGCCGGTCGGCCAGGGACGCGAAATCCAGCAGCGCTGCGATACGCGGCTCGATCTGGCTGCGACTCAAGCCGAAGTACGATGCATAGACCCTCAGATTCTCTTCCACGGTGAAGTCCGGATCCAGATTGTCGGCCTGGGGCACAATGCCGACCCGGGCGCGAACCGCCGGCCCGCTGTCGGCGACGGTGAGACCGAACACCTCAAGGGTGCCGGCGTCGGCGGGGGTCAGGCCCATGGTCATGCGCAGGGTGGTGGTCTTGCCGGCGCCGTTGGGCCCCAGAAAACCGAAGCACCTGCCCGGCCGGATGTCGAAGTCGACACGATCGACCACGGTGCGCCTCCCAAAGCGCTTGCTGACGCCGCGGGCGCTCACGACGGGGGCGATCAGAGCTTGGTCCGGGCCGCTGTTCATAGACCGGCTATTGTAGCGAAAACACGGGCGGTCGATTCGGCCCGTGAACATCGCTCATCGAAGCGCGCTCTCACAAAGGCTCAACGACAAAGCCTCATGTCTGTCGGTGGGTGTCGGCCGCTCGGATGCGGCCGTCGTGCCCATGGGGAGGCATTCACGCCGTCCTGCCGACAGCCATGGGCCTTTGTCGGTTCAGGCTGTTATACCCTGAGAAACGCCGCCCATCAGGCTCGGGATCAGCTAGAGAACGTAGCGCTGGATTGCACAGTTGTCGAAGCTCAGTGCCCGCAGCTCGCTGTCCGGCAGCCCCTTGAACCGGGCTTCGAACACGCGCAGGGTTTCCTCGTGCGCGACCACCACAACGCATGCCTGCGGCTGCGCCTGCAGCCACTCGATGAAGCGGGTGACGCGCGCCTTGTGATCGAGCAGCGATTCTCCGCCGTTGACGCGCGTGTGCAGCGGGTCGGACGCCGTCGCGGCAAAATACGCCGTCACCGGCTGTCCATCGAAGCCGGTGCGGATGTCGTTGAGCAGCGCGCTGGTCTCGATTGACAGCCCGTGGAAACGGCCGATGATCTCAGCCGTCTCCCGGGCGCGTGGCAGCTGCGAGCTGATGATGCGCTGCACGGGAGCCTTTTGGAGCTCCCCTGCGGCCGCTTCGGCCTGAGCCCTGCCGGTATCTGTCAGATGCACCGGTCGGCGCGGATCGTCGTTGCAGAGGCCCAGCCGATTGTAGCTGGTTTCACCGTGGCGCAGCACATAAAGCTCCATCGTTTCACCACATCGCAGTTGGCTCGTGCCGATTTTGGGAGCCCAACAGGCGCCAAGGCAAGCGGAATGCGCCGCGCGCCATGGGGGACCCGGGCTTCTCTTCTGCGGGCGTGCGGCGATTGGTTGACGCCGCGGGGCGTTCACCTCAGACTGCCGGCTCGGTCAGAGATCGCAGTCGCGTGCCGCCACCCAGTCCGGACACCCCGACGAGATGCAAGACGCCAGCATTGTCACGCTCACCTTTGCCGGGTACATCGCGCTGATGCTGCTCATCGGACTGGCGGGCTACCGCCGCACGGCGAACCTCTCGGATTATCTCCTCGGCGGGCGCCGGCTGGGGCGGTGGGTGACCGCGCTGAGCGCCGAAGCCTCGGACATGAGCGGGTGGCTGCTGCTCGGGCTGCCGGGCTATGCCTATCTTTCCGGACTGGAGGCCGGGTGGATCGCCCTGGGTCTGCTGATCGGGACCTATCTCAACTGGAAGCTGGTCGCCACGCGCCTGCGTCTGTACAGTGAGGTGGCCGGCGACGCCCTGACCCTGCCGGAATTCTTTGAGCACCGATTCGAAGATCGCTCGCGGCTGCTGCGCGTCGTGGCAGCACTCTTCGTCCTGCTGTTTTTCACCTTTTATACCAGCTCCGGTCTGGTGGCGAGCGGAAAGCTGTTCGAGGCCGTGTTCGGGATCGAGTACCGCAGCGCGGTTCTCGCCGGCGCGCTGGTGGTCGTTGTGTACACCTTTCTGGGCGGCTTCCTCGCGGTTTCCTGGACCGACCTGGTACAGGGTTGGCTCATGTTCTTTGCGCTGCTCGCCGTGCCGGTGGCGGTGATGGAGATCCAGGGCGGGGTGCAGGCAAGCATTGCGGCGCTGCGCGACACCAACGCAGCCCTGTTGGATCCGCTCAGCGACACAGTTGGTGCTCCCCTGTCCGCGGCGGCCGTGGCTTCCCTGCTGGGCTGGGGCCTGGGCTACTTCGGCCAACCCCACATTCTCGCGCGCTTCATGGCGATCCGTCGTCCGCAGGAGCTCACCGCGGCGCGCTCCATCGCCGTAACCTGGGTCGCCATTACGCTGGTGTGTGCCCTGCTCGTGGGCTTGTCCGCCGTGGGTTATCTGAAAACGCCGCTGACCGACGGCGACTCCGAAAAGGTATTTATCGAGATGGTCAGCGCCCTGTTCCATCCGCTGGTCGCCGGCGTCTGCCTGGCCGGGATCCTGGCCGCCATCATGAGTACCGCCGACTCGCAGCTCCTGGTCGCCTCGGCCGCGCTGTCCGACGACTTTTACAAGGGCATCCTGCGTCCGCACGCCGGGCCCGGCGAGCTGGTCTGGGTGGGACGGCTGGCGGTGCTCGGTCTTGCGAGCATCGCCATCTTCCTGGCAATGGATCCGCAACGCAAAGTCCTGGAGCTGGTCGCCTACGCCTGGGCGGGCTTCGGCGCGGCGTTCGGACCCACGATCCTGCTGTCGCTGTATTGGGGGCGCATGAACCGCTTCGGCGCCCTGGCCGGCATCCTGGCCGGCGGCGTCACCGTCATGCTGTGGAAACGCCTGGACGCCGGCCCGTTCAATATCTTCGACCTGTACGAGATTCTTCCCGGCTTCCTCGTGTCCGCCGGCGCGATCCTGCTCGTCAGCCTCATCACGCCGCCGCCCGAAGCCCGCGTGCGCCAGCAGCTCGAGAATCTCTATCGGTGACAGTCCCGGTCGGCTCGGGCGATCACAGGTCGGCGACGGCAGCGCGGCGCCGCGGGTCTTCGATCAGGTCAGAGGCGTGAGGACGATTTCGACCCGTCGATTCATCGCCCGACCTTCCGGCGTATCGTTGGATGCGATGGGCGAATCCTCCCCCATGCCCCGCACCAGAAGGCGCTCGGGCAGAACCTTCTGGCTCTGCAGGTAGCTCGCCACGCTCTGTGCCCGGCGCACGGAAAGCTGCTGGTTATACTCGGCGGCCCCTGTGCTGTCGGTGTGGCCGACGACGTCCACGTAGGTCTTATCGAATTCGTTCACCACCAGCGCCACCGAATCCAGGACGGGATAGAAGCTCGAGGAAATATCGGCGGAGTCGGTTGCGAAGGTGATATTGCCCGGCATGTTGAGAATGATCTGATCACCGACACGGGTGACGCTGACGCCGGTTCCCTCGAGCTGGGCGCGCAGCTTCGCTTCCTGCCGGTCCATGTAGTTGCCGGCAACCCCCCCCGCCAGCGCGCCCAGTCCCGCACCCAGGAGCACATTCTTGCGCTTGCCGCTGATGATCGCCCCGGCCAGTGCGCCACCGACTGCTCCGATGCCCGCCCCCATGGCGGTCTTGCTGGTCTGCTGCTCACCGGTATACGGATCCGTGGTCTGGCAGCCGACGGTCCCAACCGCCAGCGCTGTGAGCAGCGCCAGCGCCGCCGGACGCAGTCTGAAGTCTGACGAGATCCCGAGCGACTGAGCACGATTCATCGAAGCTTACCCCCTTCTCTGTCCAGGTCCATGTCGAGGCGCGTATTACACACCCAATGGCCCGGCGTGACAAATGCCGTATTGCGCACTAGGCTTGACGCAGGCACGCACCGCGTCGGAGACCGCCGCGCATGAGCAGGGTCGCTGGATCATGAAGTCCGTTGCACCGATAGTGCTGGCCATGGCGCTGGCCGGCTGCCAGACAACGGCCATGCATGATGTCTATTCACCCGGCTACAGCATACCCCCGGACTCGCAGCTGATCCTCAAGCGGGAGATCGCCATTCCCGCCGGGCAGCGGCACGTGAAGCTCCAGCACGGCCGGGTCGTGCCCGGTGTCGATGAATACAAGGTCAACTGCGAGCTTCGGGTTTATCACCTGGGCGCCGATCCGATCCGTCCCGACAGGTTCAGCATCACCCGCTCCGGCACCGGCCGTGAGTGGCACTCGCAGCCCTACGTGATGCGTTTCTACCGGGTCCTGAGCCTCAGGTCCGAGGCACAGCCCGATGTGCTGAAGCTGATCTGCCAGAGGTGGGACGATCCTCTCGCGGGACGCAACGTCTCGATACCCGAGATGCAGCAGGCTCTGGGCGACTACGTCGGTTTCGACTTTCCCAACACCCCGAGCCAATGAGCGCGCGGCGCTAGCTGTTGTTGATGAGTATTTCCACGCGTCGATTGGCGGCGCGCCCTTCCGGTGTCTCGTTGCTGGCGACGGGCCGTTCCCGGCCATAGCCGGTCGCGATGATCCGGCTCGGGGAAATGCCGCCCACCTCCACAAGGAAGCGGGCCACATTTTCGGCGCGCCGCTGTGACAGCTGCTTGTTTACCTGGGCGCTGCCGGTCGAGTCGGTGTGACCGGATATCTCGATGCTGGCGTCCGGGAAGGTCTTCACCGCCTGGATGATCTTGTTCATCAGCGTGAAGTTCTCCGCTTCGATCTTGCTGCCTCCGGAAGGGAAGCGGAAGCCGTGTGCGGATATCAGGACGTTCTCGCGCTGCTGGTATACGTTGGCCTCGGAGGGCGTGAACAGCGACTGAACCTTCTCGATCGCGGCGCGCTGCTCGGCGGTCAGCGAAAGCTCCTGCTCGTAGCGCGAGCGCTGGGCGGCGGTCTCGTCACGCTGCTTCATCAGGTCCTGGATAGAGCGCTGCAGCGACAGGACCACGGTGCGGTTGGGCTCATTGAAGGGCAGGGACTCGCCGAGGGGCGCGCTGATCTCCTTAAGCTGGCTCTGATACCAGAGCACCGCGTCCTCGCGCGTGAAGTCGCGGCGATCGAAGTCCTTGATGAGCTCGGTCACCGAAGCACTTTTTTCGGCCAGCCACTTGGCGCGCTTGGCGTGCGCGTTGGCCTTCTCGGTCCGGGTGCGGTCTGCCTCGAGCACCGAAAGGGCCAGGCCCATTTCCTCTTCGGCGAGCTTGAAGGTCTTGGGCGCGTACTTGGGCGCATCCTTCTGCCTCGCGTCCTCGATGGCGGCCTGCGCGGCCTCGACCGTACCCTCCTTCAGCGCCGCCAGCTCGAGCTGCTCGTAGCCGGCGATCAGCCTTGGGCGTCGCTCCTTGGCGTCTTCCAGCCTGTTGCGCTCGACCAGGTTGGCGACCTTACGGAATTCTTCGTCGAGGTCAGCACTGCGCTCCGGAAAGATGCTGCCCGCGCCCGCGTCCAGGGCCTTCTCACGCGCCGCCAGCACCTCTCGCAGCAGATCACGGCTGACGTCGGCCTGCTCACCGGCACGGGACAGGGTCTGCAGACCCTCGGCGGCCGCCTTGTTGGCCGAATCACTTCGATCCGCCGCCGCCTCGGACAGTGCCTTGTCGAGCTGCTCCTGCGCGGCGCGATACCCATCGGGCGCCAGGTCATCGACGCCCTGGACCCGGGCATCCCGAAGGCTCCTGTCGAGTCTTGCGATCTGCTCGTATTGGCTCAGGATCTGTTCCTGGGTGAGCTTGGGTCCGGTCGCACAGCCTTGAACGGTCACTGCGAAGAGCAGCGGAATCAACCAGCGCCTCCAGTTCGACATTGTTTTCTCTCCCTTGAGCTGATGATGGCCGACGGCCGGAACCGGGAATATAGCCCACCTCGCAGGGGATGCAAAACCCGCTGCGCGAAAACCGCAGTCGCGCGGCGATCGACGCGGTTGCCACCGATTGTGTCCGGTGGAATCCGCCGCTAAAGTCGCTAGGGCCTGCTAACACGTACCCGATCGCCGCGTTGCTGCCCTTGGCAAGAGGTGCAACGCCCATGGACGCTGGCAGGACCTGTGTTCGCAGCCCGGAGAAAAGACAACAATGGAATGGATCCTCGACCCCCAGGCGTGGGTGGCGCTGGTGACCCTGACCGCCCTCGAGGTCGTCCTCGGCATCGATAACATTATTTTCATTTCCGTTCTGGTCGGACGCCTTCCCGCCCACCAACGTCAACGCGCCAGGATTCTCGGGCTGTCCCTTGCGATGGGCACACGTATTCTCCTGCTGCTGTCGCTGGTGTGGGTGATGGGCTTGACCGAGTCGCTGTTCAGCGTGCTCGGCGAGCCGGTGTCCGGGCGGGACCTGATTCTGCTCGGCGGCGGCTTGTTCCTGCTGGCCAAGAGCACCATGGAAATCCATCATGCCCTGGAAGGCGCTGAGACCGGGGGCCAGGCGGCCGCCACAGCGGGCTTCGCCGCAGTGCTGATACAGATCGCGCTGATCGACATCGTCTTCTCGCTCGACTCGGTGATCACCGCCGTTGGCCTTGCCCAGCACGTACCGGTCATGGTGCTCGCCATCGTGATCGCGGTTCTGGTGATGATGTGGGCGGCGCGCCCGATCAGCGAGTTCGTCGACGCTCACCCGACGGTCAAGATGCTCGCTCTCAGTTTTCTGGTTCTGATCGGCGTCGCCCTGATCGGCGAGGCGATGGATTTCCATATCCCCAAGGGCTACATCTACTTCGCCATGGCCTACGCCCTGGGTGTGGAAATGCTCAACCTGAAAATGCGCAAGGCGCGCGCGCCGGTGGAGCTGCACAAGAAAGCCCCCGAGTAGGGACCGGCGGTATCACGACGTCAGGGCCCGCCTTCGAGCGCACTCTCATCGACCACGACCACCGCCGCGCCATCGAACCGCCCCGCCCGGAGATCATCCAGGGCCTCGTTGGTGCGCTCGAGCGGGTAAGGACGCACCTCGGTGCGCACCGGCACCCGCGGCGCCAGCGCCATGAAAGCCGCGCCGTCGCGCCGGGTGAGGTTTGCCACCGACCTGACACAGCGCTCGCCCCACAGCAGGGCATAGGGAAACGAGGGAATGTCCGACATGTGGATACCTGCGCATATCACCACCCCGCCCTTGCGCACCGCCCGCAAAGCCTCTGGGACCAGGCTGCCCACCGGGGCGAAAATGATTGCCGCATCCAGCGGCTGCGGCGGGCACGCATCCGAAGCCCCCGCCCACACGGCGCCGAGACGGCGTGCGAAGGCCTGGCTGCGTGCATCGCCTGCGCGGGTAAACGCGTAGACCTCGCGCTGCTGATGGCGGGCCACCTGGATGAGAATGTGCGCCGCGGCACCGAAACCGTAGAATCCGAGTCGCGCGGCGTCGCCCGCCATTCTGAGTGATCGGTAGCCGATCAGTCCTGCACACAGCAGAGGGGCGGCCTGAAGGTCCGGGTAGCCGGAAGGAAGCGGGAAGCAGAAGCGGTGATCGGCCACGCAGTACTCGGCAAAGCCCCCATTGACCTGATAGCCGGTGTAGACGGCGCGCTCGCAGAGGTTCTCCTGGCCATGGGTGCAGAAGAAACAGCTACCGCAGCTGCCACCGAGCCAGGGCACTCCGACCCGGTCTCCCGGGGTGAACCCCCGGACCCCGCGGCCGGCTTCGACCAGCGTCCCGACAATCTGGTGCCCGGGGATCAGCGGGAGCACGGGCTCCGGCAGATCGCCGTCGACCACGTGCAGGTCGGTGCGGCAGATGCCGCACACGCTGACTTTGATCAGCAGCTGATGACTATTCGGCTGCGGCCGCGCCCTGTCCTCCAGGACCAGTCCCGAACCCTGTTGATACAGCACCATAGCTCGCATTGCAGCTCACCCACCGCCCGCATGAACCCGAATCACCCGACCGCAGCACCGGTGCGGGCACAGCGTGCCGGCGCGGCCCGAAGAGCCCGAGAGCGAAGACAGTGGTGACGCCGTGACTCTTGCGTCAGAGCGCACCCTGCGGCGCACCGGGGCGCTGCCGCTCGAAGTAGTCTTTCCAGCGCTGCAGGAACTGCTCGACATCCTCCCACCAGGCCGGATCGAACAACGGCCCAGTCGGCCCCGCTGACGGCGGCCAGCCTTCACCCCCACCCGGTACTCGTGGCGTCTCCCGCTCACCCAGGGTCACCGTCATTGACCGCCGCTCGCCCCCCCGAATGAGCTCGATCTCGATCCGCTCTCCTGGCTCGAAATAGTCCAGCACGCGGTGGATGTCGGGGATGACGGTGATGGTGCGGCGGTCCATTCTGACGATGGTATCGCCCGCGGACAGCCCGGCTCGTGCCGCCGGGCTGTCGGGGTAGACTTCCGCGATCAGCACGCCGATGTCATCGGGGACTGAAAACGCCTCGCGCAGCCCGGGGGTAAGGGCCTGCAATCCGACGCCGAGGTAGCTCGCCGAGCTCCATCCGCCACCGGGCGGTCGTTTTCCCGGGACCGGCGCAGGTGCGCGCAGGTCGACACGGGAGCTGGAGGTCTCGCCGTCCCGGTAGTATTTGATCTCGACCTCGGGGCTGGACGTGGCTTGGCTCACCAGCCAGCGCAACCGGGCCACCGAATAGACCGGCCGGCCGGCGAGCTCCAGAATGATGTCGCCCGCCTGCAGGCCGCCATCCTGTGCCGGGCTGCCCGGAAACACGCGGTTGACCTGCACACCGTACGGCAACTCGAGCCCATCCAACCTGCCGAAGGGCAACTCCTCCACCAGCACACCCAGCCACAGGCCCTGTGGGGCTCGTCCGGGCGGCATATCTCGGGACCATGGGTGCTGCGCTCCGGAAGGACCTGCCACCAACAACATCATCAGCAGACAAAAGACGGACATTGATGTCTTCATACAGCTACCCCCCATCGCGTTGCGGATACCCCGGCCTGCGCAATCCGGGAGCCCCCGAAGCCGGCATTGCGCGGCACGAGCGCCCCGAAGAATGCTCATGAAGGATACCAGACACCGGCCAGCCATTGCTTACGGAAGCGATTCGACGGCGTGTCACCCATTTCCGCGCTCCCGCGTTAGCTGGCTACGAAACACAACAGAGGGGATCAACCATGAACCGTTTTTTCAAGAACAGCGCCGTTGCGGCCACCGTGCTCGCCACCGCGCTGGCGGGTGTAGCAGGCGGAGCCTGGGCCGACGGCGGCCGCCACGGCGGTTATGGCCATTACAAGCACGAGCACCACGGTCACCACAAACACCATCCGGTTCACAGAAAACATCGCCACGACTATCGCAGCTACGGGCACCGCAAGCACCGCGGCCACGACGACGATCACGAAAATCTGCTGATCGGCCTGGTGATGGGCGGGCTGGTGGGCTACGCCATCGGCAACCATCAACAGACCTACCGCTATGACGCCAATACCCTGCCTCCGGCCAGCCCGCAGCCACAGGAGTACTATTCGCTGCCACAGTCCAGTTACAGCCCGGGCGGCTCGACCTGTCTGCAGGAACGCGAGTATCAGACCAAGGTGATCGTTGGCGGTAAGCAGGTGGACGCCTACGGCACCGCGTGCCTGCAACCGGACGGCTCCTGGCGCCGCGGTCCCGCCGAGCTGGTGTCTTATTGAGGTCCCGGTTCAACCCAAATAAACGGGGCACTTGTCCGGACATGACCCCGGCGTCGGGCGTTCAAAACGCAGCCGGACACGGATTTGTCAGTGGCGCACCGGCATGTTCATAATGAGGCCATGGAGGCGCCGCTACTCTATACCTTGGGGCACGGTAATCGCAGTCAGGATGCGTTAATCGGGCTGGTCACCGCGCACAGGGTGCAGGCCCTGGTTGACGTACGCGCGCAACCGCACTCGACGCGTTTTCCACACTTCTCGGGCGATGCACTGCGCAGCAGACTGGAACGGGAGGGCATCGTGTACCACTGGGCCGGCCGCCAGCTCGGCGGACGCCGCACCGCCCTGCCCGACTCACCACACACCGCCCTCAATGAGGCACTGCGCGGTTACGCCGACCATATGGACACGGACGCGTTTCGCCGGGCGGCCGCCCAACTCATCAATATGGCGCGCAAGTCAACCACGGCCGTGCTCTGCGCGGAACGCCTGCCTGAGCACTGCCACCGCAGGCTCATCGCGGACTATCTCAGCCTGCAGGGAACGGCCGTGATCCACCTGATCGAGCAGGACGAAAGCCGCGAGCACCTTTTGAGCCCCGAAGCGAGGCGCGAGTCGATCCGGCTGGTATACGACCGCAACACCACTGCTCCGCTGGGCCTTTGATCGAAGCCGGCCCGTCGCTGGCCGGTGGCGCGCCGACCGTCCCGGGCTATTTGGTCCCGCCCTGGTAGGTTGTCGCCGGTTGTGATGCCCCAGCGCCGTAAGGATACGGGTAAGCGTAGCCCGGATAGCCCCAGCCGTAGCCCGGGTAGCCGTAGTACGCCGGATACCCCCAGCCGTAGGGGCCGTACCCATGGTACCCGTAGTAGTCGCCGTATCCATGACCGTGGCCACCCCCGCTGCCGCGGAAACGAATGTAAAACTCAGCGTCCCCCAGCATGTCGCCGAGCAGATGCGACCAGGCGTCGTTCCAGTCCCGATAGCCCCAGGGACCGCCCCAGCCGGGGCCGCCCCACCAGGCCTGCGCACCTGCCATTGGCAGCGCGGCGCCGCCGGCCAGCACAGCCACAAGCAGCGCTTTTCTGAATTTTCTCATCACGTTACCTCCGATTCGATCAGCGTGCGGGTGTCATCCTGCCCGCCGGACAAGGCCGCCGAGGCTGTATCCACGATACCCGCCGGCGCGGCCGCAACAACGTCCTGATTAGAAAAATAATATGGGCGGCAGCCAAATGAAGCAATAGGCACGCGCGGCCGCACAGCCGAAGCGGCGGGGACGCGGCCGTCGGCCGTACCGGGAGCGGCACAGAACCTGCCCGAAAACTGAATGCGGCTGACGGCGGTATGCTTCGGCAGGCTGCTCTGCGGTGGGGCACGCCCGACTTTGGGACCACTCTCAGCGCTGCGATGGCTGCTCGGCAATCAGCGCCCGAATCAGTGTCAGAATTTCCGGATGATCGAACTCCCGGCCACCGATGGCCCGATACACCACACGGCCCTGCTTGTCCAGGATGAAGGAGGTCGGCAGCCCCTTGACCCCATAGGCCGCAGAGACCGCACTGTCGCGATCGAACAGGATCGGAAAGCCGGGAAACACGTCGATCTGGCCCATGAAGGCGAATACATGATCGGCATTCTCCCACTGGTTGACGGCGAGGACCACGAACGGCTCCTGCTTCAGCGCCTGATGGACGCGCTCGAGCGACGGCATTTCCCGAATGCAGGGCGGACACCAGGTCGCCCAGAAATTGACCAGGACCACCTTGCCGCGGTAATCCGCTCGGCTGTGGGCCTCTCCATCCATGTCGGTCAGCGTGAATTTGGGCGCCTCGACGCGTTCTCCGAGCGCGGTCAGCCTGTGGCTCAGCTCCGGAACCTCCATCTGAGCCATCGCTGGGAGCGTCACCAGACAGACGCTCAGCAGCAGCCCGAGGCGCCGGCCACGCTCATTCCGGCGCAAGGTCGGGCGCGCAGCGCAGGCTCCGGATTGTGCCGGTATGGCTCGCGTCATTCTGACTCCAGCTGTATTGGAGATCGAAGGTATCCCCGGGCTCGAGTTTGAGGGTGATGAACCCCTGACCCCAGTCGCCCGCGGCGTAGTTCTGTTCATCCGCGAGCAGCGTCCAGCGAAAGGCGAGGCCCCGCTCGCGCCAGGCCCTAACCCACTCTGACTTCGGCTTCAGCCGGTGTGTCTCGCCATCCGGGGTGACATACCGCCAGTCGGTGAGTCGCCAGTTCAACGGGGCGTCCGATTCGTTCCTTATGATCGTGCCGAAGACACAGTAACCGGCGACTTCTTCGATCACCTCGGGCGGCAGCCCGCGCGAGGCGTAGACCGCCCTCACATAGTCCGGCACGATCTGGATGAGCTCCAGGCTGAACCCGTTCTCCTGCGCCTTCCAGGATGACAGCCCCGTCTGCGGATTCAGATGACGGGTCACGTCGGCCGAGCCCGCGGACGGGATCACGGCCGACGCGATCAGCCACCAGAGGGTCTGCAGGCTCCTAGGGGAATGCAGGAATCGTGGGCTCCGTCCCCCCAATTTCCGCCTCGGGATGATGCTTCTTGACCAGGTCGTCGATCTCATCAACACGGCTCTTGGGAACGTCCACCAGCATCAGGAGCTGACCCTCCTCTATCGCCCCCTTGAACTCCTTCAACCGGCTGTTGTCGACCGAGGTGCCAATCATACCGGACATCCAGGCCCCCATCCCGGCCCCCGCCAGGGCGATGCTGAGCACCGCGCCACCGCCCAGAACCAGTCCTGCAGGCGGGAAGGCCAGTGCGGCCAGACCGGCCAGCGTGCCCGTGGCTCCACCCACGGCCACACCGCGCTCCACCGCGGGGATAAAGTCGCTCTTCTGCAACAGCGAAGCTTCTGGCAGGTCCCCCAGGGGAACCCCCTCCTTGGCGATCACGTGGATGTGGCGCTCCTCGACGCGCGCCAGCAGGAGCTCATCCACGACCGTCCGCGCCGTGGCGACGTCCGGTACCAGGAAATACAGTCGTCTCATGTCCGTGTTCCTCTCTCGCTGTTGGGATCGTTGACTTTGGTGGCGGTTCCGCCGTTCATCTGACTATTAGGTTAGACCATGGCCGTTTGGGACCACGATTATTGGATTTAGAGGGAATTAGATGGTTCCCGGTGGCGGCAGCCGGTGCGGCGCAGCACCCGCGCGGGGGCCCCCGCCCGACCGCGCCGCGGCCGGCGGGCGAGCGGTCGAAACGCTGCCTCACCACTGTTTCTTGATGGTGAACATCAGCGCGCGGTCATCGCTGACCACATCGTCCAGAGAAAAGGCCATGGTTTTGCTCTGGTTCAGGTGCCAGCGTGCATCGCCGTCGATGGCCAGACCCGCTGCGGCACCCAGCACGGCGACCCCCGCCCTGGGAACTCCTACCGCGGCAAGCGTTTCATTAGAATAGGATTTTGCCAGTCTGCGAACCAGCTTCTGATTCTCGCGGACGGCCCGGTGGTATTCCGTGGGCGACATCTCGGCATCGAACATCCGCCACTGCTTCCGGCTCTCGGCTCCGTCCGATATCGCCGCCGTCCCGTCGCCCTCTGCCGCCGATGACAGGCCTGCCGCCATCAGCAGAGCCGTCAGCATCGTTATCATTCTAAGCATGAGATACCCCCAATAGTCATTGTCAGCTGTTTTTGTTTTTTCGGGTGCGCCGCCATCGCTCGCGCTCACCCCACCTCCCGGTCGACAAAGTGACTTCAAATTCAATCCCTTGATTCATATCACCAGAACACTTCCGAGACAGGTGCCTGACAATTAATACCATTATAACCATTGGGCTTTGGGTTACAACTCATCGCAGCCGCACGCGTCCGACCCGACCGAATTGCGCTCGTCAGGGGCTGCCACTATGCTTGCCGCTGGAACAACACCCATAATAAATATATGATCTCGCGCCGGCGAACATCAGCACCCGTTATCGAAAGCTTCGACCTCAAGGCAGGGCGGGTTCTCGCACGCAAGTATGAGGTCATCGGCAAGCTCGGCGGTGGATGGGAGGGCGAAGTCTTTCTGGTTCGTGAATGTCCGACAGATATCGAGCGCGCGGTCAAGCTGTTCTACCCGCACCGCAATCCGCGCGACCGTACGGCGAATTTCTATGCGCGCAAACTGCACCGGCTCCGGCACTGCCCCATCGCCATCCAGTATCACACCCGCGATGTGATCAGGTATCACGGCGTTCCCATCACCCTGCTGGTATCGGAGTTCGTCGAGGGCGAGCTGTTGTCCGAGTTTCTGGCTCGACAACCCGGCAAGCGCCTGAGCCCGTTTCAGGCACTGCACCTGCTCTACGCCCTGGCCACCGGCATCGAGTGCATCCACGCCGTGAAGGAATATCACGGTGACCTGCACACCGACAACATCATCGTGCGACGCTATGGCCTGGGTTTCGACCTCAAGCTGCTGGACTTTTACCACTGGGGAACGCCGCGCCCCGAAAACATTAACGAAGACGTCATCGACCTGGTGCGGATACTCTACGAGGCCGTGGGCGGCCAGAAGCGTTATCGGCGCCAGCCTCAGGAAATCAAGGACATCTGTCGCGGACTCAAGCGCTCGCTGATCCTCGAGAGGTTCCGCACCGCGGGGCAGCTGCGGGAGCACCTGGAAACCCTCGCATGGCAATGATCGCGAGCCAGCCCCGGCTGTATCTGGGCGAAGATCTGGAGGACGTGGAAGACTGCCGGATCGGCGGCGGTACCGCCTGTGTCTACACCCACCGGGCGCCCCACAAGGAAAGCGCCAATGAGGATTCCGCCGGCATCATTCCCTGCGGTGACGGGACCGGTGTGCTGGTAATCGCCGACGGGCTGGGGGGCCTCCCCGCGGGCAGCCAGGCCTCCGCACAGGCCGTGCGCCAGCTGAGCACAGCAGTCACCGGCTCGTGCCGCAACCACACCACCTTGCGAGAGGCCATCCTGGACGGTATCGAGCAGGGCAACACCGGCATCATCGCGCTGGGGCTCGGGGCCGCCACCACAATCGCGGTGGTGGAAATCGACGGACGGGAGGTGCGCCCCTATCACGCCGGCGATTCCATGATTCTGGTGACAGGTCAGCGCGGCAGGATCAAGCACCAGACCCTGTCACACGCTCCCGTGGCCTACGCCGTCGAGGCCGGTCTGGTGCATACCGACGACGCCATCTATCACGAGGATCGCCACCTGATTTCGAACATGATCGGCGCCGGGGATATGCGGGTGGAAATCGGGCCACGGCTCAAGCTGGCGCCCCGCGACACCCTGCTGGTGGCCAGCGACGGTCTGTTCGATAACCTCCAGGTGCAGGAGATCGTGGATGTCATACGTCGCGGGCCCCTGGTTCGCGCCGCCTCGGAGCTGGCCCGACAGTGCCGGGACAGGATGCTGGAATTCTCCCAAGACCGCCCCCACAAGCCCGACGACCTGAGCTTTATCCTCTATCGCCCCGACCCGCATTGATCCGGACCCTGCCGCGGCAGGGCCAGACACGGCCACACAGGCTGCCGCGCCCTGCACGAGCCACGGTCAGGCGGGGGGGGACGCGGACGCCCCGCTGGCGTGCGCGCTCCACGCCGGGCTCGCATTCACACCAGTGACCCCCGCCGTCAGCGTAAAGCGCATCGCCTCCTCCATGGTCATGTCCAGCGGCCGCACCGCGCTGCGCGGCAGCAGCACGGTATAGCCCCCGATCATGTAGCTCAGGGGGAGATAGACCAGCAGACTCTCTTCATCGCCGAAATCCCTGGGCAGGCGTTCCGGCCTTGCCTCGGTGACGAAGCCGACCACCTGCATCCCGCTGTTGCCCAGTGACACGGCGACCACCTTCTCGAACTCCCGTTCTTTGCCGGGCGAGAAGAAATCGAAGAAGTCGCGGATGGCGCGATAGACCGACTTGATCAGGGGCACGTGGTAGAGCACGTCTTCGGCTTTGGCGAACAGTCTCTGCACCACGTAGGCGTGCATGAGCAGGCCCACCAGGAACACCATGCCAATCGCGGTCAGCAGTCCCATGCCGGGCCAGTACCACTCCTGCGGCAACAGCAGGCGAATCAGCTTGCCGAGCGCCGACTCTGCCGATACTCCCAGCCAGTAGAGCAGGTAGACGGTCAGTACAACCGGCAGAATGGTGATCAGGCCGGTGAGGAAGGTTCTGCCTGCGGATCTCATCTGTATTCACTCCAGGGTTCGCGACCGCGGAGCGCATGCACCCGCACCAGGTCTGCGCGCTTGCCAGGGTCTGCCCGGGTCAGCCAAAGGACGTCAGGCGCGTGCCGCCCGCGCGCACGGGTGACAGCTCATTTCGCCCGGTGATGCCGGCCGACTTCCGTAGCCGTCGGTATAATGACCGGTTTGCGCAGCACATTTCAACGGCAGGCTCCACAAGGCGGGCCAACGGAGACCGATGGGCGCCCTCCGCTTCGGCCCAAGCGGCTGTCACCCGCCGGAGCGCAGCCGCGCTCGCCGTTGCAATCGCTGCGCGCCGGGCATTATTGTGTGGGCGACGTGCAACCACTGAAAGGACACCGCCGATGGAGATATTCGGGAATCTCGAGGTCGTGGGAACCTATGTGGCAGTGATTCTGGTAACGCTGCTCGCGGTTCTGCTCCCAATGTCTGCCTATGCCGCCCAGAAATGGGCGCACAAGACCTACCTGGAAACGCGCAGCATCAACAGCAAGCTGACAGAACTCCTGGAGCTGGCGCGTGTCGGCGAGGTGCCCGCACGCACCGGTGTCGAGCCCCCCGCCGAATCGGCGCCACGCAAGCGTCGTGAGCCGACGCTCGGCGGCGGCCGATCCTGAGCCCCCGGCGCAGCCGGGATGCCGGCACCCTGACCGGCGGCGCGACTGCGCCACCTCCATCGGCTCCTGCAGCTTCCGCAGGGAATAACCCGCAGGCCTATTCGTCAGACACTGTCCAGAAAGGCCTGAAGGAGCTCGTACTGCCGGGTCACCTCGCCGTTGTCGTAATCTTCTCCGCGGGCGATTTTCTCACAGACCCGCGCCATGCGCGCATTCATGGCCGCGTTCCACGCCGGTGCCTCCTGATCCCCCTCCTGTGCCGGCGCCAGACAGGCCGCGGCGGCAGCCGCGCAGAAGTGGCTTGCCTGTCTGAGCCAGTCGGTCTCGCGGCCGCAGAGGGTGTATCGCTCCCGTGCCGCCGCCGACGCAACCCGGCAGCCGTCCGCGAGGTCCTGCTCCGAGACATCCGGCTGCTCCACGACCTCAAGCACTTTCTCGACCTTGGGGTTGTCGATCAACTCACCGACGCTGTCCACGAAACGCTTGCCGAGGATGCGCTGCTGCGCCGTGGAAAGGCCCGCCAGCGCGGCCCTGAATTCCGCGTCCGAATTTATCGTTGTCATGATTGTATCCCTCCGGGTAACCCTGCCCTGACTGTCCGGGCTCATTCGAGGCGCGCCCTCGGCCGGCTGTTTGAGCCTGCCACCCGGGCCCTTTTCGGCCACCGAGCGCCGCCGCCACCGCACTGACCCGATTCTATGTATCGGCGAACCGCCGGTCCAGTGTCGAGGCTGCGGGCCCGCAGCTAGTTGGCGCGCATGTCGGCGGCAAAGGCGCGAGAATCGGCCTCGCGCAGACGCCGACACACCTGGCGCGCCATATTCATGTAGATCAGGGCAAACTGGTCGAGGTGCCTCTTGTACAGCTTGTAGAGATCGTCGGTCGACAGCTCCATGGCGCGGCTCGTTTCCACCGCCAGCGCCGAGGTGTTGCGGGGCTGCAAATCGATCAGGGCGACCTCGCCGAAGCTGTCGCCGCGGTCCAGCGACTTGAGGACATAGTCTTCACCCTGCCAGCGCTTCATGAGCACGACCTTTCCGCAATCGAGCACAAAGACCGATTTGCCAGGATCACCCTCGTGATAGAAATAGCCGCCCGCCGGCACATCGACCTCTCTGGTGAGCTGCATCAGGAACTCCAGTGCCTCGTCCCTGACACCGCCAAAAATCGGCATCGCCTGGAGCAGGCGGATCTGCTCACGCTGAGTCATGGTGTCCATAGCTGTGACCCCTCTGGTGCGGATGTCATTACCGCCCCCCGAATCCCGGCACGCGGGCTCCGCTCGGACCGCCCTGTGGCCAGGGTCGATCGCCCCACCCCCGGCGGGACATCGGCCGCTTGCCATGGCTGAAAGGGTGTGGACGCGGATGTCTGCTCGAATACCAAGGATAAGCCGGATAATAATAGCTCCGGTCTTCGCTGTATTCCCGGTTTCTTGCGGAGGCTGCCTGCGCCTGCTCGAGGCGCAGTCTCTCGCGCTCGAGACGCAGCCGCTCGCGCTCCAGCCGGCTCGCCTGGATATCTCCGGCGACGTCGAGCGCGGACTGGTAAGCCGGATCGGCCGGCCCCGGCACATCCCTCTCCACCGGTGTCACCGTGAGCGTCTCGCAGGGGCCGGTCGCCGGTCGCGATTCGCTATAGTAGGTCACTCCCTCCCGGTCCACACACTTATAAATCCGGTCCGCACCGGCCGCCGATGTGGCAATCACACCGGCGCAACACATACCCGCTGCCCATATGAATCCGCGCATAGCAGGACCTCGATTTGCGGCAGCTCCGTTGCCGGAGCGGTGCCTTCAGCACGCGGCTCGCAATAATGCCGAGCGCACCGACCGATGCGCTGAGCCCGTCATTGCAAGCGATTCAGCCTTCAGCCGCGAGGCCGAAAGCCGTGGCGCGCGCCAATCTCCTCACCCGTCGTCAGGGACTCGAAGATTGCTCCGTCGCCGCGCGCCTCGCAATGACGAACTAATCGCAGCTTCCACTAAGTATGACAGCTAAAATGAAAGACGTTCCGATCGGCTCAAGGCCGCCGCAGGGGACAGACCGGCAGAGGCCGCCGGCAGCTCGCCTCCCCGCTCGCGCCCCGCCGCGACCTCCGTCAGCTTTGCAAGGAGTCTGAATGCCGCTAATTTTCCCGGTCTCACCTAGGACTCTCGCAATACCGTATGGCAAGGGTACTAGACCACGGGACGTTGTCGCCGGTTACAGCCGCGATCTCTGCCGGCAAGGCCGCACCTGCCGTGCCCGGCCCGAATCGGCCCGGGTCGCCACAGGGACGACGGATTCCGCCCCGGTCTCCGGGGCGAGCGGCGTATGAGGCGCGTTGCGGGTGGTCTTTCGAAGCTGGGGCTGGCGGGGCTCGCCCTGCTCAGCGCAACCGGCTATCTGTCCGGTTTTCACCGCCTTTTCGAGCTCACCTCGCATTTCCGCGTCCAGTACCTGCTCGCGGCGTGCCTGCTGTTGGTCGTTTTCGGTTTTCGCCGGGAGCTACGCTGGGCCGTGCCGGCGGCGCTGGTCGCGGCCGTCAACGCCTTCGCTTTGCTGCCCCCGTCGCTACCCGGGGCCACCGCCGCCGGCGATAAGGACGCTGTTACGGTGCGGCTGCTGCTGGCCAACCTGCGGTTCTCCAACCAGGCCCACGAAGCATTCCGGTCACTCGTGGTCGAGCGGCGTCCTGACATCGTCGTGATCGAGGAAGTAACACCGGCCTGGGCCGCGGCACTGGCCGCCCTGACCCAGCGCTATCCGTCCGCCAAAATTGTCCCTCGCGACGGAGCCTTCGGGATCGGCATCCTGAGTCACGGTCCGATGGAGCGGGTCGAGGTGCTGGATCTCGGTCACCCAGCCTATCCTGCGCTGCTGGCGCGAATTCCGGCGGGGCGCCATACACTCTCACTGCTCGCCGCCCACCCGCCACCGCCGACCAGCGAGACGGGCTTCAGCGTACGCAACGACCAGCTGCGCCGACTGGGCGAGCTGGCGCTGCGGCTGGACGCGCCGAAAGTCGTGCTCGGCGACCTCAATACCACCCCGTGGTCGCCCTACTTCGCGGCGTTGCTCCGAAGCTCCCGCCTGCTCAACGGTCGCGACGGGTTCGGGATCCTGCCGACCTGGCCCAGCTTCTTCACCCCGGCAATGATCCCCATCGACCACTGTCTGGTGAGCCCGGGAGTACAGGTGACACGTATGGAAACCGGCCCGGACATTGGATCCGATCATCTTCCCCTGATCGTCGACCTGCGGGTGCAGCACGAGCCCCTGCCCCGCTCAGCGCCGGAAAAATAACGACAGCAACAGGGAAATCACCACGCTGATCACCACCATCGAGGTCAGCGGGAAAAAGAACACGCCGTTCTCGCGCTCGATCCGGATATCGCCGGGCAGCTTGCCGAACCAGCTGAGCAGCCAGGGTGCGTAACCCATTACGACGCCGATCGCCACCAGCAACAAGCCGATGAGAATGAATACCTTGGCCATCACTGCATTGTAATTGCGAACGGCGGCGACGACGACCGGTGATCCGCCGCCGCAGCGCGAGAACCCCGTCCGGACCGCGGACCGCCAAAACCTCGAATCCCATGAGGGTGTTCATCGAGCCGCGAGCCCATGATCTACACTTTGCGGAAGCAGCGAGCGGGGTCACGACGATGGATGATCCATACGGTTTCTTGCGCTATCCCCGGCAGGAGGCTGGCAAACAGAGCCCGATGCGTCGTGTGCGCCACTGGCGCGAGTACGTGGCCCTCATGCCCGACAGCCAGGCGGCACGACAGGCGATGCGCTGCATGGACTGCGGAACGCCTTACTGCCACTCTCACTGCCCGGTGCACAATCTCATCCCGGAATGGAACGAGCTGGTCAGCGACCGGCAGTGGCAGCGTGCCTATCAGCAGCTGGACTCGACCAACAATTTCCCCGAGCTGACGGGACGCCTGTGTCCGGCGCCCTGCGAAGAGGCCTGCACGCTCAAGCTCTCGGGCCGGCCCGTCACCATCAAGGCCATCGAACGGGCGATTGCCGAGCGGGCCTGGGAAAAGGGGTGGGTGCGCCCCCGCCAGTGTCACGGGGCGCGCGACGCCCGGGTGAGCATCGTCGGATCGGGTCCGGCCGGACTGGCCTGCGCGCAGCAACTGGCGCGCGCCGGTTATCGGGTGACCGTTCTCGAAAAAGCCGACCGGCCGGGCGGGCTGCTCCGCTATGGCATACCCGACTTCCGGCTCGACAAACGCATACTCGAGCGTCGTCTCGGCCAGCTGCGGGCCGAAGGCGTCCGTTTCCGGACCGGCGTTCGGGTCGGCGGCGACCTCGACGCGGCGGCTCTGCTGCGGGATTCGGCCGACGTCGTGGTGCTGGCCTGCGGCTGCGAGGCTCCCAGAGACGTGCCGGTTCCGGGACGCCGGCTGAAAGGCGTGTACTTCGCGATGGACTATCTGGTTCAACAGAACCACCGCAACGCGGGTGACCCCATCGAGCCGGAAGCGCAGATTCTCGCCAGCGACAGGGACGTGGTGGTCGTCGGCGGCGGCGACACCGGCAGCGATTGCGTCGGAACCGCCATCCGTCAGGGCGCGCGCAGTGTGACCCAGGTCCAGTACCACGAGCAGCCGCCCGTGCGCGCCGACGTTCTCGACCACTGGCCCAAGCCCGCACCGGAATTGCGCCACAGCGATACCGAGCAGGAAGGTTGCCACCGCATCTGGGGCTGGAACACGGTGGCGTTTGAAGCCTCGGAGGGTCGCATCAGCGGCATTGATCTGGAGCGGCTGCGCTGGCGACGGGACCGTCTGGGCGCGGTGTACAAAGAACCGGTGCCGGGACAGCGGCGACATCTGCCCGCACAGCTGGTTCTGATCGCCATTGGCTACGCCCACCCGTTGACCGAGGAGCTGCAGCAGGGACTGCCCCTCGAGCTCGATGCGCGCGGCCGGGTGGCCGCCAATGATGACGACTATAAGACCAGTGTCGGCGGCGTGTTCAGCTGCGGCGACATGCGTCGCGGTCAATCGCTGGTGGTATGGGCGATACGCGAGGGTCGCCAGTGCGCACGCGCCGTGGATCTCTGGCTTCACGGTGACAGCGATCTGCCGCGCGTCTGACCCTCCCGAAGGGCGACCCCGTAAGTGTTAACAGGCCCTAGTACTCGCCTCCGGCGAGGGATGGGGGTAACTTGGTGCCGAGCAGAAGGATGTCCGACCCAACCTCGGGTAGATAGACGGTTGTCGAAGGGGCCGATGTATGTGTACCAAGGTGTCAGGGTGATCCTCCCCCACTGTGGGGCGTCGCTGTCGAATGGCCGCGCAAGCGGGCGATTGGGGTCGGTCGGCTGCCCGTGGCGCACTTCGTTGCGCTGCAACCACCGCACCCTTTGATACGGGTGTGCCGATCGATGAAGGTCGCGAGTCCGTTCCGCTGGGTAGCGCGCGAGCCGCAGGGCCTGGCGCGCACCCTGTTCGAGGCGGGCCCCCGGGTGCTGCTGCTCGGTGCACCGGGCGTGGGCAAGTCCACCCTGGCGGGCGAGCTTGCACGAGCCCTGTACGAGCAGCACGAACCCTGTGCCTGCGTCGGTGCCGATCCGGGCTCGCCGGCGTTCGGAGCTCCGGGCGCAATCGGCCTCGGCGTCTGGAACGCAGACGGCTGGCGCGGGATCGCCTCGGAAGCGCTCTGCACCCTGGACGCCGGCCGGTTCCGTCTCCCCCTGATCGAGGCGGTACGGCGCCTGATGGCGAGGGCACCCGCAGGCCCGCTGCTGATCGATGCACCCGGCGTGACCCGCGGCGTCGCCGGCTCCGAGCTGGTGCAGGCACTGGTCAACGCCACGGGAGCCGACAGTCTGCTGGCTCTGGTGCGCGAGGGCGGCGCTGTGCCGCTGGCCCAGGAGCTCCACGCCCTGCCGGCACGGGTGTTCGTGTCGCCGGCCGCCCCGGAAGCTGCGCGGCCCGGCAAGCGGGCCCGCGCCCGCGCGCGAACCCGGCTGTGGGACCACCATCTGCGCGGCGCTCAAACCCACGTGCTCGACCTGGAGGCCCTGGCGATACTCGGTACGGCCCCGCCCCGTGACCTCGCCGCGAGCTGGGTGGGTCGCCAGATCGCCGTTCTCGACCGTCGCCAGAATACGCACACGCTGGGGGAAATCACGTCCGTGGAGACCTCCACGCTGACGGCCCGCCTGCCACTGGCGCCGCCGGCCGAGGCCGTCGTGCTGGTTCGCGATGCGCAGCGTATGCCGGACGGCCAGCTGGGCAGCGCAAGACCGGGCGCGCCCGAATCCGGCTGGACCCGACCCCCGCCCGACATGCTTCCGCCCGCCACCCCCGACCCCGGCCCCCGCCCCCTGGTGCGCATGGGCCCGGTCACCGCTTCACTGGTGAATGGAGTCTTCGGCGACCCCCTGCTGCACCTGCGCCTTCGTCACCAGAAGCGCAGCCTGCTGTTCGACCTGGGGGAATCGACGCGGCTGGCCGCCCGCATCGCCCACCAGGTCAGCGACGTTTTCATCACGCACGCGCACTTCGACCACATCGCCGGCTTCATGTGGTTGCTGAGGTCGCGCATCGGCGTGACAACCCCCTGCCGCGTCTACGGGCCACCGGGACTGACGCGGCACATCCTGGGGCTGGTCAGCGGTGTCCACTGGGATCGCATCGGCGACCGCGGCCCGCGGTTCGAGATCGTGGAGCTGCGCGGCGACCGCCGGGTGCGTCACCGCCTGCAGACCGGACAGCCGGGGGCCCGGGAGGCCGGGGAGGATCAGTGCCCGGACGGCCTCCTGCTGGTGGACAACGGATTCAGGGTCCGGGCGGCGACGCTGGACCACGGTATCCCGGTGCTGGCCTTCGCATTCGAGACCCGGGAGACGCTCAATGTGCGCAAGGACAGGCTGATTGAGGCCGGTCTGCCGGTGGGCCCCTGGCTGGGGGAGCTGAAGCGTGCCCTGCACCAGGGCCGACCGGAATCACGCATCAACGTGCCCGACGGGCGCAAGGAGCGCGCCGACGTGCTCGCCGACCGGCTGCTGCAGGTCACCGCCGGCCAGAAGCTGGTGTACGCGACCGACCTCGCAGACACTGCCGCAAACCGAGAGTGCCTGACCGCCTTCGCCGCCGATGCCGACGCCCTGTTCTGCGAAGCCGCTTTCGCCAGCGAGGATGTCGCGCAGTCGATCCGTACCGGCCACCTCACCGCCCGTGCGTGCGGCGAAATCGCGGCCGCGGCCCGGGTCCGGCGACTGCTGCCGTTTCACTTCTCGCGCCGCTATCAGGACGATCCGCTGCGGGTGTACGCCGAGGTGCAGGACGCCTGCTCGCGGACCCTGGTGCCCGGACTCGCCCTTCGCTGAGCGCCCGCCCCGCCGGGGTCGGCTCAGGCCGATGAATCGGTGTCTCCCCCCGCCCAGGCCTCATCGCCAACGGCACTGACAATGACCTCGTGCATTTCCAGCTTGCCCTCCCCGTCAAACGCCTCTTCGGGCATCGGGTTGCGGTGGGAGGCCTTGAAATCCTCGCTGGCGACCCAGGCCTCGAACGAGGCGCGGTCGCGCCAGGTGGTCAGCACCAGGTAAGGCGTGTCCTCGGTGTGCGGCCTGAGCACCTGCATGCGCACGAACCCCGCCTGCTTCTCGATCTGGCCGGCGCGCTGGCGAAAGCGCTGCTCGAAGCTGTCTTCCCAGCCGGCTGCGACCGGCACACGATTGGCGACGACGAACATTCCGGTCTCCCTCTCAGACACGCAGGCTCGGGCCCGGCAACCGCATTCTCATCCGAGCTTCGACTGCAGGTAGTTCTCCAGTCCGATCCGCTCGATCAGCTCCAGCTGGGTTTCGAGCCAGTCCACGTGCTCTTCTTCGCTGTCGAGAATACTGCTGAACAGAAATCGACTGACGTAATCGCCCGAGGACTCGCAGTACGCCACCGCCTCACGCAGCAGGGGCATGGCCTCCAGCTCCAGATCGAGATCGCACTTCAACATTTCCTTGGGATGCTCGCCGATACGCAGCTTGCCGATATCCTGCAGATTGGGCAGACCTTCGAGAAACAGGATGCGTTTGATGAGCTCATCGGCGTGCTTCATCTCGTCGACGGATTCCTTGTACTCGTGCTCGTTCAGCTCGCCGAGCCCCCAGTTTTCATACATCCGGGCGTGCAGAAAATACTGATTGACTGCGGTCAGCTCGTTTTTCAACGCCTTGTTGAGATAGCCGATTACTTTTTCGTCACCCTTCATGTGCTGCTCCTATGGCAATTGTTGATGTTATGGGCTCACGCTCCCTGCAGGCCGTGATCAAGGGCTCAGCGGGCGCAAGGCCGTGCACCGAGGGTCAACCTGAGTGAGCGACGAGGACAGCGTATGTCCATGGTGATTTTCCGCAGGCCCTTCGCGCTCGCGATGCCTGGGTAGCCTGGTTTGCTGCGCTCCCGGTGACCGTTAACGCTGTCCTGTTCAGCACCCCTACTATGCTGGCAGATGGGCGGGAAGACAACGGCCGGGACCCTAGTTTGGAAAGGACGGGCGTTTTGCGGCGACTGGCCGGCTCAGGCGGCGGCGTGTGCGGCGCTCGGGCTTTCGCCCTGCAGGCTTTCCTCGAGAATGCCGCGCGCGCACTGAGCGCACTTGCCGCATTGCGTTGCCACGCCCAGCTCCCGACTCAGGTCGCGTAGACTCTGTGCGCCATTGCCCGCGGCACTGCGAATATCCTTACAACTCACCTGCTTACACAGACACACGATCATGACCGCCGCCTCTATCTGTTTGCGCTCATTTTAGATGTGAATGCGAATGATTGTCAATAAGATTTGTTCACCGACAGGAGCACCGGTCGGCCGCCTGGGCTATAATGCGCCGCCTCTGTCTTGACCACCGCACATCCGAAGCAAGTTGAAGCTCCTGTTTTCGCTCATTGTCGCTCTGACGGCCCTGGCCTCGCATGCCGTGCTGCATGGCGCCCGGGCCGCCGGGCAACCCTCCTCCGATGTCGAGCCAACGGTCCGCTACCTCATCGATTATGTGGCCGGCTCGGATCTCACCTTCGTTCGCAACGAAAAGCGCTACAGCGGTGCCGAGGCGGCGCAGCACATGCAGCGCAAGTACGAGCACTTCACGGACGACATTCACAGTGTGGATGATTTCATCGAGCTGGCGGCCAGCCGCAGTCTGCTGAGCGGAAAGGCCTACCAGGTGATCAGCGCTTCGGGCGACACCGTGCCCACCGGCGAGTGGCTGCGCCGGGTGCTGAGGACGCATTGCAGCGACCCCGCCGCGACCCGGGGCGCAATCCAGTGCCCCCGATGAGAGCACTCGCGCGTATCGGACGGCCGTCAAAGCGCGGCCCCCGAAATGCTCTGGTGGCCCTGTGGTCCTGCCTGGCAGCCAGTCTGCTGCTCGCCGCGTGTGCGAGCACCGGCGGCCAGCATGTGCCCCAGGTCGGTGCGGCGCAGGGGCGCGACCTCAGGCCGGTCACCACCCTGTCGCGGCCGGCCGAGATCACCGTGATGACGCTGAACATCGCCCACGCCCGGAGGGACGGCTTTCATCAGCTGCTGCAGACCACCAGCGAGGCCATAGACAACCTCGACGCCATCGGCAGGCTGCTGCTCGAGCGGGCTCCGGACATCGTCGCCCTGCAGGAAGCCGACGGATCTTCGTTCTGGAACGGCGACTTCGACCATGTCGCCTATCTGGCCGAGCACGGCGCCTTCAGGCACCACGTGCGCGGGGAACACGTACGCGCGCCCCGCCTGGCGTACGGCACCGCGCTGTTGTCGGCCGTCGAGCTGAGAGATCCGCTGACGGTTACTTTTCAGCCAGGCCTCTCACCGCTTCCTAAGGGCTTTCTGGTTTCCACGTTTCATTGGCCGCAACGGCCCGACCTGGCGGTCGACGTGGTGTCCCTGCACCTCGACCCCGTCAACCCGTCAGTCCGGCGCAGGCAGGCCGGGGAGCTCATCGCGGCCCTCCGGACGCGCGGCCACCCCACCATAATGATGGGCGATTTCAATGCCGAGTGGAGCGCCCGGAGCTCCGCCGTGCGCCTGATCGCCGAAACACTGAATCTGAAGGCCTACCGGCCGGAGCAGGCCGCCATGGATACCTTCCCCGCCCTGGGTCGGCGCCTGGACTGGATTCTGGTTTCTCCACACTTCGACTTCCTGTCCCACCACACCCTGACCGAGCCGGTATCGGACCACCGCGGCGTCGTGGCCCGGCTGAGGCTTGCGTTGCCCGCGACCGGCTCACTGTAAATTGCTGCCGCAGGCGCGCGGATCGACTAAACTGAAAGACAGTGCCGGTAACGCGGTCTACATAAGCGATAACAAATGAAGCTCTGATCGGCCTGCGAAGCGAAGGCGTCATCCGGTGGTCGGTCGGCCCTCGGAACGCGGGGCCGAGTCACGGCGAGAAAGGCACCGTGCTGAAAGGGCCCTTGGACCGTGTGTCGATCGCCGGGCGGCTGACAGTCGACGACGAAACGCCGCCCGCCCTCGCATTGGTGATCGATCAGAGCTTCAGCAGAACAAACAAGCGACAATGACCGCAGTCATACAGCTGCTCCTGCTCCTGCTGATCGCCAACGGGGCCCCGATCATAGCGCACAATCTGCTGGGCCACTGCTGGAGCCGGCCGCTCGACGGGGGCCGGCTGTTCCCGGATGGCCGTCCCTGGTTGGGTCCCACCAAGACCATTCGCGGCATCATTGCGTCATTGGCCTTGACCCCGCTCGCCGCCGCGGTGGTAGGACTGCCTACCTTCATCGGACTGCAGGTGGCGGCGGCGGCCATGGTCGGTGACCTCGCTTCGAGCTTCCTCAAGCGCCGTCTCGGCATCGCGCCAAGCAACATGGCGCTCGGTCTGGATCAGATCCCCGAGGCGTTGTTTCCGGCGCTGCTGGTCAGGGGACAACTGGGCATCTCATTCGCCGGGACGGCGGGCGTGGTTGCGGTCTTTCTGGTCCTTGGACTGGTTCTGTCACGGCTTCTGTTCGCGCTCAACATCCGCCGACGCCCGTTCTGAGGCTTCAGGCCGGCTGCAACACGTGGAGGGTGACCTCCGGCGGGCAGTTCAGACGCACGTCGACCACGGAAGCGCCTGACCCGGCCGAGGTGTAGCCCTGCAGCTGCTCGAAACGCCAGGCGCCGGAGCACACAAAGCGCGGGCAGCGCGCGTTACACATCAGTGCCCGACCGCCGGGAAGGCAGATCTGTCCACCGTGCGTGTGCCCCGCCAGCATCAGATCGAATCCGGCGTACGCCGCGTGGCGGAACACCTCCGGCGAATGCGCCAGCAGAACCGAGGTAGCCTCGGCGGGTATCGCCTCGCTCGCCTTTTCCAGGTTGTCGGCCCTGTAGTAGTGCGGGTCATCGATGCCGGCCAGGAACAGCGTGCCGTCGCTCTGCTCCAGCGCCACGGCCTCGTTGAGCAGTATGCGGATGCCCATCTGCTCCATGGAGGGCACCATCCGGATGCTGTCGTGGTTACCGAGCACGGCGTACACCGCCTCGCCCAGATGCGCACGGAGCTTCTCGAGGGCATCCAGCGTCGCGTCGTAGGGGCCGAAGGTCCTGGCACGAAAATCACCGGTCAGAACGCACAGGTCGTACTCCAGAGGTGCGACGGTCTGGATGAGCGTCGCCGGGATGTCCGCGGCCATGTCCAAGTGCAGATCGGAAATGTGCAGAATGCGGTAGCCGTCAAAGGCCGGCGGCAGATCCCTCAAGGCGACAGGATTCTCGCGCAGTCGGATGCGGCGGGCGTTGCGGCGGCCGCGGCCGTGCAAAAGGGTCATCCGCAGACCGTGGCGGATCAGATGATGGACGGAGTACCAGTTCTCGATGTGGAAGAAATTCAGGCCCTGCCCGAAAATCTTCGCTTCATAGTCGCGCTCTATGCCCAGACGCTGATCCAGATGGCACCTGCCCACACGGCGCTTGAGCCACTGATAGCTGGCTTCTTCTATCGGCGGACAACGCATTTCCGGTCCCCCTGATTCCCCAAAAAACCGATTCCCCAAAAACCCGCGCATTCCGAACGCCCGGCGGCGATCGAAACCCCTTGTTTGGCTCGATTATCGCACAGATCAGGCGGTCTTTGACGTTCAGGGATGCGCAAACCTGCCGCGCGGCGCCCACCGGCGTTACCGCCGGCCGCTGCCCATGCACGCCCCCCAAGCCGCCGACGGCCGGTCAACCTGCACTCGGCAGCGTCACGAAGACCTCCGAATGCAGGCGTGACCCGGCTCATCGCCCTCGCGCCGCTGCGTATCCAACGGGCCTTCGCCGCCCCCAGGCGTTGACACAAGTTCACATTTGACTTTATTGTTCATGCATATTTGACTGTTTAAAAAAGATAATGAATCGCCAAAGCGGGCTTGGACACTGGACATTCCCGGGTGCTCGAATGCGCAGCAGGTTGGGCAGGCTCCCCGGGATGGGCGGGTGGCGCTCCCCGTGCTGGAAAGCGACAAAAGCGATGACTTTCACAAGGGAAAGCCTATAATTTCGCCCCAAAACCGTCCTGCAAGATACGATCATGCCGAAGAAAGAAAGGAGACTCACAATGCACAATGCTTCCGGAGCTTCCCGCCCGTCGCCGGTGCGGATGAAGAGCTGGTGTGTTTCAACGCTGCTCGCGGCGGCTTTTGCGGCCGGCTGCACCGGGAAACCGGTCAGCTTCAGCGAAGAGATACACCCGATGCTGAAGGACCGCTGTGGCGAGTGCCACACCCCCGGAGGCGAGGGCTATGAGAAGAGCGGCTTCAGCGTCGCGAGCTACGACAGCGTCATGAAGGGCACCAAATTCGGTCCCGTGATCGTGCCCGAGTCGCCCGCCTCCAGCTCGCTGATGCGCATGGTCGAGCACCTGACCGACCCCAAGATTCACATGCCGCACGGCGAGGCAGGCCTCACCCGCGGGCAACTGGACACGCTGAGGGCCTGGATCGATCAGGGGGCCAAGAACAACTGAGCATTTCCACAACCCACTTGCTGCCCCTACCGCATCCTGGCCGAGCAAAGTGGGATTAGTGTTAGCCAAATATCTGGCGGGTTATTGTTCTGCGTCAATGGCAGGCGACCCCAAGGCAATTTCTGAGGCCCCGGCGCGCGGACGGCCTGCAATCTGTGAGGGTATTTCGCGGCGCGCGTCAAGCGAAAGCACAGAATGACGGACAGAGTGAAGAAAGTGCACATGAACAGGCGCCGGCAGCCGTGGCTGCCGCTTGCGCTGCTGCTGGCTGGCTGTGGCCAGTCCGGGCCGGATGCGGGCGACACGAAGACTGTCGACGCCCACACAGCATCCGTCACCTCACCCAGCCTGACGTCTCCGCGCTCCTTCGACCTGACCCTGGGCGAAGCGGTGTTCAAGGACACGTGCCTGCAGTGTCACGGCGACGGAATCCTCGAGGCGCCGAGGCTGGGCAATGCGCTGGAGTGGAAGTCGCGGCTGTCCCAGGGGCTGGACAGGCTGATCGCCCACGCAATTGAGGGACACGGCCGCATGCCCCCCAAGGGCGGCTTCCACGAGCTGTCCGATGTCGAAGTTGCCGCCGCGGTCGCCTACGTCGTGGACAAGAGCAAAAGTATCATCCTTGCGCGCCGGAAGCAGGAGCTCGCCTCGAGGTGTCACCCCGTCAG
>JASFKW010000019.1:0-43448 GCA_050118435.1 Gammaproteobacteria bacterium | reverse complement strand
TATCTGTGGTTCAGCGGGTGTTGGCGGTCTGAGTAGATAGCAGATACTATTATCTGAACGCGCTTCTCTTGCCGGTTATTGCTCGGGCAACGTCAACGGCGGGCAGGAGATAGCGCTTTTTTATTGGCTCTCCAGCTCTCTCCCTGCAAGCTGGGATAACGCCATAGCGCGTCTTATCCTGTCGTTCCATTCGGAGACTCGGACCATGCCCGAAAACGGACATTCAGCGCCTGAGATCAGCCGCGCTTGAGGCGGCGTGCATGGTGCGGTAGCGCCATGCGCGACGGATCAAACGTCGGCTGTATCGACTTGTTGGGCGTCATCCACCTGCTCTTGAAATGAAATAGTGAGTTGCCAGTTCTGTGCCGATTTGTTCTTTGCAAATGTACCCGAGCTCACGAAGGTTGACGCCTTCATATAGGCGTTCGCCCGCCCCAAGTATCACCGGGGCAACGGCGATATGCATCTCGTCGATCAAGCCATCCCGAAGGAATTGCTGGATTGTATTGGCGCCCCCGCCGATGCGTATGTCTTTTCCACCCGCAGCGTCACGAGCAAGCGCTAACGCCTCTCGAATGCCTCCAGTGACAAAAAAGAAGGTCGTTCCCCCTTCCATTTGAATGGGATCGCGCGGGAAGTGGGTGAGTATAAAAGCCGGCACGTGGTAAGGCGGACTGTCGCCCCACCAACCCTTCCACTCATCGTCCTGCCACGGCCCGCGTATTGGCCCAAACATGTTGCGACCAAGAATCCACGCTCCGATATTGCTGAATCCCCGTGCCGCGATCTCATCATCGACTCCCGTGGCTCCACCGTCTGAGCCCAAAACCTTTTCCTGAAAGGTCCTGGTCGAAAATGCCCAAGTATGGAGTTCTGTTCCTCCAATGCCCAGCGGGTTCTTGAGGCTTTGATCTGGACCGGCAATGTAGCCGTCCAACGAGACAGTAAGACTTTCAACGCGAACCGTCGTCACAATTCAAACTCCTTCACGTGTTACTGCTTCATGGCCGACGTGACGCCCAACAGCGTAATAGGCGAAATCCGCAGTATTGGCAATAGTATCGACGCGGCCTATCGTGTCAACAGTGATATGCTGAAAGATATCGTTCATGTAACAGTGCCTGTGTATCCATCTTGGCTAGAGAGCAACCGATAGCACTGGGCACGAATGTCCGACTACAGGACTTTTTCAGCGTACAGGCCGAAAATCTGAACTTCCGTTTAGGGTCTCCGGCCTATTAGAGAAAGCTCATATAAGAGATTCCTGTAAGACCGGTTTCGTCCGCTAACCTTGCGTTCCCCTGGGCGAACAACCGGGTCCTCTGGCGGGGCTGGGTACGGGGCAGTTCGTCCAGATCCTGCTCTTTTGCAGTTCGCGGGACCTAGCCGCCCCTGTCATGCGTCATACCCCATAAGCATGCCATGTTCACTCAAATACAGACGAACGGCGCGTGCGACGGGAGCAAACTCAATTACCGAACCAACAAACAGGAGAACAACATGTCTGACGCGAAGAAACTGGTCGTGGTTGTCACAAGCGGATTTAACGATGAACGTTCCTCGGTCGCCTGGAGCGTGGCCAATGGCGGCGTCGCATCGGGATTCCAGGTCACAATGTTCCTCGTCAGTTCAGGAGTGGACTGGGTGCGCAAGGGCGGTGCCGACCTCGCCCGTCTGAACCCCTTAGACCCGCCGGTGAAGGACATGATTCAGAACGTGATTGACAGCGGTGGCACGATCATGGTCTGCCCGCCCTGCGCCAAGGTGCGCGGCTACGAACAAAAGGACTTTGTCGATGGCGTCGAGCTGGCTGGCTCCACCGCCATGCTGGGCGTGGTCAGCGAGGGCGCCAAGACTTTGACCTTTTAACAACCGAGCCGGCCGGGTTCCGAAACGCGGAACTTTCGGGACCTGGCAGACCCGCGCATGCGTCCACCACGACAGGCGCTAAATACGAACGAGATGCGAGCCCTGGCTGAAGGGATTACGCGCCAAACTGGCAGGGTGCTGGCGTCTGGCGGCATTGCCATGTACAAAGAGTACGTCAAAGCAGACTCTTTAAATGCCTAACGCGAGCGAATTGAAGGTGTGGTTCAGCCAGCGGATCGAGGAGAACTCGGACTCGCTTTACTCGCTGGCGCATCGCCTGACTCGCAACAGCGCCGACGCCGAAGACCTGGTTGCCGATGCCGTCGCCAGGGCCTGGTCCGCGCTGTCCAAACTGGAAGACCGAGACCGCTTTCGCCCGTGGATCTTCCGCATACTGCATAACCACTTTATCAGCGACTACCGGAAAAAATCTGCCCGCCCGGTCGAAACCGGCTACGAAGAAACTTCCGACAGCGACGACAGTGAAGACGTCGCGTCGCTCCTGATCCGGCAGCCCGATGAATTTCTGAACTGGTGGGCCAACCCCGAGCGCGCGTTCGCGAACGACCTGCTCGGTGAGGATATCGTTGCCGCGATCGAGCGTCTGCCGGAATCGTTTCGCGTCACCGTCGTACTGATTAACGTCGAAGGCCTTTCCTATGACGAAACCGCCGAAATCCTCGGCGTGCCGCCAGGCACAGTACGCTCGCGCATGCGACGTGGCCGCACTCTGCTGCAAAAGGCGCTCTGGCAGCATGCTAAGGATGCCGGATTGATCACAGGCGACGTCTCCGTGGAGTGCAAGATATGAGCAAGCAATCTGACCGGCCAGAGATTGAAGATATCGATTGCCTCGAAGCTATTGACAGCTTGTACGCCTACCTTGATGGTGAACTCGGCGATGAACAATCCCTGGCCAGGTTCAAGAAACATATTAGCCATTGTCGCAGCTGCTACTCGCGTTCCGAACTCGAAGGTGTACTGACCGAGCGCATCAGGCGAACCGGTAAAGACAAGATGCCCGCGTCGCTCAAGAAGCGATTACGCACGCTGATGGATAATTTCTAGAAAAAGTGGCGACGCGCAGTTCCTGCTCTATACGAGATGCTTCTGGAGCCGGCTCGAACGGCAAAAACGGGTTGCCAGTTATAGAAATCGAATATTAGGAACAAATGTAGGTCGTATTTGGGTCGTGGTTTCTCCTTTAGAGAAGTCGCATATAAGCGTTTGCTGTAGAACCGGATTCGGTCATAAACCCGCCATTCAATACCCCGTCGACTAATATTCATTGCGAGGCCGGAAAGGGAAAAAGCTCGCCAAAGAGTCAAACATACGGCGTCGCGTTCTGCTTCCACGGCCACGCGATGCCTGAATGGTCTGTCGCTTTCCACGCGGTTGCTATGAAAACCTGGTCTCTCTCCTATACTTGCTTGTGCCGTGGTTTTGGAGGATCTGTCAGCCTGACGCTGCCCGGCGATCAAACAACCCGAAGACAAGGAGATCAGCACGATGAAATCGAGACTTCTAATCACCGCACTACTCGCCCTGAATATCGGATTACCCGCTGTTCATGCCACTGAGGAAGGTGGTGCAGTGGCGGAGAAACCCGCCGTAGGCGCCGCGAACCTGATCACGTTGACCGCAACCGTGGCCGCGGTCAACCAGGAGACACGCGAGGTCACCCTGAAGGATGCAGACGGCAATGAGCTTACCATAGCGGTCGGTGAAGAGGTCAAGAATCTGGCCCAAGTCGAGGTAGGCGACCAAGTCGAAGTAGCCTATTACGAGTCCGTCAACATCGAGGTACTCGGCCCTGAACAGGCCGAACGCGGGGCGACCGCCATGTCTGCCCTGGAGACCGCAGAACCTGGCCAGAAGCCCGCTGGCGCAATGGCGACCGAGCTGTCGGTGGTGGCAACGATCGACGCAATTAACAAAGAAGCCGAAACCGTCACTCTAACGGGACCCGAGGGCAACACCAAGACGGTCAAAGTGCGCAACCCGGCCAATCTGGAGGAAGTGGCAGTCGGCGACCAAGTGATGATTACACTGACCCGGGCGGTGGCCGTTGATGTCACCGAGGCGCCCGCCAACGAATGACCGTCTTTCCTAACCAGGGCCCACGCACAAACATAGCAGGAACACAAACCCTGGCACGACGGCGACCACACTAGGGCGTATTGCGGTCAGGTGGCTAGGTCCAAAGGCGCATGCCAAAAAGACCACCTGGCCGCGATGCTTGACGGATCTCGGAATTTTCTCCGCCGCCAAGATCAGACACCAACGACCACTGCCGGGCAGTAACCTGCCGCGCGAATACGCGAATTACCGATCAGTCGTCAACGGGGACAACTAGCCAAAACCGGTCCCGACGGGACTGGGGCGCAGGTCAATGCTGGAAGAAGTCGTGGGGCGAGAATGAGGAAACGGCGACAGGAAACTAAACAATTGCATCAATTGCTAGGATTGAATAGCAGCCGCGCGATTTCAATATCCGCGACTCGGGAAACCACAGGCCAAACATGCCTGACTTAATCCATCTTGCCTTGGGCGATAGCGCCGCAGGCTGTCTGCGCGCTGCGTGCCGATCCCACAGCCTTCCTGGTACCGTACTCAGCATCCCGGACGATCTGAGCCATGGCCCGCTCGCTGATGGGTACGAGCGCATCAACTACATGCAAGCCTGTTACCGTGGATACGACGACTGGACATTCGATGTGACCGACGCGTTTGCACCTTGGAAGAACGTCATCGAATGGCTCGACCGCGAAGAGTCCGAGACTATCGTGATTTGGAGCGGCGACAATGTCTCGGAAGCCACTTTTCTGGCAATGGCCTGTTGGCAGCTCAGACAACGGCCGGAACCGGTGGTGCGGGTGGCGATCCCTGAACGGGACAGCCCATGTTACGTGGCCCTCCACATGCCGGTTGAGTTTGGCGATCTATTTGCAAACCGCCGGGAACTCACGCCCTCAGAACGCGCCCTCCTCGGCGACGAATTTGTGCGCATCCGTAACAAAACCGGCCTTCTACGCCGATGGGAGAATGGGCGGATCATCGGCGTGCCGGCAGATCACTACGACCGCTTTGTATTGGAGTCTTGTGCAACCACCTGGTTACCGGCACCACGCGTCATAAGGGCCGCGATGGACCGGTGTGATAAACGGAATCTAATGAGCGACCTGTTCTTCTCCAGCCGCCTGCAAATCCTAATAGACGCCCGAAGAATCGAGGTCGATAGGGTAGGGAACCCGATGCGCGAGTACGCCGTGCGTCGCGTGAAAAGCTGAGCCAGTCAGTCCAATCAATTAGCCGAACCGAAGCAAGTAATCCAACGTCCGCCAGGCTGGGTTCAAGGTGTTACGGGCCAATGTCGAAAATGTCAGGTGTATTCACAAAAAAATTGGTAGATACCTGCTATGGAAGACCGTGACGAAACATTTATCTTCTCTGTTGACTCGCTCGACGATGATATGAACTTCGAAGCAGAAGAGCCGGAGCTGCTGGACGACGAGGACATCCGACTGCTGACTTCGCTGGACGATGGCGTGGACAGTGATACGGATTGACGCCTAGCCGCAACCACACTCTCATTGGAGCGCCATTCAGGCTAGCCACTTAACTACCTCCCGCACGAGCGATAACCGGGTGGGCCCTCAGGGGGAAACGACGCCTTAGCATGGCGCACGCCAGGACTTGCGGTTCACCCGACAGAGAAGACCCCGCTGGTGCGGGGTCTCAGGTGGCCGGCATCGGTCACGGTTCTCACCGTCGATGATGGCGACGGCGTCTCGTTACATGAGCATCACCTTGAAGATCCCGTCAAGGGTCTCGCTGGCCGATAGCAGCCGGTAACCTTTCGGTGCGCCCGCGTCGGTGACCGCGGCATACACGCGTAACTGATAATGGCGTCCCGGTTCAAGTGTAGGCAAAGTGGCTGTCCCGTCGGAATTGTAGTTGACGCTCGGCTCATTGCCCTGGAGCACCGTCACTAGGGGGTTCAGTGCCGCGTCAAAGCCGCCCCATATTGTGTCGCCGGATTCGTCGATGACCTCAACCACATAGTACTCGGCGCTGGCGTAGCTGGACGCCTTTGTCCAGGCGAAAACCGGGACAGTGCCTAACTCCGGAATGATGCCGTTGGTGTTGGACGGCGGATTCGTCAGCTGGATGGAACCGGTGACCTTGAAGTTCTCGGTGATGACAGGCGCCGCTTGGCTGATCATGACCGTGGGGATTCCCTGAGTAACGGACTCGTCCGGATCGAGCACAAACCCATCGTTCTCCAGGGAGGCGATGATCTCGAACTGTCCATTGGGTACCCCGCTCATGAGATAATCTCCGCCCGCATTCGTGAGCTTACCAAGTTTCGGCAGGGCATCGCGTGTACCTGGATGCAGCAGGGTGATGTCGATTATATCCCCGCTGACTGAGGTAAAGCTGACATGGCCACTGATCTGCCCGCTTGCGGGCCCAACAGCCACGATGTCCTGAGCGGTGTCCGCATCGGCTGTGACCGTAACGGGTGCCGTGGGATCGAAATTATAGCCTCCGAGGAAGGCATTCAGCGTCGTCGAACCGGTCGGTACATTGTGGAGCACATAGCCCCCGCCCGGTCCCGCGATGGTCGACAACAGCGACCCGTCGCTGGCGGTCGCCACAATCAAGGCGGTATCCGCGGGCTGACCCTGACTGTCAGTGACCTGACCGCTGATCATGCCACGCTCGGCGGCAGGCAGCGCAAAGAGGCGGACCGTTATGGCGGTGGTCTGGTCCGCGAGGATCTGCACGGGCAACGGCGGGATCCCGGGGAGCGGCGACGGTGCATAGTTCTGCTTGCTCACTCGCAACTGCAGCGCACCCGTGTTATAGACTTTGCTCACCGTGCCCATTTCATCGGTCGTCAACACATCGATGGATTCACCGGTCGCGCCGTCGATGACGATAACACGCGCATCGGAGAGCCCTGTGGTGCTCTCTCCGTCAACCACAGTCAGTTCGAGGGTGCCGGTCGGCGGTGGGTCATCCGAGTTCGAGCCACCCCCGCCACAGGCCGTGAGCACCACGAGCCCCGCCAGCGCGAGGCCAATCAGGCGTAAACGCATTGTCTGCTCCTTAGGAAAACGGATCTTTATCTGTGAAGTCTTCGGATCGATGCAGCAACTAAATGCTGTTTACTTGCTATCGGTCTGTTGCGGTGCAATTGAAGTAATTTGTTCAAGTGAACGTCTGGAATGTCGCCGCACGGCAACAAGTAGGTTTGCGCGTTTTTTGCCGAAGGAAAGAGGCGCAAATGCAGTGGCGGATGACACGTCTGACGGCATCCATGACGCCGCAAGAAACTTCCAGGATTAGGCAAACTGTTTATAACGCTGCCGGCGTGCAATCCCGTAAAGTTGAAACTGCGGCAAACAGATCCGAGGGGTACGAGGCATGGCCAGGATCGTGAACGTGATTGTCGACCTGCAAAGTGTGGTGGCCATTGGGTTGGCCGCGGCGCTGATGGTGGGAGCCTTCGAAAAGGTATATCTAAACGATGACTTGCAGAAGAACGCGGCCTCGACCAATTCGAAAACGCTTACCGGACTGACACCTTCAGCATGTGACTATTTATTATCGGATGATCTCGAGGCCTGTGGGTCCGATCGCTTTGAACTGGACCCTCTAGCCTTCGGGGGCATGTCGTCGCCCTAGCTGCAGTTATCGATATTGGGGTGCACTTGGTGTCGCTTCGAACTCATGTCGCTTGCAAGCCGTCCCGGTAGCCAGATCCCCGCTCTTGGCCTTTCTGGTCGTCGCCATTGGCGAGCGATAGCCACGACTGGTGTTCTTGCTCCGAACTGAACGCATCGCCGTAAAACGCTCGCTGCAGTCCGCAGATGAAGCCGAGCCAGTAATTCGGTCGGGCATCAATATCGAACATGATCTCCGCGTGGAGCAGTTTTCGGTTGAATGTGGACTGATCCATCCTTGGAGCGCTCTTAGTATCCCGAACCCGGCCAGGTTTTTGTACAAATAAAGACGGCGACCCAAAGGTGCCGTGCTCTTACTGTAGGTAGCTCAGGTTCGCGGCGTAGGTCAGCAGCGACCTTTCTTCGCCTGCCCGGGCGGACAGAACCCACGTGAGGGAGCATGGTAGTGATGATGCTGTGCAGGAGGTGGCGGCTCGTGGCGGTGCCCAGAATCCGTGGTCACAGCCGCTCCGAGAGCACCGCCCAGTGCGCCGCCTATGATGGCTCCATCGCGACCCCCGACTTCGTTGCCCACAGCGGCGCCAGCCGCGCCTCCGATGCCGCCACCGATAGCTGCGTCGAGGGTCGAGTCCCCCGCATTTGCCGCAGTAGCGAACACGGCTGCTGATAACAAAAAGTACCTCATACTCATGGTCAACAAACCTCTTCTGAGAAATACAACACGAGCGCCGTACTTATCGGCATCGGCACCCATACGCATAAGATTTGTGATCACGTTTAGACTCCAGCACCGCTGACAGCGGTGCCCGCCACCCATGGTGGTATCCCATTCCGCGGTCTTTGTGCTGCTGGCCATCGAGTGACAGTGGAATGTGGGAATCCCAGCCCGTGAGTCGGTTTGTCACTGGTGGATATACGGTGGACGAACAGCCCGCACGGTCCGCTTGATCGCGCCTATGCGGTGTAAGTCTTTGTTTAATTTGGCGCGCCCGACAGGATTCGAACCTGTGACCTCTGCCTTCGGAGGGCAGCACTCTATCCAGCTGAGCTACGGGCGCGTGGACAGAGGAATGATATAGGCAGTGGCCCCGGCAAGGCTAGTGCTCGCGCCCCCGTCCGTTCCGCTGCGAGGCGGTGATGCGCGCACGGCTGGACGTGCAGCTCTCGCATCCGGACTGCTGCACCCGGCACCGACCTGACCCGCACCCGTATGGGGCGTGCGCGCTCTGTTGGTGTGCGTCAGCTGTGGGGCTTCGCGCCGCATTATTCTCTAACAAGCGGAAAAACATGAAGAACTTCCGTCTGCCAGGCGCTGGCACAGGCGTTGCTTTGCCCGTAATACGCATTTCCAGAAACGTAATACCAGGAGATTCCATCCCATGCCTGTCTCGATCCATCGTCTGTTCGCAGTTCTGTCCGGCCTGCTACTGGGAACCGCTTCCCTGCTGGCCAGCGCCGAGCCCCTCAAGATTGGTTACAGCGACTGGCCGGGCTGGGTCGCCTGGGAGGTCGGTCTCGAAAAAGGCTGGTTCGAAGAGGCCGGCGTCGATGTGCAATTCGAATGGTTCGATTATGTCGCCTCCATGGACGCCTTCGCTGCCGGGCAGCTCGACGCGGTCGCCATGACCAACGGCGACACGCTGGTGACCGGGGCGACCGGCGCCAAGGGCGTGATGATCCTCATCAACGACTACTCCAACGGCAACGACATGGTGGTCGCCGCCCCAGGCATCAATTCGATGCAGGAGCTCAAGGGCAAGAAGGTTGGCGTGGAGATCGGCTTCGTCAGCCATCTGCTGTTGTTGGAAGCGCTGAAGCAGAACGGCATGAGCGAATCGGACGTCGAGTTGGTCAACGTGCCCACCAACGAGACGCCACAGGTTCTGGCCTCGGGCGACGTGTCCGCCATCGTGGCCTGGCAGCCGAATTCGGGGATGGCTCTCAATCTGGTCCCGGGTTCCAAGAAGCTCTTCTCGAGCGCCGATCAGCCTGGGCTGATCTACGATGTGCTGGCCGTTTCGCCGCAGAGCCTGGCCTCACGCCGCGATGACTGGACGAAGGTGGCGAAGGTCTGGTATCGCATCGTCGACTATATAACGGATCCGAAGACCTACGAGGACGCCGTGAAGATCATGGCGGCGCGGGTCGGCATCGAGCCGCAGGAATACAAGACCTTCATCGACGGCACCAGAATCTTGACCCTCGAGGAGGCCAAGGGGTTTTTCGAGAAGGGCGAAGGTTATACCTCGCTCTACGGGTCTTCGCAGATCTCCGACGACTTCAATGTCGCGAACAAGGTCTACGAAGAGCCCCAGGATGTGGACAGCTACATCGACCCGTCCATAACCGACTCGCTGTAAGGGACGCCGTTGGGGATCCGATCGGCGGCGCAAGGACCGGGTATGGGCATCTCGCGATGGTTCGCCGTGCGCAAGGAGCTGCGCGCCAGGGAGCGGCTGGTGCTCTCGATCGCGAGCTTCCTGCTGCCGCTGCTGGTCTGGTCCCTGGTGAGCTACGTGCCCTGGCTCTGGCATCCCCAGGTCGAGATCACCGAGCCCGGCGGTGTGGGCTACTTCAGGCCCGGCATGCTGGTGGACGGTGAGGTGTTCGACAAGGAGGCGGAGGCGGCGCAGGCAGCCGGGAACGCCGCGCCGCAGGGCACACCGGCCAACCCCATCTACCTTCCGGCGCCGCACGAGGTTGCGCAGGCCTTCTACACGGCCTTCACGACCGAGCCGAAACGACGCTCCGAACAGTGGCTGCACGAGAGCCTGTGGGAGAGTATCCAGGTGATCTTCTGGGGATTCTTTCTGTCGTCACTGTTCGGCGTGCCGCTCGGCATCCTCGCGGGCACCTACGATCTGATGTCGCGCCTGAGCGAGCCTTTCATCGAGTTTTTCCGCTATCTGCCGGCGCCGGCCTTTGGCGCCCTGGCGGTCGCCATCCTGGGTATTCACCACGCGCCCAAGATTGCCATCATTTTCATCGGCACCTTCTTTCAGCAGGTGCTGGTGATCGCCAACACCACGCGCAAGCTCGACCCGGCGCTGCTGGAGGCGGCCCAGACGCTGGGTGCCAGGCGCCTGTCGCTGCTGTTCCGGGTGGTGGTCCCCGGGATCATCACCGACCTGTACAAGGATATGCGCATACTGCTCGGCTGGGCCTGGACCTACCTCATCGTCGCCGAACTCATCGGCACCAGCTCGGGGATCACCTGGTTCATTACCCAGCAGGCACGTTACAAGAACTTCGACAACGTGTTCGCCGCCATCATGATGATCGGCATCCTGGGGCTGACGACGGATCTGATCCTGGCCTGGCTGGGACGCCGGATGTTTCCCTGGCAGCAGGCGGCGGCCCGGGCATGAGCATGGCACAGCCAGAGCGCCGCGCCGGGCACATCCACCCTCTTGAGCTGCCGAGCTACCTCGACCAGTCGGAGCCGGTGCGCGAGCGTTTCGCGCGGCTCAAGCGGCGCCCGGCGGTTCTCAAGGTCAAGGGTCTCGGCAAGCAGTTCGAGAGCCGACAGGGCGCGGTGACCGCGCTGCGGGACATTAGTTTCAAAGTGCACAGGCGCGAGCTCGTGTGCGTCATCGGACCCTCGGGTTGTGGCAAGTCGACGCTGATCCGAATCCTCGCCGGGCTGGAAACGCCGACCAGCGGCCAGATGCTGCTCGACGGCAGGGAGGTGCACGGACCGGGGCCGGATCGCGGCATGGTGTTCCAGGGTTATACGCTGTTCCCCTGGCTGACGGTCAAAAGGAACGTCATGTTCGGCCTGGAGATGGCCGGCCGGGGCCGGGGACCGGCAGAAGAAGAGGCCATGCTCTGGATCGACCTGGTGGGTCTCACCAAGTTTGCCAAGAGCTATCCGCATCAGCTCTCCGGCGGGATGAAGCAGCGCGTGGCCATCGCCCGCGCGCTGGCCAATCAGCCGCGTATCCTGCTGATGGACGAGCCCTTCGGCGCCCTGGACGCCCAGACGCGGGCCCGCATGCAGTCCTACCTCATGGAGATCTGGCAGAACATCGATATCACCATCCTGTTCATCACCCATGATCTCGACGAGGCGATCTACCTGGCCGATCGCATCCTGGTGTTGAAGGCGCACCCCGGCGAGGTTCAGGAGCTGATCGAGGTGCCGGTGCCGCAGCCGCGCTCCCCGGAGCAGTTTCTGTCGCCGGAGTTTCTGGCCACCAAGAAGCGGCTCGAAGAGCTGATTCACCCGCCGGCGCCCGAGCAGGACCTCAGTGACGATCACCTCAACATGGTGCGCATGGTGTCCGTCGACGACGAGGTGGAGAGCGTGTTTTGAGCAGCGTTGCGCGCCGGTTCGTCAGCCGCATCAGCGTGTCCTTGCCCGAGCCGTTGCTCAGGCGGCTGGACCGCATGGTGCTGGCGCGTGGTTTCGAAAGCCGTTCGCAGGCGATCGCCGAGATGATCAACCAGCAGCTGGCCGAGCACCAGCAGGAGCTCGGTGAAGACATCATGGCCGGCACCATCACCCTGCTGTACGACCACTCGACGCCCGGGCTGCAGAAGCAACTGGCGGATCTGCAGCACCAGCACCTGAGCGAGGTGATCAGCTCGCTGCACGTGCACCTGATGCACGCGCACACCATGGAGGTGATGCTGGTGCAGGGGCCGGCCCCGCACCTGAAGCGCATTGCCGACCGTATGCTGACCTGCCGCGGTGTCATTACCGGCAAGCTGCAGGTGACGGCGGGCGTCATTCCGCCAGTGCATCCACTGCCGTCAGCGATAAGCTGATTTGCTCATCATCCTATGCTTGACGAAGAGGAGACATAATCATGGTCGAGGGTATCGCCTCTGCGCTCGATCCGCAGGTGATGCTGTGGGAGGAGCGGGTGCCCGGCGGCGCGCACTGGTCCGGTGTGCTGCGCCGAGGCGTCACGCTGCGGGTGACCGACCTGGAGGGCGGCGCCAACGTTTCCATGCTGTTCTACAACCAGGAGGACAGGCTGGAGCGCTACAACATGGCCGACACCCTGAAGGGCCAGCACACGGCATTCCTCAGCGCCGGCAAGGTTTGTTACTCCGACATGGGACGGGTGCTCTGTTCGCTGACTACTGACACCTGCGGCTGGCACGATACCATCGGCGGCCTGTCCAGCGCGGGCATGGTAAAGCGCAAATACGGCGAGGCGCGCTACCAGGAGCACCGCAACGACTATTACCGCAATGGTTATGACGCCCTGCTGAACGAGCTGGGCAAGTACGGCCTCGGCAGGCGGGATCTGGTCGCCAATCTCAACCTGTTCAGCAAGGTGACGGTGGACCACACGGGTGCCATGCAGTTTCAACCGGGCAACTCCAGGGCGGGAGATTTCGTCGATCTGCGCTTCGAGATGCCGGCGCTGGTGGTTCTGTCGACCTGTCAGCATCCGCTGGACCCCGAGCCGCGCTACCGGCCGCGCGACATCAGCCTGAGGGCATGGCGCTCCGGCGTGGCCGGCCCGGATGACCCCTGCCGCAATGCCTGCCCGGAAAACCAGCGCGCCTTCATCAATACCGAGCGGCTGTACGTTTGAGCAACGGTGTGCCCCACAGGAGAACGACATGAGCATCGGACTCATTAAAAGCGAGCTCGAACCGGCACAGGCGGCTTTTCGCCAGATAGTGCCGGCCGGCGAGCCATTCATGAAAGAAATCCGCAAGGGGCAGGTGCTGCGCATCCTTGACCTGGAGGGCAACCAGGCGGTAGACACGCTGTTCTACAGCGCGGCCGATCCCGAGGAGCGTTATGACGCCAATAACACCATCCGCGAGCAGGCCAACATCTATCTGACCACCGGCACGGTGCTGTTTTCCAACGAGGGCAATCCCATGCTGACCATCGTCGCCGACACCTGCGGGCGCCACGATACCCTGGGCGGCGCCTGCTCGGCCGAGAGCAACACGGTGCGCTACGCGCTCGAGAAGCGCCACATGCACAGCTGCCGCGACAGCTTCCTGATGGCGCTGGGCGCCTGGGACAACGGCATGGGCAAGCGGGATCTGTCCAGCAACATCAATTTCTTCATGAACGTGCCGGTGACGCCGGAGGGCAAACTGACCTTCGAGGACGGCATCTCGGAGGCGGGCCGCTACGTGGAGATGCGCGCCGAAATGGACGTGCTGGTGCTGATCTCCAACTGCCCGCAGCTCAACAACCCCTGCAACGCCTATAACCCCACGCCGGTGGAAGTGCTTGTGTGGGAATCGCAGTGAGCAATCAGCGTCCGGCGGGGTGACCCGCCGCGCCCGATAGGAATCCCGGGACGGCCCGGCAACAATGCGCGCGTTGGTGGAGGTGCTGACGGGTTCTGATAGTGTTTGCCATTGACTAGATTATAATGTTCAGCAAAGTTCTCATCGCCAACCGCGGTGCCATCGCCTGCCGCATCATCCGTACCCTGAAGCGCCTGGGCATCCAGTCGCTCGCCGTGTATTCGGAGGCCGACAGGCACTCACTGCACGTGAGCCAGGCCGACGAGGCGATCTGCATCGGACCGCCGCCGGCGGCGGAAAGCTACCTCGACCACGCGCGTATCCTGCAGGTCGCGCGTGAGCATGGCGCCGGGGCGATTCACCCCGGCTACGGCTTTCTGAGCGAGAACGCGGAGTTCGCCCAGGCCTGCGAAGCGGCCGGCATCGCCTTCATCGGTCCGACCGGACAGCAGATGCGCGACTTCGGCCTCAAGCACAGGGCGCGCCAGCTGGCCCACGACAACGGGGTACCGCTGCTCCCGGGCAGCGGCCTGCTCGATGATCTCGCCCACGCCCGGCGCGAGGCGCTGCGCATTGGTTATCCGTTGATGCTGAAGAGCACCGCCGGCGGTGGCGGCATCGGCATGCAGCTCTGCTGGACCGAGCAGGAGCTCGACGAGGCCTACCACTCGGTGGAGCGCCTGGCGCGCAGCAATTTCAGCCAGGGCGGCATCTTCGTGGAGAAATACGTGGAGGTCGCCCGCCACATCGAGGTGCAGATCTTCGGTGACGGGCAGGGCCACGTCGTGGCGCTCGGTGAGCGCGACTGCTCGCTGCAGCGCCGCAATCAGAAAGTGATCGAGGAGACGCCGGCGCCGGGCATTGGCGCTGCCGTGCGCCGGCGTCTCATGGAGGCCGCGGTGCGCCTCGGCCAGGCGGTCGACTACCGTTCGGCCGGCACGGTGGAATACGTCTACGATGCCCGTACCGAGGCCTTCTATTTCCTCGAGGTGAACACGCGCCTGCAGGTGGAGCACGGCGTCACGGAGGAGGTCACCGGCGTGGACCTGGTCGAGTGGATGCTGCGGCTCGCCGCCGGCGAGCGCGGCTTTCTGCACGCCTACCGTCACCGGCCCGCGGGCCACGCAATCCAGATGCGTCTTTACGCCGAGGATCCCGGCAAGCAGTTTCAGCCGGCCTCGGGGGTGCTCACGGAAATGGTGTTTCCACCCGCGGCACGCGTCGACACCTGGGTCGAGCAGGGCAGCGAGGTGCCTCCCTTCTACGACCCCATGGTGGCCAAAATCATCGTGCGGGCCGAGGACCGCCAAACCGCGTGCACGCGCATGCATCAGGCGTTGCAGGCGACCGCCCTGCACGGCATCGAATCCAACCTCGCCTATCTACGCCAGGTCGTGGTCGACGAAGTATTCCGCCGCGGTGAGCATCATACGCGTTACCTGGACCGTTTCGCTTTCCGCCCCCTGACCATCGATGTGCTCTCGCCGGGCACCCAGTCCATGGTGCAGGATTATCCCGGGCGCACCGGCTACTGGGACATCGGCGTGCCGCCTTCGGGGCCCATGGATCATCTGGCGCTGCGGCTGGCCAACCGTGCGGTCGGCGATCCCGAAGGCGCGGCCGCGCTCGAGCTCACCGTGACCGGCCCGACGCTTCGGTTCAACTGCGACACCGTCATTGCGCTGACCGGAGCGCGGATGAAGGCGCAGCTGGACGGTCAGTCTGTCGAGTACTGGAAACCGGTGGCTGTGCCCGCCGGGAGCACGCTCCGGCTGTGCGGCATCGAGGGTGCCGGCAACCGCAGCTACCTGGCGGTGAAGGGCGGCTTCGACGTGCCCGAATACATGGGCAGCAGGTCCACGTTCACGCTCGGGCAGTTCGGCGGCCACGCGGGGCGTACGCTGCAGACCGGTGATGTGCTTCGGCTGACCGCCGCCTCGACGCTGGAAGGCACCTGCCGGCCGATACCCGAAGCGCTGGTGCCCGAGTACGACAGTCACTGGGACATTCGGGTGATGTACGGGCCGCACGGTGCGCCGGATTTCTTCACCGACGCGGACATACAGAGTTTCTTCGCCACCGACTGGGAGGTGCACTACAACTCCAGCCGCACCGGGGTGCGTCTGGTCGGCCCCAAGCCGCAGTGGGCCCGCAAGGATGGCGGCGAGGCCGGCCTGCACCCCTCCAACATTCACGACAACGCCTACGCCATCGGCAGCATCGACTTCACCGGCGACATGCCGGTGATCCTCGGCCCTGACGGACCGAGTCTCGGCGGCTTCGTCTGTCCCGCCACCATCGTTCAGTCGGAGCTCTGGAAGCTGGGTCAGCTGCGCCCCGGCGACAGCATCCGTTTTCACTGCATCGGCGTCGACGAGGCCATGCGCCGCGAGCAGGTCCAGGACGCCTGTGTGGCGGCTCTGGAGGGTCGGTATGAGGACACCTCTGAGGCCCTGACACCCGGTGAGACGGCCTCACCAGTCCTGCATTTCAGCGAGGCGACCGACGGCGGCGTCGCCTTGTGTTACCGGCAGGCGGGCGACCGCAACCTGCTGGTGGAGTACGGTCCGCCGGTGCTCGATCTGGGCCTGCGCTTTCGGGTGCACGCGCTGATGGAATGGATCCGGGGCCAGGCAATGAAGGGTATCCTCGACCTGACGCCGGGCATTCGCTCGCTGCAGGTGCACTACGACAGCCGTGTCCTGAGCCAGGCGCGGCTGCTGGCGCGGCTTGGCGCCGGCGAGGCCGAGCTTCCCGCCGTCGAGGACATGGAGGTGCCGAGCCGCATCGTGCACCTGCCGCTGTCCTGGGACGATCCTTCCACCCGCCGGGCGATCGAGAAATACATGCAGTCGGTGCGCCCCGACGCGCCCTGGTGCCCCAGCAACATCGAGTTTATCCGCCGCATCAACGGGCTCGAGTCCATCGACGATGTCAGGCGCATCCTGTTCAGCGCCAGCTATCTGGTGATGGGCCTGGGGGACGTCTACCTCGGGGCACCGGTGGCCACCCCGATGGATCCGCGCCACCGGCTGGTGACCACCAAATACAATCCGGCGCGCACCTGGACGCCCGAGAATGCTGTGGGTATCGGCGGCGCCTATCTCTGCGTGTACGGCATGGAAGGGCCGGGCGGCTACCAGTTCGTGGGGCGCACGGTGCAGATGTGGAACCGCTATCGGCAGACGGCGGATTTCCGCGACGGCAGGCAGTGGCTGCTGCGCTTCTTCGACCAGATCCGGTTCTACCCCGTGTCCACGGAGGAGCTTGCGCGAATGCGCGAGGATTTTATCCTCGGGCGGTTCAACCTGCGCATCGAGCCCAGCGTGCTGAAGCTGCGCGACTACAACCGCTTTCTGGCCGACAACGCTTCGGCGATCCGTGCCTTCAAGGCCAGGCAGCAGGCGGCTTTCGAGGCCGAGCGCGAGCGCTGGGAACGGGCCGGTCAGGCTCAGTATGCGGCCGACCTGCCGGACGAGGTCTCCAGCTCCGATGCGCCGTTCGAGGTACCGCACGGCTGCATCGCCGTCGCCTCTCCGGTGACCGGCAGCGTGTGGTCGATCCCCGTCCAACCCGGCGACCGGGTTGAGATCGGCGACAAGCTGGTGGTGGTCGAGGCCATGAAAATGGAAATCGCCATCGAGTGCGACGAAACGGGGGTGGTGCGCGAGGTCCTGTGCGCCCAGGGCAGCCCGGTCAAGGCCGGCCAGGCGCTGGCGATAGTGGAGCTCGAGCCGTGAGCGCGCGGGCGGGCGGCCGGCAGAGCCTGGCGATTGCGGTGCTGCTCGAGGGCTACCGCCAGGGCCGGTTTTCTCCGGCCGAGATACTCGAGCTGGTGGCGTTGCGCATCGAGGCGCAGGCCGACCGCCATATCTGGATCAGCCGCCTGTCCGCACAGCAGCTGCGGCCCTATCTAAAGGCGCTGCAGGGCAGGTCGCCGGACGAGCTGCCCCTGTACGGCATCCCCTTCGCCGTCAAGGACAACATCGATCTCGCCGGTCTGCCCACCACCGCGGCCTGTCCCGACTATGCCTATACGCCGGACCGGCACGCCTTCGCGATCGAACGCCTCGTCGAGGCCGGCGCCGTCCCCATCGGCAAGACCAACCTTGACCAGTTTGCCACCGGCCTGGTCGGTACCCGTTCTCCCTACGGCGCCTGCGAGAACAGCTTCGACCGGGATTACATCGCCGGCGGCTCCAGCTCCGGCTCCGCCGTGAGCGTGGCCCTCGGTCAGGTGAGCTTTGCGCTGGGCACCGACACCGCGGGCTCCGGGCGGGTGCCGGCGGCTTTCAACAACCTGATCGGCGTCAAGCCTACCCGCGGCCTGGTGAGCACCGGCGGCGTGGTGCCCGCCTGCCGGTCCCTCGACTGCGTGTCGGTGTTTGCGCTGGACTGTGCCGATGCGCAGCGGGTGCTGGACTGCTGTACCGGTTTCGATGCACAGGACCCCTTTGCGCGCCCGGAGCCCGTGGCGCTTCCCGGATTCAATCCCCGGCGGTTCCGTTTCGCTGTCCCGGCTGTCCATCAGCTGGAATTCTTCGACAACGCGCTTGCGAAGGCGTTGTTCGACAAGGCGGTGCAACGCCTGGAGGCGCTGGGGGGCGAGCGGGTCGAAATGGACTTCGAGCCTTTCCTGTCGGCAGCCCGGCTGCTGTACGAGGGTCCCTGGCTCGCCGAGCGCTACGCCGCCGTGCAGGCGTTCATCGAGGCGCGGCCCGAAGCGCTGCACCCGGTGACCCGTGCGATCATCGGCCGCGGCGGCCGGGGCAGCGCGATCGACGCGTTTCGCGGCCAGTACCGGCTCATGGAGCACCGCCGTGCCGCGGAGCGCGTCTGGGCGCAGGCCGACGTGATGCTGACGCCGACGGCCGGCACCATCTATAGCATCGATGAAGTGGAGCACGATCCCGTCGGGCTGAACAGCAGGCTGGGCTATTACACCAATTTCATGAACCTCCTGGACCTGTGCGCCGTGGCGGTGCCGGCCGGCTTCCAGGACGACGGGCTGCCCTTCGGCGTGACGTTGGTCGGCCGCGCTTTCGCCGATGCCGCGCTGCTCGCCCTGGCCGACCGCCTCCAGCGCGCCGCGGGCCTGCCCCTGGGCGCCACCGGTGATTCTCTGCCCCCCGCGGGCGACGGCTTCGAAGTGCCGAAGGGCGTGGTGCCCCTTGCCGTGTGCGGCGCCCATCTGTCGGGCCTGCCGCTGAACCGGCAGCTGACCGAGCGCGGGGCCTGGCTGATGCAGCGCACCCGGACGTCGCCGGACTACCGGCTCTACGCGCTGCCCGGCGGTCCCCCGCGGCGCCCCGGCCTGGTGCGCGACACGGACGGCGCCGTCATCGAGGTCGAAGTCTGGGCCATGCCCCGCGCGCAGGTCGGCGGATTCCTCGAGCTGATACCCGCGCCGCTGGGCCTGGGTAAGGTCGAGCTGGTCAGCGGCCGGTGGGTGAATGGTTTCATCTGCGAAGCCCGTGGCCTCGCCGGCGCCGAAGAGGTGACCCGTTGGGGCGGCTGGCGCCGCTATCTCGACAGCGACCCGTCTGCCTGATTCGCAGGTCGGCGGCGAACCCGGCGTTGATCGGCCGCGCAGGCCCGAGACGCACAAGGTGACCCGCTCAGCCGGACTCGTCGGAAGGAGCCGCCGGTTCGGGCTCCGGGCGGCGCCGGTACGGATAGCCCAGCCGGGTGTCAACGTTCACACCGTATTACCTCGACCGGCGGTGCATACGCGATGACATCTTCACCCTTCTGGTGCGACGTTAACGGTCCGGGAATACTTTAGTGAAACGCGGGGTTTTCCTTTCACGAACAGATGTTTGCGGCTATACTTGCCGGCCAGTCTCGGCTCGGGCGCCGGCCCGAAGCCCGGAGCAATACGCTAACCAGTTGACTTTCAGGGGGTTCAGGTGAGCCGCGAAGACAAAGCGTTTATGAGTACCTTCATCGGTGTTCTCGCCGGCCTGGTGGTGATCGCCGTGCTGTTCTACGTGGCAGCCAATCTCGTCACCAGCGAAATGGTCGACGAGGATCACGACGGTCGCATACAGGCCAGGATTGAAGAGAACATACGCCCGGTCGGGAAGGTGAACGTGGGTTCGGCGCCCGCGGCCGCACCTGCGCCCGCCGCCGACAGTGCTGCAGCCGCGGCGCAGCGCTCGGGTGAAGATGTCTACACCGCCGCCTGCATGGCGTGTCACGCCAGCGGGGTCGCCGGTGCCCCCAAGGTGGGTGACGACGCCGCCTGGGCTGCGCGAGCGGATAAGGGCATGGACGCCCTGCTCAACAGCGCCGTGAACGGCCTCAACGCCATGCCGCCGAAGGGTACCTGCGGCGACTGCTCGGACGAAGAGCTCAAGGCGGCGATCGAATACATACTTGGGCAGAGCGGCCTGTAGCAGAGCCCGGGTCGACCCCAGGGGCCGCCCGGTGCGGCCTTTTTCTTACTTAGGGTCTACGCCAGCAGTCCACGCAGCTGCGCGAGATGCGCCTGGCCACGCTGCTTCTGCTCCTCGGCGGTTTTCGCCGCGCCCGGTCTGTCCCACCGGATATCATTCTCCGGCAGCTCTGACAGGAAGCGGCTCGGCGCGCAGCTCTCCCATTCGCCGGCGCGACGGCGTTTGTGCGCATGGGTGAAGGTGAGGGATTTCTGGGCGCGGGTGATGCCGACGTAGGCGAGCCGGCGCTCCTCGTCGAAGTCGTCCGCCTCGATGCTGCTGCGGTGTGGCAGCAGGTTCTCTTCCATGCCGACCATGAACACGTGGGGGAACTCCAGCCCCTTGGCCGCGTGCAGTGTCATCAGGCGCACGCAGTCGTCGTTGCCTTCGTCGCTGCGATCGAGACGGTCCAGGAGACTGATGCGCGCGACCATCTCGGCGAGGGCGGGCGCCTCCTCCCCCTGCTTGCTCATGCGCTCCAGCCAGCCCAGCAATTCCTCGACATTCTGGAGGCGCCGTTCGGCCTGAGCCGGATCCCGGGCACTGTCCTGCAGCCAGCCGCGGTAGTCGGTATCCTCGATCAGCTGGTGCACCACGGCCATGGCATCCCCGCGCTGTGCTTCGTCGGCCAGCGCAACCACCCAGTGCGCGAATTCCCTCAATCGTGCCAAGGCACGGGAATTCAGAGTCTCCGCGAGCCCGGCTTCGAAGCAGGCGTTCAGCAGGCTCAGACCCTGCCGCGCGGCGACGGCACCGAGCTTCTCCAGGGTGGCGGCACCCAGCTCGCGCCGCGGCGTGTTCACCACCCTCAGGAAGGCGCGGTCATCGTCTTCATTGACCAGCAGCCGCAGATAGGCCAGCAGGTCCTTGACCTCGGTATACTCGAAGAAGGAGGTGCCGCCGCTCAGATGGTAGCTGATGCTGTGCTCGCGCAGCACCTTCTCGAAGGCGCGCGACTGGTGATTGCCCCGGTAGAGAATGGCGTAGTCGCCGTGGCGGGTCCCGTGGGTGAAGTGATGGTGCAGAATCTCCGACACCACGCGCTCGGCTTCATGATCACCATCCCGGCACCCGATCACCCTGAGCGGGCTGCCGTAGCCCAGCGCGCTCCACAGCCGTTTCTCGAACACGTGCGGGTTGTTGGCGATCAGCTGGTTGGCGCACTTGAGGATGCAGCCCGCCGAGCGGTAATTCTGCTCCAGCTTGATGACCTTGAGGCGCGGGAAGTCGTCCCTGAGACGCCTCAGGTTTTCCGGGTTGGCGCCGCGCCAAGCGTAGATGGACTGGTCGTCGTCCCCCACCGCCGTGAAGGGCGTCGTCTTGCCCACCAGCAGCTGCACCAGCCGGTACTGGGCGCCGTTGGTGTCCTGGTACTCGTCGAGCAGCAGGTGCCGGACCCTGTGCTGCCAGTGCTCGCGCACCCGGTCGTGCTCGCGCAGCGCCAGCACCGGCTGCAGGATGAGATCGTCGAAGTCGACGGCGTTGTAGGCCCGGAGGCTGCGCTGGTATTCGCCATAGAGCATGGCGGCGGCCAGCTCGAGCTCGCTCTGGGCAAGCCCGACGGCCTGCTCGGGCAACACCAGCTCGTTTTTCCAGCCGGAGATCTGGCTGCGCAGGCTCTCTGCGGGGAAGGGGGCCGGCCGGCTGCGCAGCAGCTCATCGACGAGGTGCTGGCTGTCCTGGCTGTCGAAGATGGAGAAACTGGGCTTGTAGCCGAGTGCCCTGGCCTCCCGGCGCAGCAGGCGCATGCCGAGCGTGTGGAAGGTGGAGACCACCAGGCCCCGGCCCGCGTCCCCGTGCAGCAGTCGGCTCACGCGCTCGCGCATCTCACGCGCCGCCTTGTTGGTGAAGGTGACCGCCATGATGTTGCGGGCGGGTACGGCGCACTCCTCGATGAGGTGCGCGATCTTGTGCGTGATGACGCGCGTCTTGCCGCTGCCTGCGCCGGCCAGCACCAGCAGCGGGTGCTGGACCTCGCGCACCGCGGCGCGCTGCTCGGGGTTCAGCTCGTCGAGGGGCCGGGAGTGCGTGGGAGGGGGCTGCATGGCCGGCATTGTAGCCAGCGCTGCCGCAAAGCGGCAGCTTGAATTGTCGCCGCGATTAGTGTCCGCCTGCGGTCTGCCGGTCCAGACAGCGATATGTGATGGCTTCGCGCAGATGGGCGCCATCGATCCGCTGCGCGTGAGCGAGGTCGGCGATGGTGCGCGCGATGCGCAGGATGCGGTGAATGGATCGCGGCGAAAGCCTGAAGCGGGTGCTGGCCATGCGTAGCAACTGCTGCTCGGCCGCTCCGAGGGCGCACGCACTTTCCAGCCGATCCAGTGGCATCTGCGCGTTCAGGTATCCGCGCGCCTGTTGACGCGCGCGCGCTGCCAGTACGCGCCGGCGCACCGCGGCGCTGCCCTCCGCGGCGGCGCTCTGCAGCTGGTCCCAGGGAATGCGCGGCATCTCGATCTGCAGGTCGATGCGGTCGAGCAGCGGGCCGGAAATGCGCCCGCGGTAGCGCTGGATCTGCTCCGGGGTGCAGCGGCAGGCGCGCTCGGGGTCGCCGAGATAGCCGCAGGGGCAGGGATTCAGGGCGGCGACCAGCTGGAAGCGCGCCGGGTATTCCGCCTGTCGGGCGGCGCGGGACAGGGTGACGGTGCCGGTCTCGAGCGGCTCGCGCAGGACCTCCAGGGCGTCGCGGCGGAATTCGGGGAGCTCATCGAGGAACAGCACGCCGTGGTGCGCCAGGGAAATCTCGCCGGGCCGGGGGTCGGTCCCGCCGCCCACCAGGGCCGCGGCCGAGGCGCTGTGGTGCGGGGCGCGAAACGGGCGCTTGCGCCAGCGACGCAGGTCGAAACCACCCCGGCTGAGGGAAGCCACGGCCGCGGTTTCCAGTGCCTGATCCCTGTCCAGCGGCGGCAACAACCCGGGAAGTCTACTGGCCAGCAGCGTCTTGCCGGTACCCGGCGGGCCGATCAGCAGCAGGCTGTGTTCGGCGGCCGCAGCAATTTCCAGGGCGCGGCGCGCCTGGTGCTGTCCCCGCACATCGATCAGGTCGGGCAGGCCGCAGGCTTCGAGGTCCTTCGGCGCCCGTGCGGGGGGCAATGGCTCCAGACCACGCAGGTGCTCGCAAACCTCCAGCAGCTGCCCGGCCACGAGGGCGGCGTCCGGTGCCGCCAGGGCAGCCTCCGGCCCGTTGGGGTGGGCGCACACCAGCTGGCGCCCCTCGCGGGCGCTGGCCAGCGCACCCGGCAGCACGCCGTGCACGGGCCGCAGGGCTCCGCCGAGGGCCAGCTCGGCGACGAATTCATGCTCGTCGAGTCTGTCGGCTGGGATCTGGCGGGATGCCGCGAGGATGCCCACGGCGATCGCCAGATCGTAGCGGCCACCCTGTTTGGGCAGGTCGGCCGGGGCGAGATTGACGGTAATGCGGCGAGGCGGGAACTCGAAGCCGCTGTGCATCAGGGCGCTGCGCACCCGCTCGCGACTTTCCTTCACCGCTGTTTCCGGCAGACCGACGATAGACAGCGACGGAAGGCCGTTCGCAATGTGGACTTCCACCGTGATCAGCTGCGCGTCGAATCCCACCTGCGCGCGGCTGTAACTGACCGCAAGCGACATAATATTCCGTCCCTGGAATCCTGTGCCGGATTGGCGTGGTGAGGCGCTTCCCTGTGCTCTGCGCCTGCTTCAGCAGCTGCGCTTCTCTTCTCCCTTGAGCAACTGCGCTTCCAATGCCGCGACCTGTTTTTCCAGCTCCTCGATCTTGGCGCGCGAGCGGGCAAGCACCTTGCTCTGGACGTCGAATTCTTCGCGGGTCACCAGATCCATTTTGGTGAACACGGACTGAATCGAGGCGCGCAGATTCTTCTCCAGATCCTGCTGCACCGCCTTGGCCGAGGCTGGAAGGGCTCCGGTCAGACGCCGCGTGAGGTCATCGATGAACTTGGGATCGAGCATATCGGAACCATAGCGAACGCCACGCATGCCGTCCAGCGTTGCGCGCGCGCAACGCGTCGCACCAGCATGGCGCACAAAAATAGTGCATGTGTGGATCTGCTCACCAGAATGGTGCGTCGAATCAGGGCGTCGGTGGCCACTTCACATGTAACATGCTGTTTAATAGTAGAAAACGAAGCTGGCACAGGAACTGCTAAAAGACCGCGTACGTCCTGGCGGGGATGGCGGGAGCGTCCCGGAGCCAGCGATTATGATCGATTTTTTCTTTTCGGAGATAGGAGTCCCCAACCATGCATCTTTCCAAGACTTTACTTGCCTCGGCTCTGCTGGCCGCCACGGGTGCTGCGCAGGCGGAGGTGAGCGCCAACCTGGGTGTGGCCAGCAACTATTACTTCCGGGGCGTCAGCCAGACGGGTGACGCTGCCGCGGTATCGGGTGGTCTCGACTACAACCACGACTCGGGTTTCTACCTGGGAACCTGGGCGTCCAACATCGACTTTGGCGACGACTCGAAGGCTGACATGGAGATCGATTTTTACACCGGCTTCGGCGGCGATATCGGTGCCTCGGGTTTCACCTACGATCTGAGCGGCTGGTACTACTGGTATCCGGGCGCTGGCGGCGACGAGCAGGGGGGCGACCTGGATTACGCCGAGGCGAGCGGCAGTCTCGGCTGGCAGTGGATCACCGGTACCGTCGCCTACACCTTCTGGGGAGAGAACGACGATGACGTTCCCTTCACCGAGGACGACGTCTATTACAACCTGACCGCCGATCTGCCCATGGAGATGGCCGGTTTCAGTCCTTCTGTGTTCATCGGCTACTACGATTTCGACTGCGACGGCAACGATGCCTGTGGCAATGCCTCCTACACGCACTGGGGGCTGGGTATCAGCAAGGACGCCGGCGAATTCGGTGCCTTCAGCGTGACCTATGAGCAGACCGACGGTGGGGAAGGCGATGCCGTCGCGACCGACGAGAACCCCAACTTCTGGATCGGTTGGGCCAAGGATTTCTAGGGATCATTTTTCAACTGCATAGAGAAGAGGCCCGCTCGCAAGAGCGGGCCCAAACTGGGAGACCACACTGATGAAGCTCGTAATTGCAATCATCAAGCCCTTCAAGCTCGACGACGTTCGCGAGGCGTTGTCCGAGATTGGTGTGCAGGGCATCACGGTCACTGAAGTCAAGGGTTTTGGACGCCAGAAGGGTCACACCGAGTTGTACCGCGGTGCCGAATACGTCGTGGATTTCCTGCCCAAGGTCAAACTCGAAATCGCCATCAATGACGATCTGGCCGAGCAGGTGATCGAGGCCATCTCCAAGGCTGCCAACACCGGCAAGATCGGTGACGGAAAAATCTTCATGTACCCCCTCGAGCAGGCGGTCCGCATCCGCACCGGCGAGACCGGCCCCGACGCTCTTTAATTCATCCAACAGGCAGTCTATCCAGCTGCGGAGGATCGAAAAGTGGAATCAGCTATTGTAGAAACCAAATACGCTCTGGATACGTTTTATTTTCTCGTGTCCGGCGCGCTCGTGATGTGGATGGCGGCCGGCTTCGCCATGCTGGAGGCCGGACTGGTCCGCTCCAAGAACACCGCCGAAATTCTCACCAAAAATATTGCGCTGTTCGCCATCGCCTGCGTCATGTACATGCTCATGGGATACAACATCATGTATCCGTCCGACGGCAACGGCTATTTCCCGGCGCTGGATCTGAGCTTCATGTTCGGCGGCGATAACTCGGCGGAAGACGTGCTCGCCAGTGGCGGTGAGACCTATTACTCCGGCATGTCGGATTTCTTCTTCCAGGTGGTGTTCGTAGCCACTGCCATGTCGATCGTCTCCGGTGCGGTCGCCGAACGCATGAAGCTGTGGTCTTTCCTGATCTTTGCCGTGTTCATGACCGGCATCATTTACCCGATGCAAGGCTACTGGAAGTGGGGCGGCGGTTTTCTCGACGCCGACTTCGGCTTCCAGGACTTCGCCGGCTCCGGCGTGGTTCACCTGTGCGGCGCCACCGCCGCGCTGGCCGGGGTGCTGCTGCTCGGCGCCCGTAAAGGCAAGTACGGTCCGGGTGGACAGATCAACCCGATTCCGGGTGCCAACCTGCCTCTGGCCACCCTGGGCACCTTCATCCTGTGGCTGGGCTGGTTCGGGTTCAACGGCGGCTCGGAGCTGAAGGTCTCCGACATCGGCGAAGCCAACGCCGTGGCCGCAGTCTTCGTCAACACCAATGCGGCGGCCGCAGCCGGCGTGGTGGCGGCAGCTATTACCGCCCGACTCCTGTTCGGCAAGACCGATCTGACCATGACGCTCAACGGCGCCCTGGCGGGCCTGGTTGCGATCACGGCCGAGCCGCTGGCGCATTCGCCGCTGTCGGCGACCCTGATCGGTGCCGTGGGCGGCGTGCTGGTGGTGTTCTCCATCCTGGCACTCGACAAGCTGAAGATCGACGATCCGGTCGGTGCCATCTCGGTGCACGGCGTGGTCGGCATCTGGGGTCTGATCGCGGTGCTGTTCTCGCAGAACGAGAGCGTCACGGTCACCGGCCAGCTGATGGGCATCGTGGTGATACTGGCCTGGGTCTTCATCGCCAGCTTCGTCGTCTGGTTGATCATCAAGGCCGTCATGGGCATCCGCGTCAGCGAAGAAGAGGAGTACGAGGGTGTCGACATCGGGGAATGTGGCCTGGAAGCCTATCCGGAATTCACCGGAAGCAAGGGCTCCGGCCTCTGAGGGCCTGTTTGCAAAAACAGGTTAGTCGTTTGCGGGCGCTCCGGCGCCCGCTTTTTTTTCCGCGTGCCGCAAAGGAATACGAGAGCCAGCTCCGATTCATGCATCAGAGCTCACTCCGGCATGTGTCTGCAATTCAAGGCAAGTCAACAGCGTATGCTGCAGGCGGGGCCGTTTGTAGATAGCTCCTTCGAGTTTCTTTGTGCGACCTTGTCGTTCAGAGAGGAGGCGCCGGATTACTCACAGCTGCTTGTGGCTGCCGTCGCAGAACGGGCGCTCTTTGGAGTGCTTACAGCCGCACAGCCAGACTCGGGTCTTTTCGCTGATTTCCAACTTGACCGGTGCGAAATCGCTGCCCTTGTGGGAGCCGTCGCAAAACGGCTGGGTCGCCGACCGGCCGCAGGCGCACCACCAGTAGGTGCCCGGCTCCAGATCCTGAGCGAAAGGAAGTTTCTGCGCGATTGTCGGGTCCGTCATGGATGTCGTCCTCTTGGTAACGAAACGGCTTCGTCGCTACAATCCGGTCAGTTTTTTCACACCGATGGGAGCCGACCTTATCGCGGCGCCCGGTCCGGGTAAAGACTGAAGCCGGGAGCCACTTGTGTTTGAAGCCAGGAATCTCACCCGTCCGGGCGTGCAGGGCGTTACGCTGTCTCTGGCCGCCAGCGAGTTGGTATGCCTGTCCGGTCCGAGCGGTGCGGGCAAGACGCTGATGCTGAGAGCGCTCGCCGATCTGGATGTCAGCGATGGGGAGGTGCTTCTGGAGGGCGCCCAGCGGGAACGGCTTTCGCCCGTTGAGTGGCGCACCCGTGTCGGCTACCTGCCTGCCGACAGCCGCTGGTGGGCGGCGACCGTCGGCGATCATTTCACGCGGATCACGCAGACGCACCTGAGGCAGCTCGGATTCTCGCCCGAGGTGACCGGCTGGCGCGTCGAGCGCCTGTCGAGTGGCGAGCGTCAGCGCCTTGCGCTGGCGCGCCTGATCGCCAACCGGCCGAGCGTGCTGCTGCTCGACGAGCCCACCGCCAACCTGGACCCCGCCAATACCGAGCGGGTCGAGCAGCTCGTGACCGCTTACCTGGCCGAGATGCGGGCCGCCTGCCTTTGGGTCACCCATGACGCAGAACAGATCGAGCGCATCGCAGACCGCGCGCTGTACCTGGATGCGGCGGGCCTTCACGCTGCGGAAACGGCATGATTCGTTTGACCGCGCTCGACCTGTCGCTGGCCGCCCTTCTGGTGCTGGCGCTGGCGGCCACCTCGGCGCGCAGCTATCCCGGCCTGGCCAGACAGCTGCTGGTGGCGGCGCTGCGTACTGCCATACAGCTGACCCTGATCGGTCTGGTCCTGAAGGCCCTGTTCGCCAACAGCAGCCTGTTGTGGGTGGCGGCGCTTTCCGCTGTCATGCTCCTGGTCGCCGGCCGCGAGGTCGTGATGCGCCAGCAGCGGCGGTTCGCCGGCGGCTGGGGCTACGGCATCGGCATGGTCTCCATGTTCGTGTCCTCCTTCACCGTGGCCCTGTTCGCATTGGTCGTGGTGGTGGGAAACCAGCCCTGGTATGAGCCGCAGTACGCCATTCCGCTGCTCGGCATGCTGCTCGGGAACACCATGAACGGCATCGCGCTGGCCCTGGATCGCCTGACCCAGACGGCGTGGGAGCAGCGCGAGACCATCGAGGCACGGCTGGCTCTGGGCCACGGGTCGATGCAGGCGGTGTCCGGCATACGCCAGCAGGTGTTCCGCAGCGGCCTGATTCCGATCATCAACGCCATGGCCGCGGCCGGCATCGTCAGCCTGCCCGGTATGATGACCGGCCAGATCCTGGCCGGCGCGCCGCCGGTGGAAGCCGTCAAGTATCAGATCATGATCATGTTCCTGATCGCCGCCGGTGCCGGCTTCGGCACGCACGCGGCGGTGAGCTTGTCGGTGCGCCGCCTGTTTGACGACCGGGAGCGTTTAAGGCTGGATCGGCTGCAACGATAACAGGTGGATGAGACACTTATCCCTGGACGCTGCAATGCTCGGCCTTTCCCTGCTCGCTGCCACGCTCTGCCAGGCGGAGATATACCGGTGGGTGGACAAGGACGGGCAGACCCATTTCGCTGACCAGCAGCGGGGCCGCCAGCCGCACGAGATCGGCCTGCGGTCGCCGTCGTCAGCCCGGCCGGACCCACAGGCCCGCCTGGAGAAAACCCGTCGACTGCTGAATGCCATTGAGATGGAGCGACAGCGTGAGCGCGAGCAGGCGGCCGAGCGCAGCGAGGAGGCGGCACGACGGCGCGACAGCTGCTTTCAGGCGCGAGACAGGCTGCGTCAGGCCAGCGAGTCGGGTGGCGTCTACCGGCTGGATCAGCAAGGCAACCGTGTCTATCTGTCCGAAGCCGAGCGCGCTGCCGCCGTCGCGAAGTACCGGAAGGCCGTCAGCGACTGGTGTGACTAGACTCGGAAGAACTCCGGCTGAGCCAGGGCGGCCTGGTGGATATCCGCGTTGTAATAGCCCGTCGGGAACCCCTTGTTCTTTGCCTCGGAGCGCCGGAACCGGCGCACATCGAGCTGCTTTGCGGCCATGGTGGCGGACCACCAGCCCGACGGATAGCAGGGTTGCGGGAACGGCAGGGTGACGCTGTCGGCAAAGCCCGCCGCGCGCATGGCCTGGTGCAGTGGCCGGATAATCCGGTCGTAGTGCAGCAGCGGCGATTCGCTTTGCTGGGCCATGACACCCCGGTCGCCCAGCACCCGGTGGCAATCGCGGAAGAACGCCTCGGTGAACAGGCCTTCCGCGGGACCAATGGGATCGGTGCTGTCGACGATGATCACATCCACGCTGTCGGCCGGGGCCCGTTTCATCCACTGGATGCCGTCGCCGAACGACAGCTCCGCGCGCGGATCGTCGTTCGATGCCACGAGCTCCGGAAAATACTGCTCGGCCAGCCGGGTGACGCGCTCGTCGATGTCGACCTGCAGGGCGTGCTCGACGCCGGGGTGTTTCAGGACTTCCCGCAGTGTGCCGCAGTCGCCGCCGCCGATGATGACCGCCCGCCGCGGATCGGGATGCGTGTACAGGGCGGGGTGCGACATCATCTCGTGGTAGAGAAAATTGTCACGCCCGGTGAGCATCACGAAACCGTCGATCACCATGAGATTGCCGAAATGGGTGGTGGCATAGATTTCGATGCGTTGAAATGGGGACTGCTCCTCGTGCAGCTTTTCGCGGATCTGGAAAGAGATGGCCGACCCGCCCTCCCTGCAGATCTCCGTAAACCAGTTTTCATCGCTGTTTTCAATCATGGATGGCAATGATCCGTTGGGCTCCGAAGCGAATTTCTCTAGAATTGGTCCGCGGCAAGGCGACCCAGGGCCTGTTAACACTTACCCGATCGCCGCGTTGCTGCCCCAAATCCGCTCAGGCAAGGCGGGAGGAGTGAAGTTTGGTGATTCCAAATGAACGACGAGCAACGCAGCCTGAGCGGATTTGGGGCGCAACCCGAAGGGACGGGGCCATTTTCCCGCAATACGGCGTTGCCGCTCGCTTGTGTAGACTGGCTACACGGCGCTCGCGGCGCCTTGCCTTGCAGCAAAATGGCCGCCGTCGCGGCGATCGGGTAAGTGTTAACAGGCCCTAGTATATAGAAAGCCGACCCCGACCCCAATCATCGAGCCCAATGCGCCCATGAACTGGTCCATCCACGCAGCGCGAGAGCGCTACAACCTGTCCGGCTGGAGCGAAGGCTATTTCGATATCAGCGAAAGGGGGCATCTGCTGGCCCGTCTGGAGCACGGCAGCGACACCGCCGAGGTCGATCTCTACGAGCTGGCCGGCGAGCTGAGGCGCTCGGGTCTCAACTGGCCGGTCCTGGTCCGCTGCAACAACATTCTGCACCACCGGGTCGACCGGCTGTGTGCCGCCTTTGAGCGCGCCCGCCGTCAGCATGCCTATCAGGGTGGCTACACCGCCGTCTATCCGATCAAGGTCAACCAGCAGTTCAGCGTGGTGCAGGAAATCCTCGCCCACGGCGGCGCCCGCGTCGGCCTGGAGGCCGGCAGCAAACCCGAGCTCATGGCGGTGCTGGGCCTGTCGCGGCCCGACGGCGTGGTGATCTGCAACGGCTACAAGGACCGGGAGTACATTCGCCTGGGCCTGATCGCGCGCCGCCTGGGCCAGCGGCTGTATCTGGTCATCGAGAAACTCTCCGAGCTCGAGCTGGTAATACAGCAGGCGCAGGAGCTGGACCTGCTTCCGCTGCTCGGCGTCCGCGTGCGCCTGGCCTCGATCGGTGCCGGCAACTGGCAGAACACCGGGGGCGCCAAGTCGAAGTTCGGCCTGCACGCGGCCCAGGTGCTGGAACTGGTGGAGCGGTTGCGCGAGGTCGGCATGCTGGACCAGCTGCAGCTGCTGCATTTCCACCTCGGCTCCCAGCTCCCCAACCTGCGTGACATCAAGAACGGGGTTCAGGAAGCGGTGCGCTTTTTCAGCGAGTTGCAGGCGCTCGGCGTGCCGATCCAGGTGCTGGACGCCGGCGGCGGGCTGGGCGTCGATTACGAGGGAACCGGCTCACGCAGCTTCTGCTCGCTGAACTATGGCCTGGACCAGTACGCCGAGGCCATAGTGGAGACGATCGGCCGGATGTGCGCGGAAAACGGCCTGCCGCACCCCGAGCTCATCACCGAGTCGGGCCGTGCCCTGACCGCGCACCATGCCCTGCTGATCACCAACGTGATTGACACCGAGCGGGCGCCCGGGAGGGACGAGCCGGAGCCGTTGGAGGCCTCGGCGCCGGAACCCCTGCGCGACCTGGAGTCCCTGTACCGCGCGCTCGGGGCGCGCTCGGCGCTGGAAATCTACCACGACGCCCGGCAATACCTGGAGGAGGCTCACCATGCCTATGGTATGGGGTACCTGAGCCTGCAGCAGCGTGCCCAGGCCGAGCGCTACCACTATGCGATTCTGCAGCGTCTGCGCGGTCTCCTGCAGCCCGCGCGGCGCCAGCACCGCGAGGTGATCGACGCTCTGAATGAAAAGCTGGCGGACAAGTATTTCTGCAACCTGTCCATCTTCCAGTCGCTGCCCGATGTCTGGGCGCTGGACCAGCTGTTTCCCATCGTGCCCCTGCACCGGCTCGACGAAGAGCCGACCCGCCGGACTACGCTCGAGGACCTGACCTGCGATTCCGATGGCCGCATCGACCACTACGTCGACGGCGACGGGGTCGAGAGCAGCCTGCCCGTGCACGCTCTGCGGGACGGCGAGCCCTACCTGCTCGGCATTTTCATGGTGGGTGCCTACCAGGAGATTCTCGGTGACATGCATAATCTGTTCGGCGACACCGACGCGGTGAACCTGGAGATCGAAGCGAACGGCTCCTATGTGCTCAAACAGCCCGAGCACGGTGACCGCGTCGACGAGCTGCTGCGCTACGTGCATTTCGAGCCGGATCGGCTGCGCGCCGCCTATCGCCGGCGGGTGTATGCCGCGGAGCTGGCGCCCGTCCAGGCCGACCGCTTCCTCAAGGAGCTCGAGGCCGGATTGACCGGCTACACCTATCTGGAAGACTAGTGCTCTTGCACTATGATATTCCGAGAGTACAAACGTGAAACCGACAACGGGATTTATTGGCCTGGGAGCCATGGGTGGGCCCATGGCTCACAATCTGCATGAAGCCGGCTTGCTGGCGAGGGTCTGGAACCGCTCCCGGCCGCGGCTCGACGCTTTTCTGGCAGAACACCCAGCGGTGGCCGCGGCGGAAACGCCGGCGGCGCTCGCCGCGCGCGCGACGGTGGTGATCAGCTGCGTTTCCGCGGACGCCGACCTGCTGGAGGTGGTCGAGCAGCTCGCCCCCGGGATGACGCAGGGCTCGGTGCTGGTGGACTGCTCCACCGTCAGTCGCGCCGCTGCGGCCGCCGCCGCGGAGAAGCTCGCCGCACGCGGCGCCGATTTTCTCGACGCGCCGGTCTCCGGCGGCGTGGAGGGCGCCCGTGGCGCCACCCTGGCGATGATGGTCGGGGGCGAGGCGGGGGTGCTGGAGAGGGTGCGCCCGGTGCTGGAGGCCCTGGCCGGGCGTATCAGCCACATGGGGCCGGTCGGCAGCGGCCAGGCGACCAAGGCCGTCAACCAGATCATGGCCGCCGGCATCAACCAGGCGGTGACCGAGGCGCTGGCCTTCGCCGAGGCCGAGGGCCTGCCGCTGGACCGTGTCATCGAGGTGGTGGCTTCGGGTGCCGCGGCTAGCTGGTTTCTGCAGCACCGCGGTCCAAGCATGGTCGAGCGCTGTTTCGAGCCCGGGTTCCGGGTGGCACTGCACCACAAGGATTTGCAGATCTGTCAGGAAATGGCGCAGGCGTTCGGCGTGTCACTGCCGGTGGTCGAGATGACACTGATCCATTACCGCCGTCTGATGGAAGCCGGATTCGGTGACGAGGATATCTCGGCGCTGTTCCGGCACAAGAATGCCCTGTTCGATTAGCCGGTCAGCCGGATCAGGATGGCGTCGATGCCATTCTTCTTCAGCAGGCTGCGGGCGCTGTTGAGATCCCGGAGGCTACTGAAGGGGCCGACCCGGACGCGGTGCCAGGTTTCACGCTCGTTGACCGTGACCGTCTGCACCGTGGTTTCGACGCCGAGCAGCGCCAGGCGAGCCCGCAGCTGGTCGGCCTGGTCCTGGCTGCGGAACGAGCCGGCCTGCAAAAGGTAGGTTCCCGGCTGCTCGACCTTTTTCACGCCTTCGGGGGTTCGAGCACCCTGCACCTCCTGCTCGGGGACAATGACCTCCATTTCCGGTAAAAGGTTGTAGAAGTCGAACCGCGGCTTGGGCGGCGGCTCGGGCTCGGCCTTCTGTTTTGCCACCGTCGTAGCGGCTGCGGCCGGCTTTCCGGCCGGCACCCGGCTCTGCGCTTCGGGTGGGGTTTCGAGTGCGGCCGTCCGGCTCGGCGGTGCCGGCGTGCGCAGCTGCAGGAACACCAGGAAGGCGACGAACAGCCCCACCAGGAGGCCCACCATCGCCCAGGCCCAGGGCGGCGAGCCGGTGCGTCTGCGTCTGTCATGGTATTTGTAGTCTCGTGCCATCTCGACCGCCCGCACCCCGGACCGCTGTTACATGGCGTCGGGTGCCGTAACGCCGAGCAGGCCCAGCCCGTTGGCCAGCACCTGGCGGGTGGCCGCGATCAGGTTCAGCCGCGCGTTGCGCAGCGCCACGTCGTCGACCAGAAACTGGTGTGCGTTGTAATAGGTGTGGAAATCGTTGGCCAGATCCCGCAGGTAATGCGCCAGCTGGTGCGGCTCGTGCTGCAGCGCAGCGCTCTCCAGGACCTCGGGATAGCGCGACAGGCTGACCAGCAGCGCCTGCTCGTGGCTCTCCGTCAGCCGGTCCAGGTGGCGGCTGCCGGCGGCCGCGTCCCACTCCAGCCCTTTTTCCTTGAGCTGGCGCAGCACGCTGGCGACCCGGGCGTGCGCGTATTGGATGTAGTACACCGGGTTGTCGCTGGACTGGGATTTGGCCAGGTCCAGGTCGAAGTCCATGTGCTGCTCGCACTTGCGCAACACGTAGAAGAAGCGGGCCGCGTCGTTGCCGACTTCCCGGCGCAGCTCCCGCAGGGTCACGAATTCCCCCGAGCGGGTCGACATCTGCACCTTCTGGCCGCCACGGTACAGAATGGCGAACTGCACCAGCAGCACGTCGAGCTTCGCGACGTCGTCGCACAGGGCCGTGAGCGCCGCCTTGACCCGGGGCACATAGCCGTGATGGTCCGCGCCCCACACGTCGATGACCCGGTCATAGCCGCGTTCCAGCTTGTTCATGTGGTAGGCGATGTCGGAGGCGAAATAGGTGCGCTGGCCGTTTTCGCGCACGATCACCCGATCCTTCTCGTCGCCGAAATCGGTGGAGCGGAACCACTGGGCGCCGCCTTTCTCGTAGACGTGGCCGGACAGCTTCAGACGCTCGATGGCGCGGTCCACCGAGCCGTTGCGGGTCAGCGACCGTTCGGAGAACCACTCGTCGTAGTGCACCCCGAATTCTTCCAGATCGCGCCGGATGTTCTCCAGAATGGATTCCAGCCCGAGGTCGAAGACTTCGCGGTAGCTGTCCGCGCCGAGCAGCGCCTTGCAGCGGCTGACCAGGCCGTCGATGTGCTGCTCCTTGTCGCCGCCGGCCGGCTCGTCGGGCGGCACGCCCTCGAACACCTCTGCCGCGGAACGGCGCAGCGCCTCGCCGTGCCCGCGGTGCAGGCTGGCGCCGATGTCCCAGACATAGTCGCCCTTGTAGCCGTTGCTGGGAAAGGCGATTTCCTCACCGCACAATTCCAGGTAGCGCAGATAGACGCTGGCGGCGAGGATGTCCATCTGCCGCCCGGCATCGTTGACATAGTACTCGCGGTGCACGCGATAGCCGACCGCCTCGAGGAGATCAGCGACGGTGGCGCCGTAGGCCGCGCCGCGGCCGTGACCCACGTGCAGTGGGCCGGTCGGATTGGCCGAGACGAACTCGACCTGCACCAGCCTGCCCTGGCCCCGGCCGCTGCGGCCGTAGACTTTGCCCTGCTCCAGGATCAGGCTCAGGTTTTCGTGATAGGCCGACGGGGTGAGAAAGAAGTTGATAAAGCCGGGCCCCGCGATTTCGACCCGCTCGACGCGATCGGAGGCGGGCAGCGCGGTGACCAGCTTCCCGGCGAGTTCGCGCGGCTTGCTGTGTGCCAGCTTACACAGCACCATGGCCAGGTTGCTGGCAAAGTCGCCGTGGCCGGGATCGCGGGTCCGCTCCAGATTGATGTCGATGGGCTGGTCGGGCGGTAAAAGGCCCTGCGACTGAAGGGCTTGAACCGCCTGGCCCAGGAGCTGCGACAGGTGCTGTTTCATGGACGCCGGCAAGCCTGCAAAGCTGCTTATTATCCGGGCTGACCGGGCGGATTCAACCGTTTCATGGCCCGATCGCCGCAGGCGCAGGCCCGGGGCAGGACGGCGCTATACTCGCGCCGGCAGGAGGTGTCAAATGCAGTCAAAGCGAGCGCTCGCGGTGGTGTTGCTGTGCAGCTGCAGCGTTGCGGCCGGCGGCGAGCGTGCCTACCTGGGCGCCTCCCTGGGAGCGATGGAAGCGGACCGGCAGGGGTTCGACGCCGCGGTCAATGCCGGGGTTCTGGCCGGCTACGCCGTCTACCGGCGTGAGCTCTTCACGGTGTCCCTGGAGGGCGAGCTCACCGGCACGGTTTCGGACGGGGATCTCGAGGCATCCGACCGCAAGGGACGCTGGGACATCGATACGCGCGGCCTGTATGCGGCGTTTCGTCTCGGCCAGCGCTTCTTCATGAAGGTGCGCTTCGGCTCCGCCTGGACCGACCGCTCCACCCGCTTCGAAGGGCGTTCGCGCAAGGATTCGGACTCCGGGCTTTCGTGGGGCGGCGCGGTCGGCTGGATGATCGACGAAAGCTGGGGCCTGCAGCTGGACGGATCCCTGGTGGACAGCGATACCACTTACTGGAACGGTGGCATCCTGTACCGGTTCTGACCGCCCCGGCCTCACGACAGGTCCACGGGATCCACGTCGATGGACCAGCGTACCCGTCGCGCTTTTTTCCCGCTCTCGACCAGGGGGATCAGCTTTCTCAGCAGCTGCTGCAGAGCGCTGCGCTCGCGCGCCTGAAACATGAGCTGGGCCCGGTAGCGGCCGCCGCGACGCTCCATCGGCGCCGGAACCGGCCCCCAGATCTGGACGGAGCCGTCCGTCAGCGGTGCGGCCAGCACTTGGGCGGTCTGCAGAAATTCGCGCGGGGGCTCGACCCGCGTGGCCTCGGCGCGCAGCAGGGCCATGCTGGCATAGGGGGGCAGCAGCGCGTCACGGCGTTCCGCGAGCGCAGCTTCGGCAAATGCCGGGTAACCCTGCTCCACCAGCAGCCGCAGCAGCGGGTGCTCGGGGTGGTGCGTCTGGATGAGAACCTCGCCCGGCCTGTCAGCCCGCCCGGCCCGCCCGGCCACCTGGATGATGAGCTGTGCCATCCTTTCGCCGGCGCGGAAGTCGACACTGAACAGCCCCTGGTCCGCGTCGAGCACCGCCACCAGGGTGACGGCCGGAAAGTGATGTCCCTTGGCCAGCATCTGGGTGCCGAGCAGGATCCGGGCACGGCCGGAGCGCGCCTGATCCAGCGCCGCTTCCAGGTCCCCCTTGCGGCGCGTGGTGTCCCGGTCGACGCGCAGCACCGGGTACGCGGGAAAGCGCTCCCGAAGCGCCTGCTCGACGCGCTCCGTGCCCTCGCCGATGGCGACCAGCTCGCTGCTGCCACAGGTGGGGCAGAAACGGTCGATACGACGCTGGCTGCCACAGTGATGACAGCGCAGCCGACCGTGGTGCTGGTGCAGGGTCATGCGGGCGTCGCAGCGCCGGCATTCGGCCACCCAGCCGCAGGCATGGCAGAGCAGCACGGGTGAAAAGCCGCGCCGGTTGAGGAACACCAGCACCTGCCCTGCGCTCTTCAGATGACGCTCCATGGTGTCCATCAGGCCCTGACTCAGCAGGTCGCACATCGGCTGACCGCGCAGGTCCAGGAGACGCAGTCGCGGTGCCAGTGCCCGCCCGGCCCGCTCGGGAAGCCGCAGGCGGCGGTAGCGGCCCTCGCGCACGTTGTAGAGGGTTTCGAGGGAGGGCGTCGCGGAGCCCAGCAGCACCGGAATATTCAGGCGCGCGGCGCGCCAGACCGCCAGATCCCTGGCAGAATAACGGAAGCCGTCCTGCTGTTTGAGCGACGCGTCGTGCTCCTCGTCCACGAGAATCAGACCGGGCCTCGCCAGCGGGGTGAAAATGGCCGAGCGCGTGCCCAGGATCAGCTGCGCCCGGCCGTTCGCCGCGTCTTCCCAGGTCTGCAGCCGCTGCGAATCGTTGAGACTCGAGTGCAGCACCCCGATGCCGGTGGCAAGGCGCTTGCGGAAGCGGTTGACCAGCTGCGGCGTCAGACCGATTTCCGGGACCAGCACCAGCACCTGCCGTCCCTGCCGGAGCAGCGGCTCGATCAGGCGCAGGTAGACTTCGGTCTTGCCGCTGCCTGTCACACCTTCCAGCAGAAATGCCTGGAAGCGGCCGAAGCCGTCCGTGACCGCCTGCACCGCCTGCTGTTGCGCGTCGCTCAGGGTGGGCGCCGGAGCCATGGGTCCGGCGCCGGGCATCGGCGGCGCCGCCGTCGGCGGGCCACAGCTCACCCAACCCTTCTTTTGCAGCGCCCTGAGCACCGAAAGCGGCACCGAAAGGCTGGCGCGCTGCAGTCCCTCGGGGTGTGCGGCGAGCTGTGTCACTACCCGCGCCTGGCGGGGGGCCCGGGCGAGGCTCTTTGGGGTAAGGGCCTTGCCTGCCTCGGTGAGCGTCCACACCCGGCGATCCGCACCGCCGCCCGGACCCGGTCTTCGCAGCAGCACCGGCAGTGCGGCCGTGAATACCTCGCCGACGGGATGCTGGTAGTAACGGGCCGCGCGAGTCAGGAGCTCCATCAGCTCCTGGCTCAGGACCGGCTCGGTGTCGAGAATGCCCTCTACGGTCTTGAGCCGGCTGCTCGCCACCCTGGTATGCTCGCGTGCGTCCAGTATCACACCGACTACCTGGCGGCGACCGAAGGGGACCAGCACCCGCATACCGGGCCTGGGCCGAATGCCGCCGGTGTCCGCGGGGAGTCGGTAGTCGAAACTGCGATACAGCGGGGAAGGGACGGCGACTTCCACAATCGGCAGGGGCCGGGCGGTCATGCTCCGATCCCCTTCAGGCGCGCCCGGAGCGGGGCGTCGGGGCGTCGATCCGACGCAGGGGCGGAGTCCCGCCGCTGTAACAGCGCATCCAGGCGCCTCTGCCATCGCTCTTGACCGCCAGCGCCCGTGTGCGGCCCACAGGAACGGAATCATGGCGGCCGGCCACCGATCGCACTTTACGGATTGCAGGCGAGGCAGGTTCAGGCACCCTCGGCCGCCCGGGCGGCCTGTGCCGCGTGCGCCGGCCTTTCCGGCGAGGCGCGGTGTGGGTCGGGATTGTCGAAGCGTATCCGCTCAGGTCCGTGTCGGGCGTCTACAGCTGTTTGACTTCGGCGATCAGCTTGCCCGCGACCGCTTGTCCGTCACCGTAGAGCATGCGGGTATTGTCCAGGAAGAACAAAGCATTTTCGATGCCTGAGAAACCCTTGCCCTTGCCGCGTTTGACGCAGATGACGTTCTTGGCCTTGTCCGCATTGAGGATGGGCATGCCGTAGATCGGGCTCTCAGGGTTGCTGCGGGCCACCGGATTGACCACGTCGTTGGCCCCGATCACCAGCGCCACGTCGGCCCGCTCGAACTCGTTGTTGACCTCTTCCAGGTCGAAGATCTTGTCATAGGGTACGCCCGCTTCGGCCAGCAGCACGTTCATGTGACCGGGCATGCGACCGGCGACCGGATGGATGGCGAATTTCACCGTGACTCCGCGGGCCTCCAGCAGCTGTACGAACTCCCAGATCTTGTGCTGAGCCTGGGCGACCGCCATGCCGTAGCCCGGCACGACGATGACCTTGTCCGCAAACGCCATCATCACCGCTGCATCGGTGGCGTCGATCTCCTTCATGACGCCCTGGTCGGCTGCCTCGCCGGCGGCCACCGCGCCGGAGCCGAAGCCGGAGAACAGCACGTTGGCGAGCGAGCGGTTCATGGCCTTGGCCATCAGCTGGGTCAGCAGGGTACCGGCCGAGCCGACCACGGTGCCGGCGATGATCATGGCCGCATTGGCGAGCACGAAACCTTCGAAGGCGACCGCGAGGCCGGTCAGCGCGTTGTAGAGCGAGATTACCACCGGCATGTCGGCGCCCCCGATGGGCAGGGTCATGAGCACGCCGAAGAGCAGCGCCAGGCCGAAGAACAACGAAATATTGAGGCCGCCCGGCTGGTCGGCGACCATCAGCCCAAAGCCGAGCGCCAGCGCCGCAACGAAGATGGCCAGGTTGACGAACTGCTGGCCGGAGAAGATCAGCGAGCGCTTCATCAGCCCCTGCAGCTTGGCGAAGGCGACCATGGAGCCGGAAAAGGCCACCGAGCCGATCAGCGCCCCGGCCACCGCGAGCACCTGGAAGGTTGGCGCATGGAACTCGCCGCGCAACAGCTCCACGGCGGCGATCGCCGCGGCGGCGCCGCCGCCCATGCCGTTGTAGATGGCGATCATCTGCGGCATGTCGGTCATGGCCACCTTCTTGCCGGTGTACCAGGCCAGTCCGCCGCCGATCAGGATCGCCAGCGTCATCCAGGCGTAGTTGTGCATGCCGGGCCACAGGAAAGTGATGAGCGTTGCCACCACCATGCCCAGACCGGCCCACACAATGCCGCCGCGCGCCGTCACCGGCGAGCTCATGCGCTTGAGCCCCATGATGAACAGAAACGCGGCGACGAAATAGCTGAGCTGAATGAGGGAGCTCATTTATTCGACCCCTTGCTGCTCTTGAACATTTCCAGCATCCGCTCCGTGACCACGTAGCCGCCGACGGCGTTGCCCGCGGCCAGCATGACTCCGATGAAGCCGATCAGCTCCTGCAGCCGGGTCTCGGCGTGGCCCATGGCGACCATGGCGCCGACCAGCACGATGCCGTGCACGAAGTTGGAGCCCGACATCAGCGGCGTGTGCAGGATCACCGGCACCCGCGAGATGACTTCGTAGCCGGTGAATGCGGCCAGCATGAAGATATAAAGCGCGGTGAAACCTTCGATCATGAGGCTTGTCCTTCGACTTTTTCACGGGTGGGCGCGTGCCCGATCTCCCCGTCCCGGGTCAGGGTGCTGTCCGCGATGACCTCGTCGTTCCAGTCCGGCCTGAATTCACCGTCCTGGATCATGGGCGAGAGGAAGTTGAAGAGGTTCCGCGAATACATGTCCGAGGCGTGCACCGGCAGCTCGCTGGGCAGGTTCAGCGGCCCGTAGATCACCACGCCCTGGTGGACGATCTGCTCACCCGGCCGGGTCAGCGCGCAGTTGCCGCCCCCCTCGGAGGCAAGATCGATGATCACGGCGCCGGGTTTCATCTGTTCGACCACCTGTTGGGAGATGATCTTCGGCGCCGGCCGGCCCGGGATCGCCGCGGTGGTGATCACCGCGTCCGCTTCGGCGATGTGCTCCTCGAGCACCGTCTGCTGCTGGCGTTTCTCCTCATCGGTCAGCTCGCGGGCGTAGCCGCCGCTGCCCTCGGCGGACACGCCGGTGTCCACGAACTTGGCGCCCAGAGACTGGACCTGCTCCCGGGTGGCGCTGCGCACGTCGTAGCCCTCCACCATGGCACCCAGCCGCTTGGCGGTCGCGATCGCCTGCAGGCCGGCGACGCCCGCACCGATCACCAGGACCCTGGCCGGGCGCACCGTGCCGGCAGCGGTGGTCAGCATCGGGAAGAAACCGCTGCTGCGGTCGGCGGCCAACAGCGCCGCTTTGTACCCGGCCACGGCCGCCTGCGAGGACAGGATGTCCATGCTCTGTGCGCGCGAGATGCGCGGCACCAGCTCCATGGCGAAACTGGTGATCTTCCGGTCACGCAGTGCGGCGACACGCTCCGGGTAGCGATGCGGCTGAAGCATGCCGATCAGCACGGTCCCCTCCCGCATCTCAGCGATTTCCGCCTCGGTTGGCGGCTGGACTTTCAGTATGATATCGGCCTTCTGATACAGGCTCGCCGCGTCCGGAACGATCGCGACCTCTTTGTAGCTGGCGTCCGGCTGGTGGCTGCCGGCACCGGCACCGGATTGCAGTAACACCTCGAGACCCAGCTTGATGAAGCGGGTGGCCACGGCGGGTACCAGTGCGACGCGACGCTCGCCTTGCTCGATTTCTTTGGGGACGCCCAGGCTTATCGACATCTCTATCACTCCAACGCGGTGCGGCGGGGGCCTGTCCGGCGCTCGGCCGGAGTGCTGGCCTGCGCAAGATCTGCCCAGAATCGGATCGGGAGCCCGCAAAAGCCGGCATGATAGCGGATTCGCGTCGGTGATGAAATCTCTGAAACGACACGAATATGACGTCGTCAGGATTTACAAATCCCGGAATATCTGGGATAAAAGCAGTAACCCCGCTACTGGGGACACGGAGCTCAGCGTGTACGATCTGCACCATCAAGTCCTGCGCACCGACGTTTCCGGCATGCCGCTCGAATGGGTCGACTACCAGGAAGCGGTGCGTCTCTATCATCTGGGACAGGTCGCCTACAGCTGCGGCATGCGCCTGTACCGGGTGCACGGCGGCATCAATGCCCTGACGGGGCAGCGCAGTCAGGTCGACGTGAGCTCCATCATTGCCACCTATGGCAGCAACAAGGGCCTGTTCAAACGACGCGACCGCTACGTGCCACCGCTCAATAATCACGCTCTGTTCAAGCGCGACGCGCATTTGTGCATGTATTGCGGTGAGCGCTACCCGGTCAGAGAGCTTTCGCGTGATCACGTGACTCCGCTCAGCCAGCGCGGCATCGACAACTGGACCAACGTGGTGACGGCCTGCCGGCGCTGCAACAACCACAAGGCCGGCCGGCGACCCGAAGAGGCCGGCATGGAGCTGCTCGCCGTGCCCTTTACGCCGACCCACGCCGAGTACATCTACCTGCAGGGCAAGCGTGTTCTGACGGACCAGATGGCGTTTCTTCGCGCGCACTTCCCGCGCAGCAGTCTGATGCACGAGCGGCTGAAAATGTGAGCTCCTGGGCGTGCCGGGTGCCGTGCGGCACTGGCCCGCGGCTCGGGAGGCACCCAAATCTCTCAGCCGCGCGGTTTCCCTGAGCTTCTCGTTCAGCGCCGCGGACCCCGGGGACACGGCCGCGGCGGACTCGATCTCAAACATCTCGGAGAAGCAGCCATGAGCCTGTGGGAAGACATTCAATCGGACATTGGTCGCCATGTGGACCGGGTCGTGCGGGCTCCGGCGCCCGATTCGGTGGGGGGCGGCTGCATCAATCAGACCTATCGCCTGCGCTCCGACGGCGGCGACTTCTTCATCAAGCTCAACGAAGCCAGTGGCCTCGATATGTTCGAGGCCGAAGCGCAGGGGCTGGAGGAGCTGGGCCAGGCCGACGGCCTGCGGGTGCCGCGGCCGGTCTGCTGGGGCTGCAGCGGCGGCCGCTCCTATCTGGTCATGGAGAGCCTGGATCTGGATGGGCGCGGCGACCCGGCGAGACTGGGCGAGGGACTGGCGGCCCTGCACCGGATCACGGGCGGTCAATTCGGCTGGCACCGCGACAACACCATCGGCTCGACGCCCCAGATCAATCGGCAGGAGGAGGACTGGCAACGTTTCTGGCGCGAGCACCGGCTCGGATACCAGCTGCAGCTGGCGGCACGAAACGGCGCGGGTACGCGAGTGGTGGACGCCGGTCGGCGCGTGCAGGAGGCGCTTCCGGCCCTGCTCGCCGGACACGCGCCCGCGGCTTCACTGCTGCACGGCGACCTCTGGTCGGGCAACTACAGCTTCACCCGCGCCGGTGAGCCGGCCATCTTCGATCCCGCGGTGTACTACGGTGACCGGGAGGCGGATCTCGCCATGACCGAGCTGTTCGGCGGCTTCGATAGGCGCTTTTACTCGGCCTAT
>JASFKW010000018.1:0-44370 GCA_050118435.1 Gammaproteobacteria bacterium | reverse complement strand
ACAACTTCACCGACGACGTGCACCGTCCGGCCCTGCCCTACAAGTTCAAGTTCAAGGTCTCCGGCTGCCCCAACGACTGCCAGAACGCCATCGAGCGTTCCGACTTCGCGGTCATCGGAACCTGGCGCGACGACATGAAGGTCGACCAGGAAGAGGTCAAGGCCTACGTCGCCAAGAAGGGGCGTCAGTACATCATCGACAACGTCATTACCCGCTGTCCGACCCAGGCGCTGTCGCTCAACGATGACGACACCCTGGCGGTCGACAACCGCAACTGCGTCCGTTGCATGCACTGTCTGAACGTCATGCCGAAGGCGCTGCACCCCGGTGACGACAAGGGCGTGACGGTCCTGATCGGCGGCAAGCGCACCCTGAAGATCGGAGATCTGATGGGCACCGTCGTGGTCCCCTTCAAGAAGCTGGAGACCGAGGAAGACTACGAGTCCCTGACCGAGATGGCCGAAGAGATCATTGATTTCTGGGCCGAGAACGGTCTGGAGCACGAGCGCTGCGGGGAGATGATCGAGCGCATCGGCCTGGTCAACTTCCTGGAAGGGATCGGCGTGGAGGTCGACCCGAACATGGTCAACAACCCCCGCCAGTCTTCCTACGTCCGTATGGACGGCTGGGATGAGGAAGCCGAGAAGTGGTTCCAGCGCAAGGCCGAAGCGGCCGCGGGCGGCTGATCGACCCGACCGTCTCGGATCAAGCAGCACGGACCCGGAGCGCAGGCTGGCTCCGGGCCCACTCTGGACAGCACGAAATCTTAGGAGAGTAACATGGCGATGGCAGATATGAGGGAGCCGATCGAATCGGGTTGCCCTGACGCTTTTCAGTACATGCATCCCGTGATGCGCAAGAACTTCGGCAACTGGAAGTACCACGACGACCCGCAGCCGGGTGTTCTGCGCCACGTCGCCTGGAGCGGAGACGAGGTCTACACCATCAAGGCCGGCACCCAGCGCATTCTGGACGTCTTCACGCTGCGCACCCTGTGCGACATCGGTGACAAGTATGCCGACGGCTACATCCGTTTCACCATCCGTTCCAACATAGAATTCATCGTCACCGAGGAAACCAAGGTCCAGCCACTGATCGATGCGCTGACCAACGCCGGTTTCGTGGTCGGCGGCACCAAGAACTCCGTGACCTCGCTGTCGCACACCCAGGGGTGGCTGCACTGCGACATCCCCGGCACCGACGCCTCGGGCGTCGTGAAGTCAATGATGGACGAGCTCATCGACGAGTTCAAAGCCTGGAACATGCCCAACCGCGTGCATATCACCACGTCCTGCTGCCAGATCAACTGCGGCGGCCAGGGTGATATCGCCATCAACGTGCAGCACACGAAGCCCCCGAAGATCAATCATGACCTGGTGTCCAACGTCTGCGAGCGTCCTTCGGTCGTGGCGCGCTGCCCGGTGGCGGCGATCCGTCCCGCGATGGTCAACGGCAAGCCCTCGCTGGAGGTCGACGAAAAGAAATGCATCTGCTGCGGTGCCTGCTTCCCGCCCTGCCCGCCGATGCAGATCAACGACGCCGAGCACACCAAGCTGGCGATCTGGGTGGGCGGAAACCACTCGAACGCTCGCGGCAAGCCGACCTTCCAGAAGCTGGTTGCATCGGGCATTCCAAACAACCCGCCGCGCTGGCCCGAGGCCACGGCCATCGTCAAGAACATCCTGAAGTGCTACAAGGAAGACGCCAAGGACTGGGAGCGCATCAACGACTGGATCGAGCGTATCGGCTGGCCGCGGTTCTTCGAAAAGACCGGACTGCCGTTCACCAAGTACCACATCGACAACTGGCGTGGCGCGCGTGCCAGCCTGAATGCTTCTACCCACATCCGCTTCTGATCAGAGCCTGAGGAGTAGTTGCATGAAACTATCGATTCTCGTAAACGAAGGGCCATATCAGCACCAGTCTGCTGATTCTGCCTATCAGTTCACCAAGGCCGCGCTGGAAAAGGGACACGAGATCTTTCGGGTGTTCTTCTACCACGATGGCGTGAACACCGGCACGCGTTTCGGCGTACCTCCGCAGGACGACCGGAACATCACCGAGCAGTGGACCAAACTGGCCGGGGAAAACGATCTCGATCTTGTGGTTTGCATTGCCGCGGCCCAGCGCCGCGGCATCCTGGATGAAAATGAGGCCAAGCGCCAGGGGAAGGATGGCGACAACATCGCCCCCGGTTTCCGGATCTCCGGGCTGGGCCAGCTCATCGAGGCAGGCATCCAGTCCGATCGACTCGTGATCTTTGGCGACTGAGTTTAAGGATAGAGAGTTATGGCAGAACCCTGGGAAGACGAACCGGAAGGCCCCGTACGTAAGTTCATGTACGTCAACCGCCGTGCGCCCTACGGCACCATTTATGCGCTGGAGTCGCTGGAGGTCGTCCTGATCGCTGCTGCGTTCGAGCAGGACGTGAGCCTGGTATTCATGGACGACGGCGTCTTTCAGATCAAGAAAGACCAGAATACGGAGGGCATCGGCGTCAAGAACTTCTCTCCCACCTACCGCGCCCTGGAGGGCTACGACGTGGAGAAGCTGTACGTGGAGAAGGAATCGCTGGAGTCGCGTGGGCTCACCACGGACGACCTGCTGGTGCCGGTGCAGGTTGTCGACAAGGACCAGCTGACCGCGCTGATGGAAGAGCAGGAAGTCATACTGAGCTTCTGAGACGGAGAGAATGACGCTATGCCAATGTTACACACGGTAAACAAGTCTCCTTTCGAGAGACGCGCCCTGGACAGCTGTCTGCGCCACATGGTGAAAGGCGCCGGCATCCTGTTGATGGAGGACGGCGTCTATGGCGCCCTCAAAGGCACCATGGTGACCGAAAAGGTGGAAGCCGCCTTGTCAGACCACAAGGTGTATGTTCTGGGCCCGGACATCCAGGCCCGGGGGCTCAAAGAGGAGAACCTGATCGAGGGACTGGAAGTCGTCGATTACGGTGGATTTGTGGACCTGGTCACGCAGTACGACAAGGTCCAGTCCTGGTTATAAACCGCAACTGAATTGCACCCTGCTGCAAACGAGGAGAGCTAGCATGCCTATCGAAGTCAATGGTAAACAACTGGAAGTCGATGAAGAGGGTTACCTCGCCAACCTGAACGACTGGGAACCCGAGGTCGCGGAGGTCATGGCCGCCGCCGACGGAACCGAGCTGACCGACAATCACTGGGAAGTCATCAACTTCCTGCGTGAGTACTACGAGGAATATCAGATCGCTCCCGCGGTTCGCGTTCTGACCAAGGCCATCGGCAAGAAGCTCGGCAAGGACAAGGGTAACAGCAAATACCTGTATGAGCTGTTCCCCTACGGTCCCGCCAAGCAGGCCTGTAAGTACGCGGGTCTGCCGAAGCCGACCGGCTGCGTCTGAGCCCTGGCACCCATTGACGTGGGGGGCGCCGCCCCCCCACGTTCATGCATCCGTATTCCTGACCGAGGAGAATTAAGCGTGTCTTTTGTGACGGCTCTATATTCCGGACTGTTCTACGCCGCGACGGTGATTCTTATCGCCGGCCTCGCGTGGCGCATTAAGCAGTACGCACAGACACCGGCTCCTCTGAAGATTCCCACCATGCCGGCACCGCTCACGCAGACCGGCGTGGTTATGCGCATGGCTCGCGAAGTCGTGTTTTTCGAAAGCCTTTTCAAATCGAACAAGTGGATCTGGCTGTTCGGATGGCTGTTCCACTTCGGACTGTTACTGGTGCTGCTGCGGCACCTGCGCTATTTCACCGAACCCACGTGGTTCTGGGTCAACTGGATACAGCCCTTCGGCAAATACGCCGCCTTTGCCATGCTCGCCGGGCTGCTGGGCCTCTGGGCACGCCGTTTTCTGGTGGATCGCATCCGCTATATCTCGACGCCCTCCGATCATCTGATGCTCGCGCTGCTGGTGGGCATCGCGCTGAGCGGGCTCGGCATGGGCTACGTCGCCCACACTGACATCGTTGCCGTCAAGGCCTTTTTCCTGGGCCTGATGCGCTTCTCGCCGCAGCCGCTGCCAGCCGATCCGCTGCTGCTGGCCCACCTGGGCCTGGTCGTGGTGCTGATGATCGTGTTCCCGATCAGCAAGCTGCTGCACGCGCCGGGTGTATTCTTCAGCCCGAGCCGCAACCAGATCGATAATGCCCGCGAGCGACGTCACATTGCGCCCTGGGCGAGGGAGCTGGAAGCGGGCGAACGGTAACAACCGAGCGGAGGATTCCACGCGTGGCCGATTTTGAAGTACCGGAACTGAGAGAATATCCCATCATCCCCAAGCTCAAGACGGGGGTGATGGCGCACTCCAAGCCGTACGTTGCGGCGGGCAAGTTCCAGACACCTCTGGGCTACCCGGAGGAACTCATCGACAACTGGAAGGAAGTCGCCATCGACAAGATGGGCGAGCTGCTGGACAAATCCCGCGCGCTGCGGGTGTTCCTGGACGCCTGCGTGCACTGCGGCGCCTGCACCGACAAGTGCCACTACTATCTCGGCACCACTGACGCCAACAACATGCCGGTGGCCCGCCAGGAGCTCCTGCGCAAGGTCTACCGCCGCTATTTCACATTCTCGGGCAAGTACTTCCCGAAGCTGGTCGGCGCTCAGGATCTGACCGAGGAGGTGCTGGACGAGTGGTACAGCTACTTCCACCAGTGCTCCCAGTGCCGGCGCTGCTCGGTTTACTGCCCCTACGGCATCGACACCGCCGAGATCTCCATGGCCGCGCGAGAGATCATGGACGCCGTCGGCAAGGGTCAGAAGTACTGCAACGAAATCATCGGCAAGGTTTTTGTTGTCGGGAACAACCTGGGGCTTCCCGAGCCCGCCCTCGCGGACACGCTGGAGGGGCTGGAAGAGGAAGTGGAAGACGACACCGGCGTGAAGGTCCGCTTCCCGCTCGACGAGAAAGGCGCGGAGGTTCTGCTGGTGACGCCTTCTGCGGACTTTTTCGCCGAGCCGCACGTCGACGGGCTGATCGGTTATGGAAAGGTGTTCCACGAAGCCGGTGTGTCCTGGACGCTGAGTTCCAAAGCCAGCGAGGCGGCCAACTTCGGCATGTTCATCGGCAGCTACGAGAACATGCGCAAGATCGCGCTGCGCATCCGCGAGGCAGCCCTGGACCTGGGCGTCAAGCGCATCGTGTTCGGCGAGTGCGGTCACGCGTGGCGCGTCGCCTACAGCTTCCTCAATACCCTCGCCGGCCCGTTCGATTTCCTCGATCCCCGGTATCCGGTGCCCCAGCACATCTGCGAGTTTACCTACAACCTGATCCAGGAAGGCAAGCTGCGCCTGAACAAGGCCGAGAACGACCACATGAAGCTCACCTACCACGACTCATGCAACGTGGCACGCGCCTCGCGCATGGGCAACATGGAGGGCGGTCAGTTCGTCATTCCGCGCGAAATCGTCAAGGCGACCTGCAACTATTTCTACGACATGCCACAGGACACCATCGGTGAGGCGACCTTCTGCTGCGGTGGCGGCGGCGGCCTGCTGACCGACGACCTGATGGAGTTACGCGTCAAGGGCTCCCAGCCGCGCATGGAAGCACTGAAGCGGGTCACCGAGGACAACGGCGTCACCAATCTGGCCGCGATCTGTGCGATCTGCAAGAGCCAATTCAGCAAGGTGCTGCCGTACTACGGATTCACCATGGATCAGATCGTCAGCGTGCATCAGCTGGTCAGCAATGCCATCGTTCTGAAGGGCTCTGAACAGGAAGCCGAGCTCGCTGAAGAAATCGAGTGAGTATCTCAAAGGGCAACATTGGATTCCCGGCGGGGATCCATCTGACAGGAGAATAGGAATGGCTACTTCTCGCGACGACAAGAAATTAACGTTCCGCAAGTTCGAAGATGGCGACAACCAGTGGGATCGATGGACCGAGGCCATTTTCGAAGGCGACCACTCCCATAAGTGCCCCACCTATGTGCACCGCACGCCGCCGTGCCAGGGCAGCTGTCCGTCGGGTGAAGACATCCGCGGCTGGCTGGATATTGTACGCGGCATAGAGAGGCCGCCCGAGGGCGTGAGCATGCAGGAATATGCCTTCCGCCGCTCCACGGACGCCAATCCCTTCCCGGGCATGATGGGACGCGTGTGCCCGGCCCCCTGTCAGGACGGCTGCAACCGCAACGACGTGGAGGAGTTCGTCGGCATCAACGCAGTCGAGCAGTACATCGGCGACGCTGCCTATACCCAGGGCTTCAAGTTTCAGTCCGGTGCGGAGCTGATCGGCAAGAAGGTCGCCGTCATCGGCGGCGGGCCCGCCGGTCTGTCCGCGGCCTACCAGCTGCGCCGTCGCGGCATCGCCTCCACCATCTTCGAAATGCACCCCGAGCTGGGCGGCATGATGCGCTACGGCATTCCGAACTACCGCATTCCGCGCGCCGAGCTGGATCGCGAGATCGAGCGCATCCTGGAAATGGGCGACATCGAGGTCCGGACCGGCACCCGCGTCGGCCAGGACGTCGAGGTGGAGCAGCTGGAGAAGGACTACGACGCCATCCTGTGGACCAACGGCTGCTGGATCGGGCGCGGCCTGCCGCTGGAAGGCTGGGAGGAAACCCCCAACTGCGTGTCGGCGGTCAAGTTCCTGGAGCAGTTCAACAAGGGCGAGATGCAGTACACCGCCAGCAAGATCGTCTGCGTGGGTGGTGGCGACACCTCCATCGACGTCGTCTCCGTGTCGCGGCGTATCGGCACGCTCAAGAACTTCAGCGAGAAGCCGGAAGACGTGGTCGAAGGTAGAATCAGCCACAAGGACGTCGACACTTCCCAGCGGGTGCCCTGCGCCAACGTCACCCTGACCGCCCTGTTCCCGCGCAACCAGATGACTGCCGCCGAGCACGAGGTCAACGACGCGCTGCACGAGGGCGTCAATATCCTCAACGAGGTGATGCCCGTGGAGATCATCCGCAACGAGGCCGGGCGCGCCACGGCGCTGAAGGTGGTCGACTGCAAGTGGGAGAACAACGGTCCGGTTGCCGTCGAAGGCGGCAAGGAGTACGTCCTCGAAGCCGACATGATCGTTTCGGCGATCGGCCAGGGTGGCGACATGGCCGGCCTGGAGGACTATGCCAACGAGCGCAACCTGATCGACGGTGACAAGTTCTACCAGGTGCCCAACCGTCCCGGCCATTTCGCCGCCGGCGACATCATCCGCCCGCATCTGCTGACCACGGCGATCGGTCAGGCGTCGATCGCGGCCGAGTCGATCGAGCACTACCTGAAGAACGAGAGTCAGCAGAAGCGCCCGAAAGTGGACAAGCATCACTTCTCGCTGCTGGACAAGATGCAGGAAGCCGGCCTCGAGCCGGAGGCCTACGACAAGCGCGAAACCCGCGGCACCGACTTCCAGAAATTTGCCGTCCACAACTACGAGGATCGCTCCAAGCACGAGGTGATTTCCTCCGACAAGCTGTTCCTGGGCCACTTCTCCTATACCCCGCGCAACCTGCGCGAGGAGGACGTGCCCACGGCCGACGAGGTGCTGAATCATTTCGCCGAGCGCACCACCGGCTTCACCGACGAGCAGGCGGTGGCCGAAGCCGAGCGCTGCATGAGCTGCGGGATGTGCTTCGAATGTGACAATTGTGTCATCTACTGCCCGCAGGACGCCGTGTTCCGGGTCAAGAAGGACGAAGCGACCACCGGACGTTATGTGGACACCGACTATGCCAAGTGCATCGGCTGCCACATCTGCTCGGATGTCTGCCCCACCGGCTACATCGACATGGCGCTGGGTGAATAAACGGAGTCAGCTGCATATGACCCGATGCGTGATATCGCGCCGCCTGGGCGGCGCCCTGAGTGCTCTGCTGCTGGCGCTGCCCCTGGCAGCGGCCGGCGGCGAGGAGCTGCCCTTCTCGACGCTGGAATTACCGGAAGCGCAGCGCCACTTCAGCGCCACCCAGGAGTGTGTGGAACCGGAAGACGAAATGCGTCGCAACCATATGGAGTACATTCTCCACCAGCGCGACGAAACCGTGCATCGCGGCATTCGCACCCGCCAGTATGCGCTTGAGGAGTGCATCAACTGCCACGCCACCCGGGACGCGAGCGGCGAGTTCATCCGTATCGAGGACCCGCGCCATTTCTGTGCGTCCTGCCACACCTATGCCGCCGTCAAGATCGATTGTTTCCAGTGCCACTCCGATGTACCGGTTCGGGAGCCCAGCCTGCAGAGCCGGCAGTCCGCATCGCCGCCTGTATCGAAGCAGACCGGCTCGGGTCAGCTATCCGGCGCCATCGTTCAGTTTCTGGCTGCAGAGGAAAAGCTTCAATGAGCGACACGAAGCGACAGATTGACGCATCCCGCCGTGAATTCATCGGCAAGGCGGGCGCAGCTGCGGGCACGGCGGCGATTGCACCGGGTGTTTTCCTGACCACCCCCGCGGTCGCCAAACCCGCCGACGAGCCGGTGAGCAGCGACAAGCGCTGGGGGATTCTGGTCGACACCGACAAGTGCGCCGAGGGTTGTACCGCCTGCGTTACCGCCTGCGAGCAGGAAAACGGCTGGGGCAGCGCCAACGACTCGGAAGATAAATCCAGCCCCGAGCAGAAAGCGCAGTGGATCCGCAAGGTGAAGCTCCGGGAGAAATCCACCGGCCACGTCACCACGCTGCCGCTGATGTGCCAGCACTGCGAAACGCCACCCTGCGCCGATGTGTGCCCGACCGGCGCCTCCTTCAAGCGCGCCGACGGCATCGTACTGGTCGACAAGCACATCTGCATCGGCTGCCGCTACTGCATGATGGCGTGTCCCTACAAGGCGCGCAGCTTCATCCACGAAGATCTCAAGGATCAGAAACCCTGGGCACCGCGCGGCAAAGGCACGGTTGAATCCTGCACCATGTGTGTCCATCGCGTGGACCACAACGGCACCCCGGCCTGTGTGGAAGCCTGCAGCACGGAGGGGAACAAGGCCCTGACGTTCGGCAATCTTTACGAAGAGAACAGCCAAATTTCCCGCAAGCTCGAGAAGCACGGCGGGAAGGAAATCCGCGCCGATCTGGGCCTGAATACCGGTGTCCGCTATCGCGGCATCTGAAACTCTATACGGAGCTGGCGAATCACCAATGAAACTAGCGCTGAACTACCGCGAGATCGAAGGCAAGAGCACGGGATTCTGGGTCCTTCTCGGTGGCCTCGGATTGTTGATTGCGCTCGCACTCGGTGCCACTTTCCACATGGAGCACTCGGGACACTACGTCACCGGGATGTCCAACCAGATCGTCTGGGGCATGCCACACGTGTTTGCGATCTTTCTGATCGTCGCCGCTTCGGGGGCCCTCAACGTCGCCTCGGTCGGCACCGTTTTCGGCAGGCCCGTCTATAAGCCGCTGGGTCGCCTTTCAGGCCTGCTGGCGGTCGCCCTGCTGGTCGGCGGGCTGGCGGTTCTGGTCCTCGACCTCGGCCATCCCGACCGCCTGATCGTGGCCATGACTTACTACAATTTCAAGTCCATCTTCGCCTGGAACATCATTCTGTACACCGGTTTCATCGCCGTGACGGCCATTTACCTCTGGCTGATGATGGAACGCCGCATGAACGTGTATTACAAGCCGGCGGGCTTTGTGGCCTTCCTCTGGCGGCTCATTCTGACGACTGGTACCGGCTCGATTTTCGGTTTCCTGGTCGCGCGCCAGGCCTACGACGCCGCCCTGCTGGCGCCGATGTTCGTCATCATGTCGTTCTCCTATGGTCTGGCGGTCTTTATTCTGGTGCTGATGGCGAGCTACGTCTGGACCGGCCGCCCGCTCGGTGACACCGTCCTGTATCGCCTCAAGAATCTGCTCGGCGTGTTCATTGCCGCCGTGCTGTATTTCGTGATGGTGTATCACCTCACCAATCTGTACGCCACGGAGCACCACGGCGTGGAGCGCTTCATTCTGATGGACGGCGGGATCTACACCAAGCTGTTCTGGATCGTCCAGATCGGACTGGGCAGCCTGCTGCCGCTGGCGATGATCTATCATCCACGCATCGGCAAGTCGCGCCCCGCCATCGCCACCGCGTGCATGCTGGTGATCATCGGTGCCTTCGCCCAGCTGTACGTGCTCCTGATTGGCGGCCAGGCCTACCCGCTGGATATGTTTCCCGGCTACGAAGTGACCAGCTCCTTCTTCGACGGACAGGTGAACAGCTACAGCCCGACCATCTGGGAGATCACCCTCGGCGTGGGTGGTATTGCGCTGGCCCTTCTGATCGTGCAGATCGCCGTCCGGGTGCTGCGTTTCTTGCCCGAATCCCTCGAAGACGCAGCGGTCGATCCACACCTCAAAACGGGCTGAACCGCTCCTGCGGCTGCAGTACCTCAAGGCCGGCGGTCGCGACCGTCAGATTTTGTTTGCCTGGGTTAAGCTGTAATCCGTTACACCGCAAAGGCGAAGAAGGCGCGCGAAGGAATATCCCGCTTGTTGCCGCTGCCGGGCCGGACCGGCTTCTATGCAGATATCGATTCGGCCGATAGCGTACGGCCGATCGGTACAGTAATGCTGCAATTTGCACGTGACCGGATTAAAGTTGGTCTGGTGCAGCGAACCTCCTCACAACAGCCCCAGCCGTCGAGCAGGTATTTGCCCTTTCGCGCTTTTGCGCGCCTTTGCGGTTAATACGGGCGTCAAGCATGTCGCAGATCTTCATTTCCGCCGCTCACAAGTCCTCCGGAAAAACGACCATTTCATTGGGGCTGTGCGCCGCATTGCGCGCGCACGGTCTGACGGTGCAGCCCTTCAAGAAGGGACCCGACTTCATCGACCCGATGTGGCTCGGTCGTGCCTGCGGACGGTCCTGCCACAACCTCGACTTCTACACCATGGAGCACGAGGAGATCACGGATACGGTCGGCTACTATGCACAGGACGCGGACATCAGCGTCATCGAGGGCAACAAGGGGCTCTATGACGGCCTGAGCCTCGATGGCAGCAACAGCAATGCGGCACTCGCCAAGCTGCTCGACGCACCCGTGGTGCTGGTCCTCGACGCGCGCGGCATGACGCGGGGGATAGCGCCACTGATTCTCGGTTATCAGAGCTTCGACGCCGAGATTCGCATCGGCGGGGTCATCCTCAATCAGCTCGGCGGCAGTCGTCACGAAGCCAAGCTGCGCGCCGTCATCGAGCACTACACCGATGTTCCCGTGCTCGGTGCCGTGGCGCGAAAACCGGAGATGGAAATTTTGGAACGGCACCTGGGCCTGATTCCGAGCAACGAGCAGGCGAACGCCGAGCGGCAGATCCAGCGGATCGGCAGCGACATCGGCGCCCAGGTGGATCTCCAGTCCCTGATCGAGCTCGCCGGAAGCGGAGCGGTGCCCGCGGCACCCTCCGAGTCCCCGTTCAGCATTGGGCCGATCGGCCGGCCGCTGCGCGTTGGCATCGCCCGGGACGAAGCCTTCGGCTTCTATTACCCGGGTGACCTCGAAGCGATGCAGGCCGCGGGCGCCGAGCTGATTCCCGTCGACATGTTGCGCGACGCCCGCCTTCCGGCGCTCGACGGCCTGTTCATCGGCGGCGGCTTCCCGGAGAGCAACATGCGTGCGCTTGAGGCCAACCGCAGCATGCGCGAGAACATCCGATCCGAAATCGAAGCGGGTCTGCCGACCTACGCCGAATGCGGCGGCCTCATATATCTGGCACGCAGTCTGTCCTGGGGGGGCGAGCGCTGCGACATGGTGGGCAGCATACCCGGCGATGCGGTCATGCACCGGCGGCCGCAGGGCCGCGGCTACGTGCGTCTCAGGGAAACCGCCGCCCTGCCCTGGCCCGGCGGCGATGCGGCGGGCGAAATCGCCGCCCATGAATTTCACTACTCGTCCCTGGACGACCTGGCCCCTCCCGCCGCGTATGGCTTCGAGGTGCTGCGCGGCGCCGGTATCGACGGGCGCAACGACGGCTATCTGTACAGGAACCTGGTCGCCTGCTACACGCACCAGCGTACCACGCGCCGCAACCGCTGGACCGAAAGGTTTCTGCGCTTCGTGGCGAGCTGCGAATCCCGGAGGATCCCTGCGCCCGAGGGTCCCCGCCAGTGAAGCGATCCCAGCCGTCAATAGGCATGCCGGCCGACATCCGCTGAGCGAAAACGCCGGGCGTCCCCCCCTCTGCGCCCTGCGCCCGAGTTCCTGTAACCGCGGCCGGGTCGCGCCCGACCGACTCAATAAGTCTCTGCGCTGCGGCACGCGCCCGGTGACAGGGGACGCCGCCATTTCCCCACTGCCCGTTCGTGTTCCCTCCTAGGCCTTTGTGTTTAAATGAACAGCCATGAAAAGAGGAGATGGACACTGATGATCAGCGTAACCCCGGCAGCCGCCCAGCAGATTCGAGAATCCGCCAAGCAAGGCAACATGCAGGGAATGCCCCTGCGGGTCGCCGTAACCCGTCTCGAGGATGGCAGCTTCCACTATGCGCTGGGCTTCGATGACACCGCCCGCGAGGGCGACAACCTGTTCAAGTCCGAGGGCATCGATATCGTCGTGGCGCCCACGAGCCTGCCCCTGCTCGAAGGGACCGTGATCGACTACGTCGACATCGAGGGGCGAAATGAGATTGTTTTCATCAATCCGAACGATCCGGCTCAGAAGCAACCCGAGGCTTGATCCGGTATTTCAAACCCCGACGTTGGTCGGCTGATACCCCCATTATTCAGCGCTATAATGGACCGAGGCATACGAACTTGCAGCCGATGAATACCGAAGCCCGAGTCAGACACGACCAGGATTTCCGAGTCCAGCGCTCGCGCTGGATGCGCATGCTCGAGCTGCCAACCACGCGCCAGTTTCTGGGTGCGCTGTCGGCGCTTGGGATCCTGCTGTTTGTGCTGGGCATCATCAATATCTGGTTTTTCCTGCGCACCGATCACACCAACTGGCTGCACCTCGCTACCAGCGTGCTCCTGATCGCCGGTGTGGTGCTGCTATCCTTCGCTTTCCATCTGGCCAGGCGCGACCTGCTGGCTCCCTTGGGACAGCTCCACGCCTGGGTTGTGCAGATGCGCAACGGCCAGCTCAGCGCGCGCCTGCCCGAATCCGGCCACCCCAACTTCAATCAGCTTTACCGGGACATCAATGCGCTCGGCGAACGCCTGGAGACGCTGTCGCTGGATCTCCAGTCGGAAGTGGAGCAGCAGACGCACCGCATCCAGCAGAAGACCCATTCGCTGGAGATACTGTATGACGTCGCTGCCAACATCAACGCGGCGCGCGATCTTGAGGACCTGCTGACCCGTTTTCTGCATACCCTCAAGGATGTGGTCGACGCGCGCGCCGGGATCGTGCGCATGCTCACGACGGACGGCAAGATGCAGCTCGTCGCCAGCAGCGGCCTGAGTCCCAAAGTCGTGCAGCAGGAGCAGCTGATCGGCGTTGAGCGCTGCCTGTGCGGCAAAGCCGCTCAGACCGGCGAGGTTTACGCCCTGAACGACCTCCAGAGCTGCGGGCAGTTCGCCGGGCGGCCGTTCTTCGAAAATGACAACGTGGAAATGATCGCCATCCCCCTGCGCTACCGCGGCAAAACACTGGGCGTCTACAACCTGTTCACCGCCCAGCGTGGACTGGTCGAACAGGAGGACATGAAAAACCTGCTCACCAGCATCGGTCACCATCTGGGGATGGCGATCGAGAAATCCCGTCTCGATGAAGAGGCGAATCTGCTGTCGATCATGGAGGAGCGCACCCGCCTGGCTAACGAGCTGCACGACTCGTTGGCGCAGAGCCTGGCCAGCCTCAAGTTTCAGGTGCGCGTGCTCGACGAAACCCTGCACAGCGGCAAAGAGGCCGCGCTGTGGCAGGAGCTGGAACGCATCGAGAACAGTCTCGACGAAGCCTACACGGAGCTTCGGGAGCTGATCGCGCATTTCCGCGCGCCGGTACACAAGCGCGGACTGATTCCGGCAATCCAGCAGGCGGTGGAACGTTTCCGCCGCAACTCCCGGATCAGCGCCTTTCTGCAGCTGGAATGGGATAACGCCGAGCTTCCGGCGGAGGTGGAAATACAGGTGCTGCGTATCGTGCAGGAGGCGCTGGCCAATATTCGCAAACACAGCGAAGCCAATGCGGTGCGCGTGCTGATGCGGGCGGGCAGGAAAGGCAGCGACTACATGGTGCTGATCGAGGATGACGGCATCGGGTTTCAGGACAAGGCCCTCAGCGGCGGACCCGGCGAGCACCTTGGCCTGAAGATTCTGCGCGAGCGCGCGGCCCGCATTGGCGGCAAGCTGAAAATCGAAAGCGAAAGCGGCGAAGGAACCCGGGTCATCCTGCGCTTTCCACAACCCCGAGAGGAGTCGCCCCTCAACCAAACGGTCACAGTGGAGTTGCCTGAGCGCGCTGCGAACTGACCATGGGCCTGCGCGTGCTGTTGATAGACGACCATACGCTGTTTCGCAGCGGGCTCGAGGGCCTGCTCGCCCACAGAAATATCGCGGTTGTGGCGTCGGTCGGCGAGGGTCGGGAAGGACTGCGATGCGCCGCCGAGCTGAAACCGGACGTGGTGCTGCTGGACATGCGCATGCCCGACATCGATGGCATCGGCGTGCTCAAGAAGCTACGCGAAAGCGGGTTCGGCAATCCCATCGTGATGCTGACGACCAGCGCCGAGGAACGCGACCTGGTGGAATCGCTGCGAAACGGGGCGCAGGGTTACCTGCTCAAGGACATGGAGGCCGACGAGCTAGTGCTCGCACTGCGCGACATCGTGGCGGGCAAGACCGTGGTCGCTCCGGACCTGGCACCGGTGCTCGCCAAGGTGGTCAAGGGCGACGGCACACTGCCCGAAGAGGCCTCCCCGTTCGACGATCTGACGCCGCGCGAAAGCGAGATTCTCAGTCTGCTCGCGGAAGGCCAGAGCAACAAGGTCATCGCGCGCAACCTCGGCATTTCCGATGGCACCGTAAAGCTCCACGTGAAAGCCATTCTGCGCAAGCTCGGGGTGCATTCCCGCGTCGAGGCCGCGGTCATCGCCGTCGAACAGGGCTTGCGTCCCAACCGCGACGGGACCACGTCGTGAGCAGCGACGCCCGCCCGCGCCAGGCGAAATCCTTCGAGGAGCTGGTCAGCGAGTCTCTGGAGGAGATCGAAGAGCTGTTTCCCTGGGATCTCGAGGAGCTGATCCAGAGCAAACCGGAGGTGCTGCTGCTCGATATCCGGGAGCCCTATGAGTTCGCCGCCATGCACATCAGAAATTCTGTCAATGTGCCCCGCGGCGTGCTCGAGTCCGCCTGCGAATATGACTACGAGGAAACGGTACCCGAGCTGGTCGAGGCGCGCGACCGGGATACCGTCGTGATCTGCCGTTCCGGCAAGCGCAGCGTGCTGGCGGCCGATGTGATGCAGAAGATGGGCTACACGAAGGTCAAGTCGCTGAAAACCGGCCTGCGCGGCTGGAGCGACTACGAACAGGAGCTAGTCGACCTCGATGGCGAGCCTGTCGACGACGACACCGCGATCGACTATTTCACGCCGAAGCTGCGGCCCGAGCAGCTGAGCAGGAAATAGCAGATGCGCTTGCAGCACCGGCTACCGCGCGATATTCAAAGAACTAACCACAAAGGAACACCAAGGAAAACCATTTTGTTCTCCTCGCAACTTTCTCCCTTTTCTGTTTGAAACTGCGACTTGGGAAGTCAACGCGCCGCTTCAGTGCTTGCCGCACCCGGTGCTTACAGCCGGGCGGTTTCGTCGTCACGCAGTCACGCGATGCGGTGTCCATATGGTGCGAAGGCCCAAAGTCCAAAACCTTTGCTTTTCCTTTGTGAGCCTTCGTGTTCCTCTGTGGTCCGAAAGCCCTTCAGCCGTAGCGTTTGCGGTCCTTGCGCCGCCGGCCCGCCTTCTGGATCACGACGCCCTGGATCGCTTCCATGCCGGAAAGCTCCACCACCTCGTCGTAGGCATGGTTGAGGCACTTCAGGTAGTAGCGCTCGTGGTCGATCACCAGCTGGCGGAAGTAGAATTCCTCATTGTGCCGGGCCACCACAAAGCAGCCGTCCTGCACCAGGCCTTCAGGATCGATCACGATCACGCACCCGTGCTCGAATTCGGGTTCCATCATGTCGCCCAGCACCCTGAGCGCGAAGGGTTCGCCCGCAGCGCAACCGGTGGTATCCACCTTTCACCTCTTCTTCGTCGCAACCAGTGCAGGGATTTTAACACGCCACGGGGGCCCCGGCCTTTGGCGGGAAAGAAACCGCCATGATCCCCAATGAATTCTGTGGATACGGTGGCTTTCCCGGTCTGGCCACCGACGTTCCACACATCGCAATATCGCAATATCGCAGCCGCCGGCATTCTGGCCCTGCGGGCCCGCCGGCGCTGGGGAAGCCGACCGACGCCGTATCCCTCTGAGCCGTCCCCGCGCCGCCCCCGGGGCGACGCGGCGCCAAATCGGGGCGGCGAGTGCATTCGGACGGCTGTTTCGCGCTGTCCCGTCGCGGTATCATCACAACAAAACCAACGGCGCGACTGTTCTGGAGCCAGGAGAACAGTGGCGGCAGCACTGACGCAAAGGAGCGCTGGCCATGGTGGACCTGAAAACCGAATTTCTCGGCCTCGAGCTGAGCAACCCACTGATCCCATCTTCCTCCCCCCTGACCGGCGACCTGGCCACGGCCCGGCGCCTGGAAGACGCGGGCGCCGCGGCGATCGTGCTGCCGTCCTTGTTCGAAGAGGAAGTCCGCCAGTCCGAGGAAAGCATCGCGCGCTTCCTGCACGATCAGGCAATCGGCTTCGGCGAAGCAAACAGCTTTCTCCCGATTCCCGAGGACCGTTCCACGCCGCTCGACGACTACCTGGAACTGCTGACGAACATGAAATCCGCACTGGATATCCCCGTCATCGCCAGTCTCAACGGTATCTCGAACGACGGCTGGATCCGCTACGGAAAGGAGATCGAGGAGACCGGCGCCGATGCGCTGGAACTCAACATCTACTACGTCGCGGCCAATGTTGACGAGTCTGCGGCAGAGGTCGAAAGCCGCTATGTTGAGATGCTCTATGAGCTCAAACAGGAGGTGAGCCTGCCGGTGTGTATGAAGCTTTCCTCGCAGTTCAGCTCGGTGGGCCACTTCGTGCGCAGCCTCGAGGCGGGTGGTGCCGGCGGGGTATCCCTCTTCAATCGCTTCTATCAGCCCGACATCGACCTGGTGAGCCGCGAAGTCGTGGCGAGACTGGATCTCTCTTCACCCTATGAGTCACTGCTGCGTATCCACTGGCTGGCCGTCCTGCACGGCCGCGTCAACCTGTCGCTCGCAGCCACGGGCGGGTTCCACAGCGCCGACGAGACCCTCAAGGCGATCATGGCGGGCGCGGACGCGACCTATCTGTGCACCGTGCTGCTGCGCAAGGGCCCCGCCCAGCTGGCGGTGATTCTGCATGACATCGAACGCTGGCTGGAGCAGAATGAATACGATTCCCTGCACCAGCTCAAAGGGAGCGTCAGCCAGCAGCACGCGACCGACCCCGCCGCCTACCAGCGCAATAACTATGTGAAGCTGCTGGAAAGCTACCGTTCCCCGGAGGGTGTCATCAAATAATCCCACCGGGCAACGCCTCTTCCGAGCGGGCCGACCGGCAGGCCAGAGCTTTCGCGCGCCGAGGAGGCTCATCGGCAGATAACCTGCCGGCGCCTGTCGGCAGGCTTGCGTGCTGGTCATTAAAGGAAGCCGGTCTCGCGCCGTCAAAAAAAAGCAATACCGGGGTTTCGCTCCGAGGATTCATCTTGACGCCCGAGGATCTGGTAAAACGCAACGTCCAGCTGGTGTCGCTGCCGGAGATCTGTATTCAGGTACAGGCACTGGCGGATTCCCCCCACACCACGGCGGATGACGTCGCCGAGGTGGTGGGCAAGGATACGGCCCTGACCGTGCGCGTGCTGAAGCTGGTGAACAACCGCTACGCTGAGCACCCCCACAGAATCGATACGGTGAGCCGTGCCGTCGATCTGATCGGTATGCGTGAGTTACGCAATGTGGCGCTGGCTGCCTCGCCCACCGAGGTTTTTGGCAGCATTCCGAGCGACCTGATCGACATGGCCGACTTCTGGCAGCACAGCGTCTTTACCGGCCTGACTGCCCGCCACCTGGCACGCTGCTGTAATGTGCTGCACAGCGAACGCCTGTTTACCGCCGGCCTGTTGCACGACGTCGGTCGTCTTCTCATGCTGATGGAGCTGCCGGAGCAGGCTGCCAGAGCAGAATCATTGCGGCTGGAGTCCGGAGAGGACATCTGTGACATCGAACAGCGCGTCGTCGGCTTCGACCATGCAGAGATCGGGCAGGCGCTGCTCATGCAATGGAATCTGCCCGAGACCCTCTGCGCTTCGGTGCTGTACCACCACAACCCCAGGATTGCCCTGAGTGCACCCATCGAATCGGCCCTCGTTCATATCGCCGATCAGGTCGCCCACTGTGCTCAGGAAAGCAGACATCGGCTCAGGTCGCCCTCCTACGATCCCTATGCCGCTCTACTCGATGCCGATCTGAACGCCGCGCGCATCGGCGTGAAAGCCTGTGAGAAGATCCAGAAAGAAGCCCTTTCTCTGACCAGCGTGAGCACCGCCGACATCGCCGAGGCGGTCTCGGCGAGCTCGGCTGCCTTCAATCAGGTCCTCGAGCTTCTCTATCCGATGGCCTGGGGAACGCCCCGTTAACGGACCCTAATCCACCGCCGCCCAGTAGTACCAGCTGGCGACGGTTCGATAGGGCCGCCAGGGCTCCGCGACGCCGAGGAACAGCGCGTCGCGCGCACCCTCGGGCAGCCGGTGGTGTATCCTGATCGATTTGCGCAGCGCGAGGTCACCGAGGGGAAGCACGTCCAGGCGGCGCAGTGAAAACATCAGCAACATGTCCGCCGTCCACCGGCCTATGCCCGGGAGCTGCATGAGAAACTCTGCGGCCTGCTGGTCACCCATCTCCTCCAGGCACTGGAGGTCGAGCGCCCCCGAGAGCACTTTTCGGCTGATCTCGCGCAGGTAGCGCACCTTGGCACCGCTGAGCCCGCAGGCGCGCAGCGTAATTTCCCGGGCGCGGTGGAAATGCCGCGGCTCGAACTGGGACGCGCCCAAGCGGGCCTGCAGGCGCGATTCGATGCTCTGTGCGGCTCTGACCGACAGCTGCTGGTTGACAATGGCCCAGACCAGGGTGTGAAAATGTGACTTGGGGTCGCGCAGCAGCGTGCAGGGGCCGTGCTTCTCGATGAGCCGGGCCAGCACCGGATCGGCCGCTGCGAGATAGCGCTCGGCCACCCGTATCCGCCTGTTCATCGCTTAACCCGCGGTACCGTCCCGGCCATGCGCGTCAGCCGCGCCGCCGGCAACCGACAAGGCTCCGGTCCCCGCTCGCCCGCCAGCGCCGGATAGGGCACGACAGCCTTCGGTCCAGTGCGTCACTGAAGCAGGCCGTAGGTCAGCCGCGCGCCGCATCGTCCACCTTGCGCCAGTTCTCGTCCTCACGATACACCTCGTAGCGCGCCCAGCGGGCGAAATCTGACCGCGTGGACACGCCCGTTGAATAGCGTCCGTCGCCGGCGACGACCTTGAATATCACCGTGTCGCGGCCCGGATCCCCGGTCTGCTCAGCAGCGTCGATCACCTGCCTCACCGACCACTCGCTCCCGTATTTTCCGTTGCTGTAGTAGTGACCCAGCTCGATGCGCCCGGGCGTGAGATTCGCCGCCATCGATCGCTGGGTCGCAAGATCGTAGATGACCAGGAGGTCCTGCTCAGACACGTCGATGAACGAATCGATTTCGCTGAGGGCATAGACCAGATTCTCGTGTGAGATCGATCCCTTGGTTTCGCGCTCTTGCATTTGTTTCGCCCGTCTCAGGACCGCCGGATAGCGCCGCCAGGCAAACGGCGCGTTGAACACCACCGCGACGACCAGGATAACCGCGACATTGAGCAGCACGGGCGTCACGACATAGCCATAACCGAGCGCCTCCACCGCCGGCCCACCGACCACGCAGGTGAGCGCCGTCGCACCACCGGGCGGATGGATGCAGCGCAGATAGTGCATGGCGCCGATCGCCAGTGAAACCGCCGCCGCCGCGGCGACGGCACCGTGGGGGATCAGCTTTGCACAGCTCACTCCGACCAACGCCGAGATCAGATGCCCTCCGAACACCGGCCAGGGCTGTGAGAGCGGCCCGTGCGGCACGGCAAACAGCAGCACCGCAGAGGCTCCCATGGAGGCGACGATGAGCACCGCCGCCTGCAGATCGACGAACCTGGCGCTGATAACGAGGATCGCGTAGATACCCAGAAAACCACCCAGTGTGGATACCAGGCGCTCGACATGACTGACCGGGCTCAGCTCGAGACCCACCAGCCTGAGTGCCGCCTGCCAGCGCGCATTGGCCATGGAATGGATAACCTCCTGCCAACCGTTCCGTTGCAGAGCCCTATTCGGCTGCCGCCAACAGCACCGCGATCGACGCGCATGAAAGGGCGCGGGGTCTGTTCATCAGCGTATCCTCCCGAGGTGCGCCCGGTCCACCGGAAGCGCCCCGGAACAACGCCGTAACGCAACCGATGCCCGCGACTGATCTGCAATAGACCTATGGACACGAACACCCTAATCGGACGGACTCCCGGCTTCGCCGAGGAGTCGCATCAGATCCTGTTCGGATAATATCTCAATTCCGAGCTTCTCGGCCCGGGTCAGTTTCGATCCTGCCTTCTCGCCGGCGATGACCGCCGTGGTCTTGGCCGAGACGCTCCCCGCCACCGTCGCGCCGAGTGCCTGCAGCCTCTCTTTGGCCTCCTCGCGGGTCATGCCGGCGAGCGTTCCCGTCAGCACGTAGGTGTTGCCCTCCAGCGGCTGTCGACCCGGGCCCGCCTCCACGGCCGGCCAGTGGACGCCGGCGGCGATCAGCCTGCGAATCACCTCGCGGTTGTGCGGCTGCTCGAAAAAATGCACGATGTGCCGGGCGACGACCGGCCCGATGTCCCTTATCGCCTCGAGGCGCTCCACGGATGGGGCCATCAGCGCCTCCAGATCGCCGAAGGCGCGGGCGAGCGCCCGGGCCGTGGTCTCGCCGACCTCGCGGATCCCGAGCGCATAGAGAAATCGCTCCAGGGTGGTGTTCTTGCTCTTTTCCAGCGCTGCGATCAGATTGGCCGCCGATTTCTCTCCCATGCGCTCCTGCCCCGCCAGGGTCGCGGCGTCCAGCTTGTACAGACCAGCGACATCCTCCACGAGTTTGCGGTCCACTAGCTGCTCGACCAGCTTGTCGCCCAGGCCCTCGATATCCATTGCGCGCCGCGACGCAAAATGCCTTATCGCCTGCCTGCGCTGCGCCTCGCAGTACAAGCCACCGGTGCAGCGTGCGACGGCCTCGCCTTCGACCCGCTCGATGTCGGCGCCGCACACCGGGCAGCGTTTCGGCATGACGAAGCGCTTGGCGTTCGCCGGCCGGCGTTGCACGAGCACCGAGACCACCTCGGGAATCACGTCGCCGGCGCGACGCACGATCACCGTATCTCCGACCCGGACGTCCTTACGGTGGACCTCGTCTTCGTTGTGCAGCGTGGCGTTGGTCACCGTCACGCCGGAAACGAACACCGGCTCGAGTCGGGCCACGGGGGTGACGGCGCCGGTGCGACCGACCTGTACCTCGATGGCCAGCACGCGCGTGAGCTCTTCCTGCGCCGGAAATTTCCTGGCCACCGCCCATCGAGGCGCGCGGGCGACGAATCCCAGCTTCTGCTGCTGATCGAGCCGGTCGACCTTGAACACCACCCCGTCGATGTCGAAGCGCAGACTGTCGCGCTGCCTTTCCAGGCGCCGATAATAGCCGAAGCAACCCTCCAGACCGTGGACGCGCTCGACCTTCGGGTACACCCGCAGCCCCCATTCGCGCAATTGCTGCAGGGCTTCGCTGTGCCGGCCGGGCAGCTCACCCTCCTGGGCCAGACCCACCCCGTAGCAGTAGATCTCCAGGGGTCGCTGCGCGGTTACCTGGGGATCGAGCTGGCGGAGGCTCCCGGCGGCGGCGTTACGGGGGTTGGCGAAGGTCTTGTGACCTTGCTCGGCGGCGTGCTCGTTGAGTCTGCGGAACCCCTCATGCGACAGGAACACCTCGCCGCGCACCTCGAGGCGCCGTGGGTAGTCCGCGCCGCGCAGCCGCAGCGGAACCGAGTCGATGGTACGCACGTTCTGGGTCACATCCTCGCCGGTGGTGCCGTCGCCCCGCGTGGCCCCGCGCGTGAGCTTTCCCGCTTCGTAGAGCAGGCTCACCGCCACGCCGTCGAGTTTGGGCTCGGCGGTATAGTCGACCACGGTTTCACCCAGCCGCTCCCGCACCCGCCGATCGAATTCGCTGAGCTCCTCGTCGCTGAAGGCATTGTCCAGCGACAGCATGGGCAGCTCGTGACGTACCTCGCCGAAGGCGCCCAGCGGCTGGGCGCCGACGCGCTGAGTCGGCGAATCGGGGGTGATCAGCTCGGGGTGCTGCTGCTCCAGCGCCTGCAGCTCGCGCAGCAGACGGTCGTACTCGGCATCCGGTATTTCCGGATCGTCGAGGACATAGTAGCGGTAATTGTGATAGTGGATCTGCTCGCGAAGCTGTTCGACGCGCTGCTCCGGTTTCACGGCGCACCCGGTCAGGCGGGTCTGGATATCGAAGCGGGCGGGCCGCCTGCAATGCTGTCACGCACCTGCATCAACTGCTGATGACTGAGAAGCTGCTGCCGCCCGTCTCTCAGCTCACCGCCGAGCTCCACGGCCAGTCGCTCGGCCGTGTTGACGAAATCGTCGAATGCCTCGAGGTCGGCGATGGGCGCCGGCAGCTGCAGGAACAGGGTCAGTCCCGGTGTGCTGAACTGGTCCATATCCTGCGCCGGGAAGGTGCCGGGCTTCACCAGATTGGCCACGCTGAATACCCACTGCTCGCGGCCGTCCCTGAACACCTTACGGTGGTAGATGCTCTGCTCCCCCGGTTTCAGCCGGTTGTGCTGAAACGCCGCAGCCACGGCTTCGCCGGCGAAGGCGTGCCCCGGTTCGGCCACCACGGACACAACAACCAGCCCCGGTGCATCGCCGGTCTGGGCCGAGGACCGGGGCTCCGGAGCCGCCGACTCGGCCTCGCCACCAGAAGCCATGGCAGCCGACGCCTCGGCAGCCGACGTCTCGACAGCCCACTCATCGGCGGCCAGCTCATCGGCACCCGCCTCGGCGATATCCGGCTCCGCATCGCGGGCGAGCAGCCGCCCCATGCGCGACAGCTCCTGCTCGATCTCGTCTGCGTCGGGCTCGTCGCCCTGAGAAGGTCTTGGCACGGTCCGGCGTGACGCCGGCCGCCCCGCCGACGGATGCTGCTGATGCTGTTTGAAGCGCGTCCAGGCATAGACCGCGACGATGATGCCGATCCCCACCAGCAGCAGGATGATGCGCAGCTCACTCATGGTTAAGCTCCCGCCACCGGCGCAGCGGTCGGGGTCGCCAGTTCGCAACACCTCTGTGCTGCAGGCTGCTCACCACGTCCGGTTTCGGTCACTAGACCGCCGCCAGCTGCACGGCCTGGTCGACGTCCACCGCGACCAGGCGCGACACCCCTGGCTCGTGCATGGTCACCCCGGCGAGCTGATTGGCGAGGTCCATGGTGAGCTTGTTGTGGGTGATGAAAATGAACTGAACGCGCTCGGACATCTCGCGCACCATGTCGCAGAAGCGGCCCACGTTGGCATCGTCCAGCGGCGCGTCGACCTCGTCGAGCATACAGAACGGCGACGGATTCAATTCGAAGATCGAGAACACCAGCGCCACCGCAGTCAGCGCCTTTTCGCCGCCCGAGAGCAGGTGGATGGTGCTGTTGCGCTTGCCCGGCGGACGCGCCATCACCGTCACGCCGGTATCGAGCAGATCCTCACCCGTCATTTCAAGATAGGCATGCCCGCCGCCGAACAGGCGCGGGAACGTGGTCTGCAGCCCCGAGCTCACCTTGTCGAAGGTTTCCTTGAAGCGGGTGCGCGTCTCGCGATCGATCTTCCGGATGGCGTTTTCCAGCGTCTCCAGCGCGGCGGTGACGTCCTGGTGCTGCGCATCGAGGTACTCTTTGCGCTCCGACTGCTCCTCGTATTCCTCGATGGCGGCCAGGTTGATCGGTCCCAGCCGCTGGATGCGGGCGCCGAGCTTCTCGACCTGCTCCTCCCAGACCTCGACGCTCGCCTGCTCGTCGAGCTCCTCGACCAGCAGCGCCAGCTCGAAGCCGCTCGCCACCACCTGCTCCAACAGCGTCTCACCGCGCACCCGGATTTCCTGCCAGGCCAGTTTTTCGCGGCCAACCTGCTCCCGCAGCTCCTGCACGTCGCTTTCCAGGCGGTGGCGCTGCTGCTCCAGCTCGCGCAGGCGGTGCTCGATCTCCTCGACCCGACGGCGCCTGTCAGAGAGCTCGGCCTCCACTTCCAGCCGCATCTGAAGCTGGACGCCGAGATCTTCCTCCAGGGCCTTCAGCGGCGCCTCGCCGTCCTCGAGGGCCCGCCGCAGCTCGTCGCGCCGCTGCCGCAGGTGGCGCTGCTGGCCCTGCATGCGCTCGAGGTTCTGGGCGGTGGTCTCCTGTTCCGTGTGCAGCGACTGGTAGCGTAGATCGAGCTCGTGAGAATGGTCGCGGTCGCGTTGTGCCTCGGCCCGCACTTCGTCCAGGACGCCGCGCAACCGGTCGCGCTCGCCCCAGCGCTGCTCGCGCTCATCGGCCAGTGTATCCAGGGTCGCCAGCGCCTCGTGCAGGTGCGCCCGCGCGCGCTCCGCGGCTTGGCCGTCTTCCGCCTGCTGTGCGTCGATCTCGCCGGCTTCCTTCTGCAGGGCGGCGCTGCGATGCTGCATCTGTTCCAGTCGGGTGCGGCGGGCCTCACACTGAGCCCGCGCGTCGCTGAACTGGCGGTGTGCGAGATTGGCCTCCACCTGCAGCTCTTCACGCCGGCTTTCGGCCTCCTGGAGCTCCGACCGGGCCGTCTCCAGCGCTTCTTCCAGCCGCGCGACCACTTCCTGCTTTTCTTTCAGATCGGTCTGTAAGCTGCTGATTTCGCGCTCACGCTCCAGTACACCCGCCTTTTCATCCTGATCGCGCGTCACCCTCAGCCAGCCGCGCCCTATCCAGATACGCTCCGGGGTCACGACCGATTCATGAGCCGCCAGCCGTTCGCGCACTAGCAGCGCCTCGGCCAGCGATTCAGCGGCGTATACGCCTCCCAGCAGCTCCTCCAGGGACCAGGGCGCGCGGACCTTTTCGGTGAGTGACGTTCCGTTCGCATGCGCACCCGGCCCGGAGCCGGCCCCGGTATCGATCACCGACAGGGCGCCCTGCTGAAGGTCGCCCAGAGCGTCGGTCAGCGCCCCGAGGTCATCGACACAGACAGCCTCGAGACAGGGGCCCAGCACCGTTTCCACGGCCCGTTCCCAGCCACTGTCCACCTCGAGCTGATGGGCGAGACGCGGCGCCTGCGCGAGTCCGCGCTGCTCCAGCCATTCATTGACCCCACCGGCCCGCTGCCCGAGGGCGGCCTGCTGCAGCGCCTGCAGGGACGCCAGCCTGCCGCGCATGTCCTGGTGCGCGCTCTGGGCTTCGTGGAGCTCGGCCTGCTGGCCGCGCATCAGACCACGCAGCTCCTCGATGCGATTCCGAAGCTGCTCGAGCTGTGCCTGCAGGTGGCGGGCCTGCTGCTGACGCGCCTCGGACTGCTGCTCGAGCTCGCCCAGCTCGGCTTCCAGCACGCGGCTGTCGAGCTGCTGCTGCTCCTGCCGGATGCGCTCGCGACGCGTCGCAAGCTGGGCGAGCTGGCGCTCCAGGTGATCGATGCGTGTGCGCTCGACCTGGGCGGTCTGAGAGGCTTCGTTGGCGCGCGCGTTGAACGCGTCCCACTCGGCCTGCCACTTCTGCATCTCCTGCTCGGCGGCGTCGCGCCTTTCGCGCGAAGCGCCGGCGCGGGCCGCGGCTTCGGCGCGGGCCGGCGCGTTCTCGCCGAGCTCGCGCGCCAGCTGCTCCAGACGCTGCCCGTCGACCCTGATGTGAGCCTGAACCTCGTTCCAGGCCTGCTCCGTCTTTTCAAGCTCTTCGTGCTGGGAGCGCCGCGTTTCCTTGCCGTGCTGAATGGCCTGCTCGATGCGCGCAACCTCGGCGCCCAGCTGATAATAGCGACCCTGGATCTCGTTGAACCGGTCTGAGGCCTCGATGTGCTGTTCGCGTCCCTGCTCCTGAGCGGCCTCGACCGAGCGCAATTCGGCATTCACCGCCTCCAGGCGTGTCTCCTCCTCCTGAATCAGCTTGCGCCGGTCACCGCTTTCCTCATGCAGTCGCTGGTAGCGCAGCGTCAGCAGCTCGGCCTTCAGGCGGCGCTCCTGCTCGCGCAGCCCCTTGAAGGTTTCAGCGGTGCGGGCTTGGCGCTTCAATTTATCAAGTTGTTTCTCAATTTCTTCTCTCAAGTCATTCAGACGAAGAAGATTTTCTTGCGTGTGCCTGATACGGTTTTCGGTTTCCCTGCGGCGTTCCTTGTACTTGGAAATGCCCGCCGCTTCCTCGAAATAGATGCGCAGCTCCTCGGGCTTCGCTTCGATGAGGCGTGAAATCATACCCTGCTCGATGATGGCGTAGCTGCGCGGACCCAGGCCGGTTCCCAGGAAGATGTCGGTGATGTCACGGCGCCGGCAGCGAGTGCCGTTGAGGAAGTACGCCGACTGTCCGTCGCGGGATACCTGACGGCGCAGCGCAATCTCCGCGTACTTGGCGTATTGGCCGCCGATGGCGCCGTCGGAGTTGTCAAACACCAGCTCGACCGAGGCCTGAGCCACAGGCTTGCGCGCGGTGGAACCATTGAAGATCACGTCCGCCATCGAATCGCCGCGCAGGTGCTTCGCAGAAGTCTCGCCCATGACCCAGCGTACCGCGTCGATGACGTTCGACTTGCCGCAACCGTTGGGCCCGACCACACCGGTGAGGTCGGATGGAAAGTGAACGACAGTGGGATCGACGAAAGACTTGAAGCCGGCCAGTTTGAGCTTGCTCAATCGCATCCGCGAAAGATACCGATAGACCCTGCCCCTGACAAGCGCGACGTGGCGCGCAGCGTTCGGGCCGACAACGGTTTTTTTCCGATGCGCGCGGCACAGGCCAAGCCGCTGCGGCAAAGCCCTTTCCCCGCGGCTTGTGTTGTTTAACCCCCGTCGGTTAATGTGCCCTCATGCTGGCGCAACCGAGCAAAGACCTCGAAACCTTCGCCAATCCGCACCCCGGACGTGACTACAGCGTCCGCATCCGGATCCCGGAGTTCACCTGCCTGTGCCCGAAGACCGGGCAGCCGGACTTCGCCACCCTGCACCTCGAATACGTGCCCGACCTGCGCTGTATTGAGCTCAAATCCCTCAAGCTCTACGTCTGGTCGTTTCGCGAGCAGGGCGCGTTTCACGAAGACGTCACCAACCAGATCCTGGATAAGCTGGTGGCCGTCTGCGCGCCGCGCTTCATGCGCCTCACCGCCGAGTTCAACGTGCGCGGCGGCATCTACACCACGGTGATTGCCGAGCACCGGGACCCCGACTGGCAGCCGCCCGGCCGCGTGGAGCTGCCCTAGGGCCCTCGATCTGTGCGGGTAAACTGAATGCATGGCGACCTTCATCGGCATCGACGTCGGCACCTCCGCCTGCCGGGCCTGCGCCATCGAGGATAGCGGCATCCTGCTCGCGGAAGCCCGAACCCCGCTGCCGTCCCTGACGCGCCATGGCGCCCGCGTGGAGCAGGACCCCGGGGTCTGGTGGCAGGCGCTGAGCGAAACGCTGGACCGGCTGTCCCGCCAATCCAACCCAAGCAAGGTGAGACGTGTGGCGATCGATGCGACGTCCGCGACGCTGTTGCTGTGCGATCCGTCCGGACATCCCCTGACTCCCGCCCTGATGTACAACGACGCCCGCGCCCGGCGTGAGGCCGAACAGATCGACCGTGTCGCTGCTCCGGAAAGTGCCGCGGCCAGCCCCACGTCCAGCCTCGCCAAGCTGCTCTATCTGGGCCGGCACTGCGCCGGCAGGCCCTCGCTGGCGCTGCACCAGGCGGACTGGCTGACCGGGAAGCTCGCCGGCCGCTATGGTGTGAGTGACGAGAACAACGCGCTCAAGCTGGGCTACGACCCCATTCGCAGAGCCTGGCCCGAATGGCTGCGCGACCTCCCCTTGCCGCCCGCCTGCCTGCCCGAAGTACTGACACCCGGCTCTGCTGTCGGCCGCGTTCGGCCGCTGCTCGCGCGACGCTGGGGCTGGCCGCGGGAAACGCTGGTGGTCGCGGGCACCACCGACAGCACCGCCGGCTTTATCGCCACGGGAGCCGTGGACACCGGGACGGCGGTGACCGTCCTCGGCAGCACGCTGGTGCTCAAGGTCCTGGCCGACACGCCGGTCTTCGCCGTAGACTACGGCGTCTACAGTCACCGGCTGGGCACGCGCTGGCTGGCAGGCGGCGCCTCCAACGCCGGCGGGAGCGTGCTGCGCGAGCTTTTCACGCCGCAACAGCTGGAACGCTGCAGCGCCCTGATCGATCCCCGCAGCCCCACGGGCCTGGACTACTATCCGCTGCCGGCCCCCGGTGAACGGTTCCCGGTTCGCGACCCGGGCCTTGCCCCCAGGCTGAACCCGCGCCCGGCGTCCGAGTGTGAGTTCCTCCACGGCATTCTGGAAGGCCTGGCCAGGATAGAACGGCAGGGCTACCGGCGACTGGCGGAGCTCGGCGCGCCCTATCCCGATCGCGTCATCAGCGTCGGCGGCGGCGCGCGCAACGCCGCCTGGAGACAGATACGCCAGCAGATGCTCGGTGTGCCCGTCGAGGTTGCCGTGCATCAGGAAGCCGCCTATGGTGCGGCCCTGCTAGCGCGGGGCCTCTAACCGATTCTCGCGCACCCAGATCAGCGTCGCGCCCGCCACCGCCGCCGGCATCACGAAGAAGTTGAGCACGGGGATCATGGTGATCAGCATCACCGGCCCACCGAAACTCCAGGCCAGCAGCGGCCGTTTCCGCAGCCGCGCCCGTTGCTGCTTGAAGAACAGGCTGTGGTTGGCCATGGGATAGTCGAGATACTGGACCGCCATCATCCAGGCGCTGAACAGCACCCACAACACCGAGGCGAGGACATTGACGCCCGGCACCAGCAGCAGCACCAGCAAGGGCACGGCCCGCAGGGCGAAATACATCAATTTTCGCAGCTCGGAAAGCAGACTCGGAAGAATATCCCGCAGCACCTGACCCCAGCCGCCCTGCAGCGGCCTGCCCGTGACGTAGCCCTCCACCGCTTCGGCCAGCAGACCGTTGAACGGAGCCGCAATCAGGTTGGCCATCAGCGAGAAGCCGTAGAAGATCAGCACCACGCTGGCCAGAACGAACACCGGCACGATCAGATAACTCAGCCACTGGAGCCAGTCAGGCAGCTGCGCGATGAGGTACTGCACGGTGGCGTCGACCCAGGTGAACGCCGACCAGATGAGACCCGCGAACAGCAGCACGTTGACCAGCAGCGGCACCAAAACGAACCGTCTCAGGCCCGGTTTGCGCAACAGACCAAAGCCTTCGAGCAGGTAACGCGGGCCGGCGAACAGATCCCTCATCCATCAACACCATATTGCAAAAGTACTAGGGCCGTCGCGGCCCCGGCGGTTGCTTCGCGGCCGCGCCTGGGCGATGGCGAATCGCAATGCCGACCCTATTTCGATTAATTTCAGTTGCCTTGCTCCATTGGTTCCCTTCGCGTTTTTCGCGGTCAATCTGATAAGTCCTAATTCGCCGCCAGGAAGGCGGCGATCCGCTCTACGCCCTCCTCGAGTTGCGCCAGGGACGTCGTGTAGGCGAAGCGCACGTGCTGCGCGGCGCGGAACCGGCCGAAATCGATGCCGGGCGTGATGGCCACACCGGCCTGCTCCAGCAGCGCGTGGGCAAAGGCGTAGCTGTCGCCGGTGAGACCGCTGCAGTCGGCATACAGGTAGAAGGCACCCTGCGGCTCGACGGGAATGTGGAAGCCGAGGTTGCGCAGCGCCGGCAGAAGAAAGTCGCGGCGCGCGCGGAACTCGGCACGACGCTGCTCAAGCACAGCGAGGGTTTCTGGCTCGAAAGCCGCGAGCGCCGCGTACTGCGCCGGCGTGGGGGCGGCGAGAAACAGATTCTGGGCCAGCATGTCCAGGTCATCGACGCAGGCTTCCGGCGCCACCAGCCAGCCGAGGCGCCAGCCGGTCATGCCGAAGTACTTGGAGAAGCTGTTGAGCACGAAAACGTCGTCGCCCAGCGCAAGCGCGGTGCGGGGAGGCTCGTCGTAGCTCAGTCCGCTGTAGATCTCGTCAACCATGACGGCCGCCCCACGCGCCCGGGCGAGCTCCAGCAGCGCGCCGAGCGTCTGCTTCGCAACCACCGTTCCGGTTGGATTGGACGGGCTGGCGATCATCACCGCGCAGGTTTCGTCGGTCCAGTGCTGCTCCAGCGCCTCGACGGAGAGCTGGTAGTGGTTTTCGGCCGTCGCCGGGACCGCCACCGGCCTGCCCTCATAGAGGTAGACGAAGTTGCGGTTACAGGGATAGCCGGGATCACTCATCAGGACTTCCCTGCCCGGGTCCACCAGCAGTCCGAGGATCAGCTGCAGCGCGCCCGAGGCACCCGGTGTCACCAGAATCCGCCGAGGATCCACCGTGACGCCGTAGCCGCGCTCGTAGTAACGCTGCGCGATGGCCTCGCGCAGCTGGGACAGGCCCACGGCCGGGGTGTAATGCGTCCTGCCTTCGGCCAGCGCACGGATGCCGGCGTCGACGATCGGCTGCGGGGTGCTGAAATCCGGCTCGCCGATCTCCATGTGCACAATGGAGCGGCCCTGCGCCTCCAGCTCCCGCGCACGCGCCAGCAGGGCCATGGCATGGAACGGCGAGATCGAGCTGATACGTCTGGCGGTCAAGGGGCGGGATCCTTCGCGTGCAGCTCCCGCAGCAGCTCGAGCGTGACATAGCGGTGTCCCCCGGCATCGCCGCACACCACCGTGAAGGGCCGCCCCGGCTCCCCGAGCTGATCGATCACCAGAGCCGCGCCGTCGAACCGCTCGTCACGAGTGTACTCGCTCGTCGTGACCAGCGTGACAACGCCGGCAGCGCGCGCAGAGCGCAGACCGTTGGCAGAGTCCTCCAATGCCAGGCATTCCTGTGGCATCACGTTCATCTTCTCCATCACATAATGATAGATGTCCGGGGCGGGCTTCTTGGCCGGGACGACGCTGCCCGCCCCGATCACCTCGAACCAGCGCTCCGCGTCAGGGGCGAGGCTGTGCTGCAGCAGCGCTGTGACGTTGTCCACCGTCGTGGTCGTGGTGATTGCAAGCCGGGCCCCGGCCTCGCGGGCTTCCATGAGCAGACGTCTCACCCCGGGCCGCAGCGGCACATCCCCTGCTGCCACCGCGCGGGTGTAGATCGCCGTCTTGGCGGCGTGCAGATCGGCGATGAAGGCGTCGATCGCCTTCGGCGCCCGGAAATCCGGCCGATAGCGTTGCAGATAATAACGGATACGCTCCTTGCCGCCGGTCACTGCGAGCAGCTCCGCATAGCACGGCTTGGACCAGACCCAGTCCAGACCGGCCTCGGCAAAACAGCGGTTGAAGGAGTGACGGTGGATCTCCTCTGTTTCCGCCAGGGTGCCGTCTACGTCGAACAGCAGTGTGGTCAGTCGGCTCATCGGTCGGTTCCCGCCCACCGGCGACCCGTCGCAATCACAGCGCCCAGCGCCCTAAAGCGGCGCGAGGAAAGCGGTGGGGCGCAGATTCGGGGCTCATCATGGTCGGGGACATCCGGGCCTTGGGGACGCTTTCGCGGCAGGCTCATCGTGTCTGGGAGGGTCACTTGGCACGGCTTCGGTAGCAGATGGAAAGGCTATCAGCCTACCGCAGAGATGAAACCTCCAACAAGGCCGCAGGAGCGCACCTTTTTGCAGCGTCCGCTCTTGACTCGGCCTGAGGACGGCCGGAAACTAGCGCACTTGCCGGCAGGCAGGGCTCCAAAGCTTGCCTGAATTTGCGGTTTTTGATATAGAGCACGGCTTGATCGAGTTCGGGAGGAATTGAATGGCTGCCAAGAAAAAGGCTGCGCAGACGAAAGCCAAGGCGAAGAAGAAACCTGTCGCCAAGAAATCGGCAGCGAAGAAATCCGCGGCCCCGAAGAAGACGGCTGCCAAAAAGAAAGCACCCGCCAAGAAGAAAACGCCGGCCAGGAAGACGACGGCGGCAAAGAAGCCTGTCGGCAAGCCCAAGGCGGCTGCGAAGGCCCCGGCCACCGGTCCGGTTGCGGGCGGCATAGAGCCTTACGTGCCCGAGAAGGGCGAAGAATACATGAACGACGAGCAGGTGGAGCATTTCCGCAACATCCTGTTGGCGTGGAAACGCGAGCTGATGGAAGAGGTCGACCGCACCGTGCACCACATGCAGGACGAGGCAGCCAACTTCCCCGATCCGAACGATCGCGCCACCCAGGAATCCGAATTCAGCATGGAGCTGCGCGCGCGCGACCGCGAGCGCAAGCTGATCAAGAAGATCGATGAAGCGCTGATGAACCTGGACAACGACGAATACGGCTATTGCGAAGCCTGCGGGGTCGAGATCGGCATCCGGCGCCTGGAAGCCCGACCGACCGCCACGCTGTGCATCGACTGCAAGACACTCGACGAGATCCGGGAAAAGCAGATGGGTTGAGCAGGCTCTTGGCCGGCTGAAAAAACCGGCCGCGCGCCGGTTTTTTTATGCGATAGCACCTGCGCTATGTCGGATTCGATCTACTGTGGCCGCTTCGCTCCTTCCCCGACCGGGAACCTGCATCTCGGCTCGCTGCTGACCGCGGTCGCAAGCTTCCTGGACGCACGCTCCCGGCGCGGCCAGTGGCTGGTGCGCATGGAAGACCTGGATCCGCCGCGCGAGGTCGGCGGGGCCGCCGACAGCATACTGCGTACCCTGGAGCGCCTCGGCCTGCACTGGGACAGCGAAGTGCTCTATCAGAGCCGCCGCCTCGAGGCCTACCACCACACCCTCGAGGAGCTGCGCAAGCTCGGACTGGTGTATGCCTGCGGCTGCACGCGCCGCGAGATACGCGACAGTGCACGCGAAGGAGCTTCGGGGCCGGTCTATGCCGGCACCTGCCGCGCCGGTCTGCCCGCCGGACGCAAGCCGCGCTCCGTGCGCATCCGGGTCAAAGATGTCTCGATCCACTTCGACGACCGTCTGCAGGGACCTTCCGAGGAATGCCTGCCCACCGAGGTCGGCGATTTCATCCTGCAGCGCGCCGACGGGCTGTTCGCCTATCAGCTGGCCGTGGTCGTCGATGATGCCCTGCAGGGCGTCAGCGACATCGTGCGGGGGACCGATCTGCTGGGCTCGACGGGCCGACAGATCTATCTGCAGCAGGTGCTCGGATTGCCCACGCCCGCGTATCTGCATCTGCCGGTGGTGGTCAATGTACGCGGTGAAAAGCTGAGCAAGCAGACGGGCGCCCCCGCCATCGATCCCCGCGCGCCGCTGCCCGTGCTCACCGAGGTGCTGGAGATGCTCGGTCAGCAGGTTCCTGCCGCGATCGGCGATGCGACGCTCGAGGAATTCTGGCAGTGGGCCGCCGATGTCTGGGAGCCCGATCGGATTCCGCGCAGCCGAGCCATTGAACATCGTTGAACCGGGTTTCCGAATATCCGTACAATGCGCCCAAACGCAAACTGCCAATCCCGCTCCCCGCCCGGAGCCCAGCCATAGGAAGAGGTGCATGTCCGAGGAAAAGATCTATCCGGTGCCCGAATCGATTGCCGCCCACGCCCACATCGATGCAGCGCAATACGAGAAGATGTATCAGAAATCCGTCGACGATCCGGAGAGCTTCTGGGCCGAGCAGGCCGAAGAGTTCCTGAGCTGGTACCGGCCCTGGGACCGGGTTGCCGAGTGGGATTTCAACCAAGCGAACATAAAGTGGTTCGAGGGCGGCGAGCTCAATGCCTGCTACAACTGCGTCGATCGCCACCTGGACAGCCGCGGCGATCAGACCGCGATTGTCTGGGAAGGCGACGATCCCTCGGTGGACAAAAAGATCACCTATCGCGAGCTCTACGGCGAGGTCTGTACCTTCGCCAATGTGCTGAAGAGACGCGGCGTGAAGAAGGGCGACCGGGTGTGCATCTACATGCCCATGATCCCCGAGGCCGCCGTGGCCATGCTGGCCTGCGCCCGCATCGGTGCCGTCCACTCCGTCGTGTTCGGCGGTTTCTCGCCCGAATCGATAAAAGACCGCATCCTGGATTCCGACTGTCGCGTGGTCATAACCGCCGATCAGGGCGTGCGCGGCGGAAAGACGGTGCCCCTGAAGGCTAACACCGACAAGGCACTCCAGTCCTGCCCCGACGTGCACACCGTCGTGGTGGTGAAACACACCGGCGGCGATGTCCAATGGCACGCGGAGCGCGATGTCTGGCTGCACGAGATCGCCGCCTCTGTCGACGCGGAATGCGAGCCGGAGCGCATGGGCGCAGAAGACCCGCTGTTCATCCTCTACACCTCCGGCTCCACGGGCAAACCCAAGGGTGTGCTACACACCACCGGCGGCTATCTGCTCTACGCCGCCATCACACACAAATATGTCTTCGACTATCAGGAGGGCGAGGTATTCTGGTGTACCGCCGATATCGGCTGGATCACCGGACACAGCTACATCGTCTACGGGCCGCTCGCCAACGGCGCCATCAGCCTCATGTACGAGGGCCTGCCGACCTATCCGGATAACTCGCGTTTCTGGCAGGTGTGCGACAAGCACCGCGTAGCCATCTTCTACACGGCACCGACCGCCATTCGCGCGCTGATGCGCGAGGGCGATGAGCCGGTCAGAAGAGCCACCCGCGACTCGCTGCGCCTGCTCGGCACCGTCGGCGAGCCCATCAATCCCGAGGCCTGGGAATGGTATTACAGCGTGGTGGGCGACGGGCGCTGCCCCATTGTCGACACCTGGTGGCAGACCGAAACCGGCGGCCACATGATCACGCCCCTGCCTGGAGCCACGCCCACCAAACCCGGATCGGCGACCCGGCCGTTTTTCGGCGTCGTCCCGGCACTGGTCAGCAATGAGGGCGAAGTACTCGAAGGCGCGGCCGAGGGCAACCTGGTCATCACGCGCTCCTGGCCCGGCCAGATGCGCACCGTCTACGGCGACCACCGGCGCTTTCGGGAGACCTATTTTTCGACCTACCCCGGCATGTATTTCAGTGGCGACGGTGCGCGGCGCGACAAGGACGGATACTACTGGATCACCGGGCGCGTCGACGACGTACTCAATGTCTCCGGACACCGACTCGGAACGGCGGAGTTGGAAAGCGCGCTGGTGCTGCACGATGACGTGGCGGAGGCCGCAGTGGTGGGCTACCCCCACGACATCAAGGGTCAGGGCATTTACGCTTACGTCACGCTGGTCAAGGGCAAGGAGCCAAGCGACGCAGTGAAAAAAGAGCTGGTGCAGCTGGTGCGCAGCGAAATCGGCCCCATCGCCACGATCGACGTAATTCAGTGGGCGCCGGCGCTGCCCAAGACCCGCTCGGGAAAGATCATGCGCCGCATCCTGCGCAAGATCGCATCCAACGACATCGACGCACTGGGCGACACTTCGACACTGGCGGATCCCGGTGTGGTCGACGACCTCAAGGCCAACCGGGCCAACCGGTGAAGGAACCCGCTCTGGGACCGCGCAAAGCAGTGTCTTTCGAGCCTCCGGACAGCCGGCCGAGGGCTATCGGGGCGCGGCTAACAGAGCGGCGGCCGCCTGTCGCGGCGCACGGGCTGCCCGCCGCGCCGCCCCGTCGTCCAGGCTGAGGCGTGCGGGTCGACAGCGCCTTCAGACCGGCCTGGTGGCTGCCGGGTCCCCACCTCCAGACCCTTTTCCCTTATCTCTTCCGCAAAGCCACGGTGCCCGCCCTGCACCGCGAGCGGCTCGAGCTCCCGGACGGCGATTTTCTCGATATCGACTGGACGATGCAGGGCTCCGGGCCCCTGGTGCTGCTGCTCCACGGGCTGGAAGGCTCGATCGGCTCCCACTACGTCAGAGGTCTGCTGCGCTCCCTGAGCCGGAACGGCTTCCGCATCGCCCTGCTCTACTTTCGCGGCTGCAGCGGTGAGCCGAACCGCCTCGCACGCAGCTATCATTCCGGCGAGACGGGCGACCTCGACCGGGTGATCCGGCATTTGGTGGCTGCGCAGCGGTCGGGCGGCCCGCTCTGCCTCGTCGGCGTATCCCTGGGGGGAAACGTGCTGCTCAAGTGGCTGGGCGAAAATCCGAACCAATCACTGGTCGCGAGAGCCGTCGCCGTCTCAGTGCCTTTCGACCTCGACGCGGCCGCAAGGCGCCTGGAAACGGGTTTCTCGCGACTCTACCAGGCTTTTTTGCTCTACAAGCTGAGGCGCTCGACCCGCGCCAAGGCCGGGCAGCACGCACTGCCGGTCGACGTCAGCGGTCTGCGCGGGCTCAAGACCTTCCGGCAATTCGATGACCGGGTGACGGCGCCCCTGCACGGCTTCGCCGGTGTGGATGATTACTACCTCAAGTCCGGCAGCGGCCCGTACCTGAAACACATACTGACACCGACACTGATACTGCAGGCGGCCGACGACCCTTTTATGACACCCAATGTCATTCCCGCCGAAGACCAGCTCGGACCCGGTGTTCGACTTGAGGTAACCTTCCGGGGCGGTCACGTCGGCTTTGTCGCCGGCCGCTGGCCCTGGAAGCCCCATTACTGGATGGACGAACGGGTCTGTGAGTTCCTGCGCGACCCGACCTGAGCGCCTCCGCTCGAAGCAGGCTTTCCCCTGATTGATGAAGATCAAATCATGCACGCAAAAAGGTTGCTACCCTGTCCTGGCATTCTTGCAACATGATATTGATGCATTCAGCGCCCCTGAGGTGTTTTGCCGCCAGGCGCCGCGCGCAGTCAACGGCCGAGCCTTGTCAAGCCCAGCAACGCCGCGGCGCAGTTACCTGAGGGGCGCCCGAAGGGTTGGCCTGTCAGCGTCCATGGCGGCGTTGCACCTCTTGCCAAGGGCAACCACCCTTCGCTTCGAGCTGCGCCTTACCCCAAACGCTGACAGGTCAACTGAATCCGTCAACATCATGTTGCAAAAATACTAGAATGCACGGTTGAGAACAGAGGGAGCGGCTGAGATGACAACGGCGACTGACGTCAGGGTGAGCGATATCATGCAGCGCGATGTGCTATCGGTGGAGGAGGACTGGTCCCTCAACCGGCTGGCGCGCTTTCTTACCGACAACGCCATCTCGGGGGCACCCGTGACCTCGAGCGCAGGCGACCTCGCCGGCGTGGTTTCACTCACGGACATCGTGCGCTACGACAGCACGCCGGAGCATCGCGCCCGCGAGCGCCACACCCACGAGTACTATCTCCACTCCCTGGAAATGCAGGTCGCCGCCGAAGAGGCCTCCACCTTTCACATCGAACAGGAATCACAGGCAAAGGTCCGGGACATCATGACCCCGATGGTGTTCGCCGTCGCCGAAGACGCCAGCGTCCAGGAAGCCGCGGACATGATGGTCAAGGGGCGCATTCACCGCCTGATCGTCACCCGCGACAGCCGCATCGCCGGCATCGTCACCGCCCTGGATCTGCTGGATTTGCTGCGCTAAGCCGGCGATCGGGCCAATCTCGCACACCCCATCTGAAACACTGCCGACGGCAAGCGTGCCTGCCGCGGCATTCGGTGCACAGCACCGCAGCCCGGCTTGCCCACGGCGGAACCCAGCGACTTCAACTAGCGCCGTCGTCTCTACCCCTGAGGGATCGGTGCCCCAGAACGCACAAAAGGGGCTCAGCAGCCCCTTTTTTGACCCGCCGTCAACGGCCGGCCGGAGCCCCGTGCGTCACTCGCCGACCGCTTTCATGCTCAGACGGATGCGGCCCTGCTTGTCCACCTCGAGCACCTTGACCTTGATGGTGTCGCCCTCTGAAAGCTTGTCGCTGACTTTCTCGACCCGCTCTTCGCAGATCTGTGAGATGTGAACCAGCCCGTCCTTCCCCGGCAGTATGGTCACGAATGCGCCGAAGTCCATCAGCTTGACAACCTTGCCTTCGTACACGTGCCCCACCTCGACGTCGGCGGTCAGCTGCTCGATGCGGCGTTTGCATTCCTCGCCTGCCGCCCGGTCGACGGAAGCGATCTTGACCACACCGCTGTCGTCGATGTCGACGGAGGCACCGGTTTCCTCGGTCAGGGCACGGATCGTCGCTCCTCCTTTTCCGATCACGTCGCGAATACGATCCGGATTGATCTTCATCGTGATATAGCGCGGCGCGTAGGCGGACATCTCGTCGCGCGGCCTCGCGATGGCCGCGTTCATCTCCCCGAGAATGTGCATGCGAGCTTCGCGCGCCTGGGCCAGCGCCTGCTCCATAATCTCCCGGGTAATACCGTCGATCTTGATGTCCATCTGCAGGGCGTTGACGCCGTCCGCGGTACCTGCGACCTTGAAGTCCATATCGCCCAGATGATCCTCGTCGCCCATGATGTCGGTCAGGACGGCGAACTGATCGCCCTCCTTGATGAGACCCATGGCGACGCCGGCAACAGGCGCCTGCAACGGAACGCCGGCGTCCATCATCGCCAGGCTGCTGCCGCAGACGCTCGCCATCGAGCTGGAGCCGTTAGACTCGGTGATTTCGGATACCACGCGGATGGTATAGGGGAATTCGGCCACGTCGGGCATCACCGCGAGCAGTCCGCGCTTGGCCAGGCGGCCGTGCCCGATCTCACGCCGTTTCGGGCTGCCGACACGACCGGTCTCGCCCACGCAGTACGGCGGGAAATTGTAGTGCAGCATGAAGTTGTCGCGCCGCTCGCCCTGCAGGGCGTCGATAATCTGCGACTCGCGCTCGGTACCCAGGGTGGTCACCACCAGCGCCTGGGTCTCACCGCGGGTGAACAGGGCGGAGCCGTGAGTGCGCGGCAGCACGCCGGTGCGGACGGCGATCGGTCGCACCGTTCTGGTGTCACGACCGTCGATGCGCGGCATGCCTGCAGTAACGCGGCCGCGGACAATCTGCTTTTCGAGCTTCTCCATGGCGCCGCGAACGTCTTCCGGGCTGTAGCCGCTTTCCTCATCGGTACTGGCGAACTGCTCGCTGGTGGCAGCGCGTATCGCGTCGAGACGCGCGTAACGCGCCTGCTTGTCGGCGATCTGATAGGCTTCGGTGAAAGCTGCTTCGCTGGCCTCCGCAATGGCTTTGTAGAGCTCTTCGTTGGTGGCCGCGGGCTGCCACTCCCAGGCCGGCGGGTTGACTTCCGCGGCCAGCTCGCGGATCGCCTTGATGGCGCTCTGCATCTGCTCGTGACCGTAGACCACCGATCCGAGCATGATCTCTTCGGACAGCTGCTTGGCTTGCGATTCGACCATGAGCACGGCGTTTTCCGTGCCGGCCACCACCAGATCGAGATCCGAGCCCTTCAGCTGGCTGGCAACCGGGTTGAGAACGTATTCGCCGTTGACGTAACCGACGCGCGCGGCACCGATGGGACCGTTGAACGGCAGGCCCGAAACCGACAGCGCCGCCGAGGCGCCGAGCAGGGCCGGAATGTCCGGGTCGATCTCCGGATCGACCGACATCACAGTGGCGATGACCTGAACTTCGTTGGTGAACCCCTTGGGAAACAGCGGTCGCAGCGGCCGGTCGATCAGTCGCGAGACCAGCGTTTCATTCTCGCTCGGGCGCCCTTCGCGGCGGAAGAAGCCGCCGGGAATCTTACCCGCGGCATACGTGCGTTCTTGATAATCGACGGTCAGGGGAAAGAAGTCCCGGCCCTCGACACCGGTCTTCAAACCGACCGCGGTGACAAGCACGCTGGTATCACCCATGCTGACCATCACAGCGCCGGTGGCCTGCCGGGCTATCTCACCCGTTTCTAACGTGACCGTGTGACTGCCGTAGGGGAACGATTTCTTGATGGGGCTCACTGAAACATCCTTACTGCTGGCTGCAGCGGTTATTGAACACTTGAATCCTGTTTGACATCCTGATTAACCCCGCGTCATTGGGAGCCCGACGGAGCAATATCACGGGCTGAAAGCCGCCGTTCGGAGATTGCTTCGTCACTACGCCGCTCACGATGAGAGCTCAATCAGAGTCGTGTTAACGGCGTAGACCGAGCCGCGCGATGAGGTCCTGGTAACGGCGCACGTCCTTGCTCTTCAGATAATCGAGCAGCTTGCGTCGCGTGCTGACCATACGCAGCAGCCCCTGGCGGGAATGGTGGTCGTGCTTGTGCTCCTGAAAATGTGAGGTCAGGTGCCGTATGTTCGCAGACAGCAGCGCGACCTGTACCTCGGGCGAGCCGGTGTCGCCGGCACTGCGCTGATATTCCTTCACGATGCTGCTTTTCTCTTCGGTTGACAAGGTCATTCGTTACTCCAGAAATCGTTCCTGAGGGAAGCGGCGTATTTTAACCGGCGCCCCCAGCTCGCTCAACAGCTTAGGCAGATCCTGATCGGGGGTTCAGGGCACGCGAGGAGGGCGGGAAGCACGCCCTGTCGCGACCGGGGCGGAGTCTGAGACACGGCCGGGCGCTGTCCGAAACTGCCTCACAAACAGACGCTTCTGGCTCATCCCCCGACGGCGCGGGCAGCTTTCATCAGCCGCCGCGGCGCCACGCGCCCATCGTCCAGAATCTCACCCATGCCGAGAAAGCTGCGGTTGCGCTCATACAGGCGCACCCAGCCGCTGGTCGGCGCGTGCGGCACCAGCACCGGCTGCCCCTGCTGCAGATAGAACGCCGCATCGGCGGACAGCTGGACGTCCGGCCATTGCGTCAGCGCCGACTCCAGAGGCAGCAGCAGCCTGTCCATCGCGGCCATGTCCGAGACTTTGAGTCTCTCGAGTGTTTCGAGGGTCACCAGGCCTTCCTCGTCATACGGCCCGACACCCGTGCGCCGCAACCCGGCCACGTGCGCTCCCGGACCCAGCTTGTCACCGATGTCCTCCACCAGCGTCCGGACATAGGTGCCCTTGGAGCAATGGACGCCGATCTCGATCCAGTCTTCGCCCTGTCCTTTCAGGCTCAGCTCGTAGATCTCGACCCTGCGCGGCTTGCGCTCCACTTCGACGCCCTCGCGCGCCAGCTTGTAGAGGCGCTGCCCCTGATGCTTGAGCGCCGAGTACATGGGCGGAATCTGTTCGATGCTGCCGCGAAATCCGGCCAGCACGACTTCGATCTGTTCGGGGCTGTAGGAGCCGACCGGCCGTGATTCCAGCACCTCGCCTTCGGCATCCGCGGTGCTGGTGCGCACGCCGAGCCGGCAGCGCACCTGGTAGCGCTTGTCCGCGTCCAGCAGGAAGGCCGAGACCTTGGTAGCCTCCCCCATGCAGATCGGGAGCACACCGGAAGCCAGCGGGTCAAGGCTGCCGGTATGCCCGGCCTTGCGGGCGAAATACAGCCGCTTGACCTGCTGCAGGGCGTCGTTGGATGTGATCCCCGAAGGCTTGTCCAGCAGCAGAATGCCGTTAACGTCTCGTCCCTTTGCGCGACGTCGTCCCATAAAATCGCCTGTCTCAACTGTCCGGATCGGATTTGTCGTCATCACTGTGGTGCCCGCGCACCGCGGCGTCGATCAGCGAGCTCAGCCGCGCACCCCGCTCAATCGAGCGGTCACACCTGAAATGCAGCTGCGGAACATTGCGCAGTGTCACGCGCTGACCGAGCAGGCGGCGCAAATAGCCTGCGGCGCCTTCCAGGACCTGGACGGATGCCTCCGCCTCCTCCGCGCTGCCCAGGGTGGAAACGTACACCCTGGCGTGCGACAGGTCCCGCGACACTTCGACGGCGGAGACGCTCACCATCCCGAGCCTGGGATCGTCGATCTCATCGCGGATCAGGCCCGCGAGCTCGCGCTGAAGCTGCTCGCCGACCCGGCGGGTGCGTGGAAAATCTCTGGGCATGACAGAACGCTGTACCTTCGAAACACCGGGGCCGGGCTGGGGGCGCCGACCGGGGCTGATGCGCCGCGCTCACCGGCGGCCGGGAAATCGATCAGTCCACCGAGCGGGCCTTTTCCACGCGCTCGAACACCTCGATCTGATCGCCTACCCTGACGTCGTTGTAGTTCTTGACGCCGATACCGCACTCGGTGCCGGCACGCACCTCGTTGACGTCGTCCTTGAACCGGCGCAGCGACTCCAGCTCACCCTCGAAGACAACCACGTTTTCACGCAGCACACGAATCGGGGCACTGCGTCGCACGGTGCCTTCGACCACCATACAACCGGCGATGGCGCCGAGCTTGGGCGAGCGGAACACGTCGCGCACCTCGGCCAGCCCGATGATCTCCTCGCTGATCTCGGGCGACAGCATGCCCGAGACGGCGGCCTTGACCTGGTCGATAGCGTCATAGATCACGCTGTAGTAGTGGACATCGATGCCGTGCTCTTCGACCACGCGACGTGCCGCCGCGTCGGCGCGCACATTGAAGCCGATCATGATGGCGTTGGAAGCCACGGCCAGGTTGGCGTCGGTCTCGGTGAGACCGCCGACGCCCGAGGACACGATTTTCACCGCCACTTCATCGGTGCTGATCTTGGTCAGCGCATCCCGCAGAGCCTCGACGCTGCCCTGCACGTCGGCCTTGAGTATGATGTTCAGACTCGACTGCTCGCCGGCACCCATCTTCGAGAACATGTCCTCGAGCTTGGCCTGTTGCTGGCGCGCCAGCTTGATCTCGCGCTGCTTCTGGTGTCGGTACTCGGCCAGCTCCCGTGCCTTGCGCTCATCGTTGATGACCAGCGCGTCCTCGCCCGCCGTGGGAGTGCCGGACAGCCCCAGAACCACCGCCGGCATGGACGGACCGGCGGAGTCAATGGGGCGCCCAGCCTCGTCGAACATCGCGCGCACCCGGCCCATCTCCTCGCCGGTGACCAGGGTATCGCCCTTGCGCAGCACGCCGTTCTGGACCAGGATGGTGGCGACCGGTCCGCGTCCCTTGTCGAGGGCCGATTCGATCACCACGCCCTGTGCGGGACATTCCTCGACGGCTTTCAGCTCGAGCACTTCAGCCTGCAGCAGCACGGCATCGAGCAGCGCGTCGATGCCCTCACCGCTCTTGGCCGACACCTGGACGATCTGGGTGTCGCCGCCCCAGTCCTCCGGCACGACCTCGTGCTGCGCAAGCTCGCTCTTGACGCGGTCCGGATCCGCTTCGGGTTTGTCGATCTTGTTGACGGCCACCACCATCGGCACGCCGGCCGCCTTGCTGTGCTGGATCGCCTCGATGGTCTGGGGTTTTACGCCATCGTCGGCGGCGACCACCAGAATAACGATGTCGGTGACTTTGGCACCGCGCGCGCGCATGGCGGTAAAGGCCGCGTGGCCGGGGGTGTCCAGGAAGCTGATCACGCCCCTCTCGGTCTCCACGTGGTAGGCGCCGATATGCTGGGTGATACCGCCGGCCTCACCCGCTGCCACGCGGGTGCGGCGAATGTGGTCCAGCAGGGAGGTCTTACCATGGTCGACGTGACCCATGATCGTCACCACCGGAGGCCGAGCAACCCTCTCGCCGCTGACTTCCCGCGCCGCCAACTCCTCGATCTGCGCCTCCAGGTCATGCTCCGATACGACCTTCGCCACGTGGCCCATTTCTTCGACCAGCAACACCGCCGTGTCCTGATCGAGCATCTGGTTGATCGTGGCCATGACACCCAGCTTCATGAGCGACTTGATCAGATCGGTCGCCTTTATGGACATTTTCTGTGCCAGCTCGGACACCGAAATTGCCTCCGGCACCTCGACCTCGCGCACCACCGGTGCGGTCGGGCGCTCGAAGCCGTGCTCGCCGGAGGTTCGGATCGACACACCCGTGCGCGGCGCCTTCTTTTTCTTGCGCCGGCCGCTCTTGTCTTTGGCCACGTGCAGCTCTTGCCGCCCGTACTTGGTGTGGCGATCGTCCTTCTCGCCGCGCCGCTTGCGATCCTGTTCCGCCTTCTGCTGACGTGCCTCCTGCTCAGCCCGTGCCTGCGCCTCCTGCTCGGCTTTGAGGCGCTCGCTCTCGGCGGCCTGGCGGGCTTCGTCTTCGGCCCGGCGCGCGACTTCCTCGGCGTGCTTGCGCTCTTCTTCCACGCGGCGCGCCGCCTCCTCCTCTGCACGCCGCAGGGCCTCCTGTTCCGCCTTGCGCAGGGCCTCGCGTTCGGCCAGCAGCTTGGCCTTCTCCTCGGCTTCCTGCTTGAGGCGCTCTTCTTCCTCGGCCATCAGGTCGGCACGCTTGACGTAGGTTCGCTTCTTGCGGACCTCGACGCTGACCGTTCTCGCCCCGCCGGCGCGGCTCGCGGTGGTCCGCAGCTCGCTGTGCGACTTGCGCTTGAGCGTCACCCGCTTGGGCTGCGAC
>JASFKW010000017.1:0-45361 GCA_050118435.1 Gammaproteobacteria bacterium | reverse complement strand
GTGCCGATGATGGCGCGCTGGCCGGGCAAGATCCCTGCTGGCTCGAAGCTCAATGGTATCCAGGGTCATCAGGACGTGTTCACGACCCTCGCTGCCGCTGCCGGGGTCCCGGACGTCGCCGATCGGGTCATGGCGGAAAAGAAGCAGGTCATCGACGGCGTCAACAATCTCGATTACTGGATGGGCAAATCCGAACAGTCGAACCGCAATCACATCTTCCATTACTACGAGAGCAAACTGACGGCGGTGCGGATGGGGCCGTGGAAATTCCATTTCTCCACCAAGGAGGACTACTACGCGAACGTCATCCCACGCACCGTTCCCTTGGTCTTCAACATCCGCATGGACCCATACGAGAGCTATGACAGCACAGACGCCTACGGGCATCTGCTGCAGAAGGTTTCCTGGCTGCTCCAGCCTATGGGCGTATTGATGGCCGACCACCTGAAGTCCCTAGCCGAGTATCCGCCCGTGCAGGGTGGGAAAAGCTTCGACATGTCGAATGTGGTCGAAGAGTTCATCAAGAAAGCGAAGCAATAGAACCCGAGCCACGATCACTCGGCGGCTCCGGACGACGTGCTCGCGTCGCCGGTACTCGCTGGTAGCCATTTGCCCAATCTGCCGGGGTTTTCAAAGGCTAGCTCCCTGTACCGTCCGCTGAATCGTCCGAAGTAAAACTCCCAGCCCAGCTCGTTGGTGAAGCCCGTACGGCTGATCACCACGGGTTGGCCGCCGATGCATATCCGGCTCAGGTCGAAGTAGCGAAACTGCTCCGGCATACCTTCGTCGGAGGCTTGCGCGAGCACGTCCATTGAACGCGGACCCTGGACCTGGCTGATCCAAACATTGGCATCGAACACCTCGACGTCGAAGCCCTCCGAGTGGGCGCGCAGCCAGACAAAGAACTCGCCATCGCCCTGGGCATACCAAAAGCGGTCGGAGGCGAGCCGCCTCATTCAGCCTTGAGTCGCTGGCTTACGTTCATACCAATCACGGGATGCATTGACGATCTTGACGACCGAGAGCATGACGGGTACTTCAACCAGTACACCAACCACTGTGGCCAGCGCCGCACCGGAGTCAAAGCCGAAAAGTACGATGGCCGTCGCTACGGCCAACTCGAAAAAGTTACTGGCCCCGATCAGCGCCGAAGGAGCCGCGACGCAATGTGCTACTCCAAACCGCCGATTCAACACATACGCAAGCCCCGAGTTGAAATACACCTGGATGAGAATGGGCACTGCCAGCATCACAATGACCAGCGGCTGACGCAAGATTTGCTCACCCTGGAATCCGAAGAGCAGAACCAGGGTTGCCAACAGCGCCAGCAGCGACACCGGATGCAAGGTGTGCAGAACTTGCTGCAACGCCGCATCTCCACCTGCGGCCAGAGTTCGGCGACGCCACCACTGTCCAAAGGCGACAGGGAGCACGATGTACAGCACGACCGACAGGAACAGCGTATCCCAGGGTACCGAAATAGCAGACAGGCCAAGCAGGAAGCCGACGATAGGCGCAAAAGCAAAGATCATGATGGTGTCGTTCAAGGCTACCTGAGTCAGCGTGAAATTCGGTTCTCCACCGGAGAGGCGACTCCAGACAAACACCATTGCCGTGCAGGGTGCCGCTGCCAGAAGGATTAGTCCGGCGATGTAGTCATCGAGCTGGTCTGCCGGAAGGTAAGGCGCGAATACGACGCGAATAAAGAGCCAACCGAGAAAAGCCATCGAGAAGGGTTTCACCGCCCAGTTGATGAGTAACGTGACCCCGATGCCTTTCCAATGGGCTTTGACCTGATGGAGCGCCGTGAAGTCGACCTTCAGCAGCATCGGGATAATCATCAGCCAGATCAGTACCGCGACTGGCAGATTTACCTGGGCAACTTCCATGCGGCCAATGGTCTGAAAAGCTGCGGGCAGGAAATGCCCCAGGCCGATCCCTGCGACAATGCACAGCCCGACCCAGACGGTCAGGTACCGCTCGAAGAAACTGAGACGGGCACCGCTCGCCTGTGTCGCGGCGACTTCACACTGTGCGCTCACTGCTTCGTCTCCGACGGACTATCGTCGTTCCTCGGCCCTGCAAGTGAATGCCGGTACTGAGCTCCCGCTGTGTACCGGATACAGCCGAGGGATGACATGCCGCTCAGGTGGGAATGGTTGGGGCTGGCGCATCAAGCCCTTGGGTGCCCGCGGCCTCATCGCCAAGCTGGGGCTGCCCGATTTCGTCAAGCGTCTTCTGCAGCTTGAGGCGGTCGAGCGACGCTAAGGGGAGTTCCACGAACACGGTGCAAAAGGACAGTACATTGAAGGGTTTTTCGGCCATGGCTAAGTCCTCCCGAACCAAAGCGTGAATGGGCTACCCGTCTTGCAGAAATGCTGCGGTTCTGCCGTCATGCACAGTGCGGTACGCCCGGACGATTCGGCATCGCGGCCAAAACGGTCTGGTCCGACCGGTAGGGATCGGCATCGCGGGTGCCGGCCGCCACCTCCTGAAGGATGTGCATGATCCACTCCGGAAGCTCGGGATCAATTTGGTAATAAATCCATTGACCCTCGCGGCGATCAGTGACCAAACCGGCTTCTCGCAACTGCGCCAGATGGCGCGACATATTCGGCTGGGCTGCGCCGATGACATGGGTGAGTTCACAGACGCAGAGCTCTTCATGCTGGAGCAGTAACAGCAGACAGCGCAGGCGCGTCGCGTTCGCGAGCGCAGCGAAAAGTGTTTCTGGAGAGATATTTCGCATAGGGCATATATCGTAGCAGATATATATCCGTCCTGGAATATATTTTATTCCCTCGTTGCCAGGGTTCACGGTGCTACGGTGCTTCTGCCCCTTGGGCCAGCCAGACTGACTTTCCAGTCGACAGCAGGAGCCGATTGTCCGGCAGGCGTGCAGAACCGTTCGATGGGCTTTGGAGGGATGACGTGTTCAGCCCGGCGGTCACCATTGCCGGCCCCAGTAGCGACTGGAGCACATGGGTGATTTGAAAGGCAGATTCCGAGTGGGAGCGGTCTTTCGTGGGCGCACCAACTTCCCATGCGGAGGCATCGATACGCTGCTTCGTTAATTTCATTCAAGTCACCATTGAGTCACCAGATCAGGGCGTACCAGGGTGACTCAGGGCGTTTGGGGCTGCAGCGCAACTTATTGATGGGCAGCAATAAAGCGTACCGTAGCGCAAAGCGGCGCAGAGTTGGCTTCTGATTTACAATCAGTCGCCCCGGGAGCGCTGTCTGCGTGCAATGACGACCTCAATGCACTTTAGGTAGTGATTTAATAAAGTTATATATATTACTAATAAATGGATATTAACTATAGAGAGCTTCTGCTCGAGCTCGGCCGTTCTGCCATCGACGCCGTGCGCGGGGACCGGCTGGTGGAGCAGGCCCTCAGCCAACAGCCGCTGGAAGGCCCGGTCGATGTCGCCGCCATCGGCAAGGCGGCCGCCGCCATGGCGCTCGGGGCGCACCGGGCGCTGGACGACCGGATTGGGCGTACCCTGGTGATCACGAAATCGGGGCACGCCGTACCGCGCCCGCCGGGCTCACTGGACACCGAGGTTCTGGAAGCCGGCCATCCGGTGCCGACCCCCGAGAGCCTGCGGGCGGGAGCCCGACTGCTGGAGTGGGTCGGCGAACGGTCGCAGGACCGCTGGCTGTTGTTTCTGATCTCGGGCGGTACATCCAGTCTCGTGGAGGCTCCGGTCGCAGGTGTCGCCCTGGATGACTTGGCGAGGATCAACCGCTGGCTGCTCTCCAGCGGTCTGAGCATCGCCGAGATCAATGCCGTCAGGAGGCGGGTCTCCCGGATCAAGGGCGGCAATCTACTCAAGGTGACGGGGGGGCGACGGCTCGCGGTCTGGCTGATCTCGGATGTGGCCGGCGACGATCCGGCGGTCATCGGTTCCGGGCCCCTTTACCCGGGCCAGCAGACCGCTCGGGAAGAGCCCCGGTATCCGGAATGGTTGCGGGCTCTGCTCGAGGGTCTGCCGGCGGCGGCTCCGGCACCCGTCGGCATCCCGGTGCCCGAGCATCGCGTTCTGGGCAACCTGCAGATGGCCTGTAGAGCCGCCGCCGCCCGAGCTCGACAGCGCGGGTTCCGGGCGCGTGTCGAGCCGGTCGAGCTCGACGGTGATGCCGAGCTCACCGGCAGACATCTCGCGCGCCGGCTCGCGCAGGCGCCTTCCGGGATCCAGATCTGGGGCGGCGAGACGACCGTGGTACTGCCCGAGCACCCGGGCCGCGGAGGGCGCAATCAGCATCTGGCCCTGGCCGCCGCGATCGAGCTGGCGGGGCGGGAAGACGCCGCCATGCTGGCGATCGGCACAGACGGCAGCGACGGCCCGACCGAAGACGCCGGTGCCCTGGTCGACAGCGGTAGCCTGCGACGCGGTGAGCTGAGCGGACTGGACGCCGGGGAACAGCTGAGGCGGGCGAATTCGGGTGTGTTTCTCGAAGCCACTGGTGACCTGATTGCCACCGGGCCTACGGGCACCAACGTGCGCGATCTGGTCATCGCGTGGAAGGCCTGACAGCGGCGGCAGAGGCCTATGGACAAAGGTGCCCGGCGAGTCGGTCAAGGCAATCTATCTGAATGCGCCCTGGAGTGCATCACCTGTGCCGACCCGCAGGAGAAATGCAGGCTGACAGAAATCGTGCACGGCGCGCTCGAAGCCGGTGAGCTCGGGTTTGACACGGCCCGCGCGCCGGTGCCGATCCCGGTGCCGGGGCGTCCCGATCGACCGAGGCTCGTGTCCCCGCGTGACCTGCCGCGCCGTCGGCTCGGCTCCACGCAAGGCCGTATTTCGCTCCTGCACGCCCTGGCCCATATCGAGTTCAATGCCATCAATCTGGCCTGGGACGCCGTGTACCGGTTCCGCGGGCTGCCGCACGCGTTCTATCGCGACTGGGCACGCGTCGCTTTCGAGGAGTCGCGGCATTTCCGCATGTTGTCCACCCGCCTGTGCGAGCTGGGCTCGGCCTACGGCCGACTCGATGCGCACAACGGGCTGTGGGAAATGGCCTGCCGGACCGCCCACGACCCACTCGCCAGGATGGCGCTCGTGCCCCGGGTGCTGGAAGCGCGAGGACTGGATGTCACGCCCGGTATCATCGAGCGCCTGACGGCTACGGGGGACGCCGTTTCTGTTGAAATCCTGCAGGTTATTCTGCGCGATGAAATCGGGCATGTGGAAATCGGCACGCGCTGGTACCGCTGGCTGTGCGAGGCACGCGGGCTTGCGCCCGAGGTGACTTTTGTGCAGCTGCTGGAGCAGTATATGAAGGGAGAGGTGAAGAGGCCCTTTCACTATGCTGCCCGGCGGCAGGCGGGCTTCAACCGGCAGGAGATGCAATGTCTGGAAGAGCTGGCAGCGCGCGGGACAGGCGGCGCGGACGTGGAGTGATACACAGGCTGGTCTGCCGGTGTTTCAGTGCGGCGCCCCTCGGCCTGGTGGGTGTGCTGGTGTGGCCGGCAGGTCCGGCGGCGCTGGCCGGCGAGACCAGCGCTACGGTTGTCTGGTATGCGGAACAGGAAGCCGGGAGGGAGCCCTCCCGGGCGCGCTACATCGTCACCGACGCCTTTCTGCGCCTGGATGAAGGCAATGACGAGGGCGGTTTCGTGTTATTGGACCGCAGGCGACGGCAGATCTACAACGTGGTGCCCGAGACCGGCAGTGTCCTCAACATCGACGGACGCGGGCGTCGGCCTGAGCCGCCCGAGACGCTTTCCATCGCGGTGGAGACATCCTACGATGCGCAGGCGCCGACCCTGGAGGGGAAGCGCGCGCTCACCGTGGTGCTGCGTGCCGGTGATAAGGTATGCCGCTCGGCAGTGGTGGTGCCGGGCCTGCTTGACGACGTGAGCGCCGCTTTCGGCGAATTCTTCCGCGTCCTGGCAGTCCAGCAGTCGCGCACCCTCGACAACACCCCTCGGGCGCTGCAGACACCCTGTTTTCTGGCCCGCTATTTGTATGCGGGGGATTTCCATGCGAGAGCCGGTCTGCCGCTGCTGGAGTGGAGCGGCAGCGCCGACCGCCGCGAGCTTCTGGACTACACGCGGAACGTGGCTGTCGACGAGGCGCTGCTCGCGGTGCCGGACGGGCTGCGCTCCTATGAGATAGCGCCATCGGAACCGGTCGAAGCACCGGGCCGGCGCCGCCCCTGAGGCTCAACCGGCACAGCTGAGCTCCAGGCTGCGCCAGCCCGATTGGTCGATGACCAGCGCGCTGCCCCTGGAGTACCAGTCGCCCAGATCGATGCGTGTCGCCCGTGTCCGGCCATCGCGGATCCGGTGGGCGCCGGCGCGGTGGGTGTGGCCGTGGATCAGCAGCTCGACTTCGTGCTCACGGATCATCCGCAGCACTTCGGCCTCGTTGACGTCCATGATGCGGCGGCTCTTGCTGCGGCTGCTGTGTTCGCTGAGTTCGCGGGCCTGGCGTGCCAGCGCCGCCCGCTCGGGGATCGACCGCTCCAGCACCTGGCGCTGCCACTGCGGGTCGCGAAGGGTTGTGCGCAGGCGCTGGTAATCGTGATCATCGCTGCACAGTGCATCGCCGTGCATGAGCAGGGTGGGTATCCCGTGCAGTTCCACCCGCGTAGGGTCATCGATCAGCGTGCACCGCGTTTCCTCGCCAAAGCGCTCGCCGAGCAGGAAGTCCCGGTTGCCGCGCATCAGGAAGACCGGTGTCCCGGCGGCAACGCAAGCTCTAAGGGCGCTGCGCACCGGCGCGTACGCCGGCTCGGGATCATCGTCCCCGATCCAGGCTTCGAAAAGATCGCCGAGGATATACAGGCCTTCGGCCCGCCCCTGCTGCTGCGCCAGAAAGCGCAGAAAGCAGCGGATGATCGCGGGACGCGAGGGGTGGAGATGAAGATCCGAAACGAGGAGCGTCGACACCGTTGCGGGTTGCCCGCTTTTGCGCGGGGCCGATCTCAGTCTTGGACGGTCACTTTTTCGATGATCACATCTTCCACCGGCACATCCTGGTGACCGGCCCGCGAGGTGGTGGAAACCTTTTCGATGTCATGGACCACGTCCATTCCGTCGGCAACTTTGCCGAACACGCAGTATCCCCAGCCCTGGGCGGTGGGCGCCGAATGATTCAGGAAGCCGTTGTCCTTGACGTTGATGAAGAACTGCGCCGTGGCCGAGTGCGGGTCAGATGTGCGGGCCATGGCGATGGTGCCAAGCTCGTTCTTCAAGCCGTTGTCCGCCTCGTTGCGGATCGGAGCGCGCGTGCTCTTCTGCTGCATGCCAGGCTCGAAACCGCCGCCCTGGATCATGAAGCCCGGAATCACCCGGTGAAAAATAGTTCCGTCATAGAATCCCGCCTCGGCGTACTCGACGAAGTTGGACACCGTTTCCGGTGCCTTCTCGGCATCGAGCTCCAGGACAATCGGGCCTTTGTTGGTCTGCATGTGCACGGTCACGATGGCATCTCCCGTTGCGGTTGGGTCGGCTGCTCCAGCGAGCATCGGTGTGAAGCACAGTAGAGCGCCTAACACGATCTTTCCAAAGAATTTCATATCTTCTGGCTCCTCTATGGCCCGGTTATCATAACTTTTTCCATCCCGTCCACCAATTTTGCTACCATGCCCGCCCGATCCACGAGCCTTCCATGTCCGAGTCGAGCCTGAAAACGCGCTTCGCGCCCAGTCCCACCGGCGAGATGCATCTGGGCAACGTGCGAACTGCCCTGTTCAATGCCCTGCTCGCCCGGGGGCGGGGCGGTGCCTTTCTGCTGCGCATCGAGGATACCGACGTGGAGCGCAGCACGAAAGTGCACGCCGAGGCATTGATGGGCGAATTGCGTTGGCTGGGACTGCTTTGGGACGAAGGGCCCCACTTTCAGGCCCGGCGCGGCGACATCTACGGCCACTACTACCACGCGCTTGAAGCCAGCGGGCTCAGCTACCCCTGTTTCTGTACGACCAATCAGCTGGCATCGGCCCGCAGGGCCCAGCGTGCTGCCGGTCAGCCTCCACGCTACCCGGGCACCTGTGCCCACCTGTCGGCAGACGAGGTCCGGCGTAAGCTCGATGCGGGGCTGAGGCCGACGATCCGGTACCGGGTACCGGTGGGTGAGCGCATCGCGTTCGATGACCTGGTGCGGGGACGGCAGAGTTTTCTCAGTGACGAGATCGGTGATTTTATCATCCGTCGCAGCGACGACAGCCCGGCGTTCTTCTTCACCAACGCCTTGGACGACGCCCTGATGGGGGTCACCCACGTTCTGCGCGGTGAGGATCACCTCGCCAATACGCCCCGACAGCTGTTGCTGTTGCGGGCGCTCGACCTGCGGCCCCCCGCCTACGGGCACCTCTCGCTGCTGGTCGGCGAGGACGGCGCGCCGCTGTCCAAGCGCCACGGCAGCCGCAGCCTGAGGGAATTGCGCGAGGAGGGCTATCTGCCGAGCGCTCTGCTCAACTATCTGGCCCGACTCGGGCACAGCTGCGACACCGACGCCTACGGAACATTCGAGGAATTGGCCGCGGCGTTTTCCGTCGAGCGACTCGGCAGGGCGCCGGCGCGCTATGATGAAGGCCAGCTGCGCCATTGGCAGAAGGAAGCCGTCGCCGCGGCGGCGCCCGAGGAGCTGTTGGCCTGGTTCAAGGCATCGGTGCAGTATGCACAGCTCGCCGTGCGGCCCGACGACAGCGTTCTCACAGGCCTGCTCGCCGTGGTGCGGGACAACGTCGTGATGCCTCCCGAGGTCGTTGCCTGGCTTGACCGCCTGGCCGGCGATGCGATCGAGCCGGATGCCGAAGGCCGGGCGGTGCTGGAGGCCGCCGGCAGGGGGTTTTTCGAGCACGCACTGGGCGCCCTCGACGGCGCCGCTGATTTTCGCAGCTTCGCCGGCGCGGCGGGCAGGGCAGCCGGCGTCAGGGGCCGAGCCCTGTTCATGCCCCTGAGGGTGGCGCTCACGGGTGTCACGCACGGACCGGAAATGCAGCGGGTGTGGGAATGGCTCGGTCCGGATCGCTGCCGCAGGCGTCTGCAGGAAACGCTCAACCGCTGGAGCAGGGGGATCGAACCGGATGCTTAAGCTATACAACAGTCTCACCCGCCGCAAAGAGCAGTTCGTCCCCATCGAGCCGGGCAAGGTGCGCATCTACGTGTGCGGGATGACGGTGTATGACTTCTGTCATCTTGGCCACGCCCGCGTGCTGGTCGTGTTCGACGTCATTGTCAGGCACCTGCGCGCGCTTGGGTACGAGGTCACCTACGTGCGCAACATCACCGATATCGATGACAAGATCATTGCGCGCGCCGCGGAAAACGGCGAGCCCATCGGTCAGCTCACCGACCGCTTCATCCGAGCCATGCACGAGGACGCCGACGCTCTCGGGGTGCTGCGCCCGGATCTTGAGCCCCGGGCCACGGATTCGATGCGGCAGATTCTCGAAATGATCGGCCGGCTGCTCGACAAGGGCTATGCCTACCAGGGCGACAACGGCGACATCTACTACGCCGTGAGCAGGTTTCAGGGCTACGGCCAGCTTTCCGGAAAACGTGTCGAGGAGCTGCGCTCCGGCGCCCGGGTCGAGGTCGAAGATGCAAAGCGTGATCCTCTGGATTTCGTCCTCTGGAAGGCGGCCAAGCCGGGCGAGCCGAGCTGGCCGTCGCCCTGGGGGCCCGGCCGACCGGGATGGCACATCGAGTGCTCGGCGATGTCGACGGGCTGCCTGGGCGCCCACTTCGACATTCACGGCGGCGGCATGGACCTCCAGTTTCCCCATCACGAGAATGAAATCGCCCAGTCTGAGGGTGCGACCGGCGAGCACTTCGTGAACTACTGGATACACAACGGCTTCGTGCAGGTCGACGAGGAAAAGATGTCCAAGTCGCTGGGCAATTTTTTCACGGTCCGGGAAATCCTGCGGGGCTACCAGCCCGAGGAAGTACGGTACTTCATCCTCTCCAGTCATTACCGCAGTCCGTTGAGCTACAGCGATGAGAATCTGGAGGAGGCCCGGGCCGCGCTGCAGCGCCTCTACACCTGCTTGCGCGACGCCGGCGCGTCGGCCGGGGGCGCTCCGGATCCGGACTACGAGCGGCGTTTCCGCACCGCCATGAACGACGACTTCAACACCCGCGAGGCGCTCGCCGTGCTCTTCGATCTGTCGCGTGAGATCAACCGGGCGAGAGAGCAGCGGCAGCCCGCCGTCAGCGCACGGCTGGCCGCCACCCTCAAGCAGCTGGCCGGCCGACTGGGGCTGTTACAGGCGGAACCCGAGGCCTATCTGCGGGCCGCACCCGCCAGCGGGGCGCAAGGGCCCACCGATGCGGAGATCGAGACGCTGGTGGCGGAACGCGAGACGGCGAGGGCCAGGCGGGACTGGGCGGAGGCGGACCAGCTCAGAGCGCGGCTGGCCGCGATGGGCGTCGTGCTCGAGGACGCACCGACCGGCACCCGCTGGCGCCGCTCCTGATGCCTGCAAATGCACCCCCGCCCGCTGTCGGCGCGCCTGGCTGTGCGATGGCCTCGGTGGCGCCCTGACTGCCTGCGGCGGCGTTCATTCGATCGGGAAGCAGCGCACGGCAGAAGGCCCTGCGCGCGGGCCGGGAGGCTGTGCGGCAAACCGCGGGCAGCCCGGTACTCCTACAGATATCCAAATATCATGTTGCAAGAGTGCTGGCCCCGGCGAAGGGACTGCCCGGACCGAGTCCTAGGCGCCGTGCAGCGCCTCGGCCGCATGGAGCGTGTTCTGCAGCAGGGTGGCGACCGTCATCGGGCCCACGCCGCCCGGCACCGGTGTGATCCACCCCGCACGCTCCTTCGCGGTGTCAAATACCACGTCTCCGATCAGACCGAACTGGCGGCGGTGAATGCCGACGTCGAGCACCGTCGCGCCGGGGCGAATCCACTCGCCCGGCACCAGGCCGGGCTTGCCGGCCGCAACCACCAGGATTTCCGCCTCGCGTACGTGCGACTCCAGGTCGCGGGTGAACCGGTGACAGCAGGTGACGGTGGCACCGGCGAGCAGCAGCTCGAGGGCCATGGGGCGGCCGACGTGGTTGGATACGCCCACCACGACCGCTTCACGCCCGTAGTAGCTCTCCCCGGTGCTTTCGAGCAGCGTGATAATGCCGCGCGGCGTGCACGGCCGGAGCTGCGGAATGCGCAGCGCCAGGCGGCCGACATTGTAGGGATGGAAACCGTCCACATCCTTGTCCGGCCGCATGCGCTCGATGATGGTCTCGGCGTTGATCTGCGGGGGCAGTGGGAGCTGTACCAGAATGCCGTCGATCTCTGCGTCGTCGTTCAGCGCATCGATGAGATCGAGCAGGGCCTGCTCGGACGTATCGGGCGGAAGATCGTAGGAGCGTGACAGCAGCCCCGCCTCCTCGCAGGCGCGCCGTTTGTTCCTCACGTAGATTTCCGAGGCCGGATCGTTGCCCACCAGCACGACGGCGAGCCCCGGTCGCCGTCTGCCGCGCTCCAACCGCTCTTCGACCTGCTCGCGAACCCGCCGACGTAGGTCTGCGGCGATCGCCTTGCCGTCGATGATGCGGGCGGTCATGAGAATCAGGTTTCGTTCAGGGGGCGGTGGCCGGCGATTCTCGCACGCGGGCCCGGAGCCGACAAGCGCGGGACAGAGAATCTGTTACAATGCGGTGCTTGGATCGTTGACGATGCCGGAGACCGGCCGTATCATCGCCGGCCCGTCCTGTACCCAGACCGGGTTCACGGGGTATAGCGCAGTCTGGTAGCGCACCTGCTTTGGGAGCAGGATGTCGGGGGTTCAAATCCCTCTACCCCGACCAAATCTGCGTCCGGCGGGGCCGCGGCGAATTGCCCCGTCGGCCACGTCGAGGAGATTTCCGGTCCCGGTAGCTCAGCAGGATAGAGCAACGGCCTTCTAAGCCGTCGGTCGGGGGTTCGAATCCCTCCCGGGACGCCAGACCAGACCCGGCGCACGGCGTGTCGGGCAGGGAGGCCGGCTGCAGCGCTGTGCTGCGAGGCGGCGTGCGGCGGTTACAGGTCGCGGGCGAAGGTTTTTGCGTGAGCCGGATTGCGGCTCGCGCGCTGTGCTGGTTCAATGGCGGGCGTAGCTCAGTTGGTAGAGCACTGGATTGTGGCTCCCGTGGTCGCCGGTTCGATCCCGGTCGCTCGCCCCATAAACTGCAGGGCCGTTAGCTCAGTTGGTAGAGCAGGAGACTCTTAATCTCTTGGTCGAAGGTTCGAGTCCTTCACGGCCCACCATGTTTTAACCCGCGTCTCACGCGGGTTTTTCATTTTCGGCGGCTTTTTGGGCTTATCCTCGATTTTCCAAACCCGTATAATCGCTTGCTGACTTTGCGCCCGGTGCCGGGCCGGACACCTGGCGCCACATCGCGAAAGTGGCGGAACTGGTAGACGCGCTGGATTTAGGTTCCAGTGGGGCGACCCGTGAGAGTTCGAGTCTCTCCTTTCGCACCAGACAATGGATTGATTCCACTGCCGCTCCGGGCCGAGACCGCCTGCCCGGAGCGGCCAGCCGCGATTTATCGTATTCAGGTCGAGGAAAACACATGCAAGTTTCTGTTGAAACCACCACCGGGCTCGAACGCCGGATGACCGTGCAGATACCGGCAGACCAGATCGACAGCCAGGTGCAAAGCAAGCTCCAGCAGCTCGCGCGCTCGGTGCGTCTGGACGGGTTCCGGCCCGGAAAGGTGCCGCTGAGCGTGGTAAAGAAGCGCTATGAGTCCCAGGTGCGCTCTGAAACCGCCGGGGAGCTGATCGCTTCGACTTACGAGCAGGCCCTGCAGCAGGAGGATCTGAGGCCGGTGGGTGAGCCGAGCATCGAGCAGACGCGCAACCAGCCCGGCGAGCAGCTCGAGTACGTGGCGACCTTCGAGGTCTACCCGGAGGTGGAGCCGCCCGAGCTCAGTGATATCACCATCGAGCGGCCGGTCGCGCAGGTGAGCAGCGCCGACGTGGATGAGATGCTCGACAAGCTGCGCAAACAAAGGGTGACCTGGACCAAGGTGGACCGCCCGGCCCGGGAGGGGGACCGTCTGGAGATCGATTTCGACGGCACGATCGACGGCGAGCCGTTCACTGGCGGCTCGTCCAAGAATGTGCCCCTGGAGCTGGGAAGTGGTGCCATGGTTCCGGGCTTTGAGGATCAGCTCCTCGGCGCAGAAGCCGGGCAGCAAAGGACCGTCGAGGTCACCTTTCCCGAAGACTATGCGTCTCGCGAAGTGGCGGGCAGGACGGCGCGTTTTGACGTCAACGTCAAGGCGGTCGCCGAGCCGGTGCTGCCGGCTCTGGACGACGCCTTCGCACGTGCCTTCGGGGTCGCGGACGGCGGCCTCGAGAAGCTGCGCGAGGAGGTGCAGAGGAACATGCAGCGCGAGCTGGATGCGGCGATCAAAGTGCGCATAAAACAGCAGGTGTTTGACGCGCTGCTGGGGCGGGCCAGCATCGACGTCCCCGACACGCTGATCGAGCAGGAGGTCGATGCGCTGGTCAAGAAAGCCGGTGGCGACGCCGATGCAGGGGGCGGGCGCGCCGGGCACGAGGAGGAGGCCAGACGAAGGGTCCGCCTGGGTCTGCTGCTCGCCGAGATCATCAAGCGCAACCAGCTCCAGGTGGACCCGCAACGGGTACGGGAAACCATCGAGGCGCTCGCGCAGTCCTACGAGAAGCCCGAGGAGGTGGTCCAGTGGTACTACAGCAATCAAGAAATGCTCTCGGGTATTCAGACGCTGGTGATGGAGGACACGGTCGTGGAATGGGTCACCAGCCAGGCCAGGACCGAAGATAAATCTTTAACATTTGATGAACTTATGCAGGCGTGATCGGCGCCTGCGGGTCGAGGAAAGGATCGCAATGTCCGACAGCAACAGTATCAGTGGCGCAGGGGATGTCCAGGCCTTGAACCTGGTGCCCATGGTGATAGAGCAGACGGCGCGGGGCGAGCGCGCCTACGATATCTATTCGCGGCTGCTCAAGGAACGGGTGGTCTTTGTGGTGGGCCCCGTAGAGGACTACATGGCCAATGTGGTCGTCGCACAGCTGCTGTTCCTGGAATCGGAGAACCCGGACAAAGACATCCACCTGTACATCAATTCGCCGGGAGGCTCGGTGACGGCGGGTCTTGCCATCTACGACACCATGCAGTTCATCAAGGCCGACGTCAGTACCATGTGCATCGGTCAGGCCGCGAGCATGGGTGCGGTGCTGCTCGCCGGTGGCACCAAGGGCAAGCGGTACTGTCTGCCGCATTCGCGCATGATGATCCACCAGCCGCTCGGAGGCTTTCAGGGACAGGCGACGGACATCGATATCCACGCCAGGGAAATTCTTCTGGTGCGCGAGCGCCTGAACAGGATTCTGGCGACCCATACCGGCCAGTCGCTCGAAAAGATCCAGGCCGACACCGAGCGGGACAACTTTCTTGGCGCGGATCAGGCCAGGGACTATGGGCTGATCGACGATATTCTGGTGTCGCGTGCGGTGCTGGCGGAGCAGGGCGGCAAGGCCTGAGCGCGGACCGTCCGGGCGCGCTGTGGCGCTGCAAAAACCGCAGATTACCGCCGGAAACACTTGTCAGCCGGGGTTCTACGTAGTTGAATAGGAAATGCCGGTTTTCAGGGCGGTGTTGGAAATCTCAGGCCGTGCGCCTGTGTGCCGCTGATAACGCCAGAGGGAGCTGCAAGTCGGGGACATCGCATGACTAACGATCGGAACGGTAAAGGCGACGACGGGAAGCTGCTGTACTGCTCTTTCTGCGGAAAGAGTCAGCACGAAGTGCGCAAGCTGATCGCCGGGCCTTCTGTTTTCATCTGCGACGAATGTGTCGAGCTGTGCAACGACATCATTCGGGAAGAAATGCAGGAGAAGACGGCGAGCGGCGGCAATAAGCTCCCCAAGCCCTCGGAGATCAACGACGTACTGGACGAGTACGTGATCGGTCAGAAAGTCGCCAAGCGAGTGCTCTCCGTGGCCGTGTACAACCATTACAAGCGTCTGGAAGCCGGCCACAAGAAGGACGAGGTGGAGCTGTCCAAGAGCAACATTCTGCTGATTGGACCGACCGGCTCGGGCAAGACCCTGCTCGCCGAGACCCTTGCGCGGCTGCTCAATGTGCCTTTCACCATCGCCGACGCCACCACGCTCACCGAAGCGGGCTATGTCGGCGAAGACGTGGAAAACATTATCCAGAAGCTGCTGCAGAAGTGCGATTACGATGTGGAGAAGGCGCAGACCGGCATCGTCTACATCGACGAAATCGACAAGATTTCCCGCAAGTCCGACAATCCCTCGATCACCCGCGATGTCTCCGGTGAGGGTGTCCAGCAGGCGCTGCTCAAGCTGATCGAAGGTACGGTGGCCTCGGTCCCCCCCCAGGGAGGGCGCAAGCATCCGCAGCAGGAGTTCCTGCAGGTGGATACCGCCAATATCCTCTTCATCGTCGGCGGGGCCTTTGCGGGGCTGGAAAAGATTATCAAGAACCGTTCCGAGAAGGGTGGGATCGGCTTCTCGGCACAGGTCAAGACCAAGGACGAAAACGTCAACGTCGGGGAGATCCTCTACGATGTTGAACCCGAGGACTTGATCAGATTCGGGCTGATTCCCGAGTTCGTCGGCCGCCTGCCGGTGGTGGCGACGCTGGAAGAGCTGGATGAGGAGGCGTTGGTCTCGATCCTGACGGAGCCCAAGAATGCACTGACCAAGCAGTATGCCAAGCTGTTCGAGATGGAAGGCGTGGAGATCGAGTTCCGCGAGGAAGCCCTTCGCGCGGTCGCCCGAAGGGCGATGGAGCGCAAGACCGGTGCGCGCGGACTGCGGACCATACTCGAGCATGTGCTGCTGGACACCATGTACGAATTGCCTTCACTGGACAACGTACAGAAGGTGGTCGTGGATGAGCGCGCCATTGCCGGTGAGTCAGCGCCCTATTTGCTTTACGACTCCGAGCCCGAGCAGCGGGCAGCGTCAGACTGACGTCACTCCGATTCCCGATTCCGCATGCCTCCCGGGAGCCATTCCAGCGCGAATGGCACCTTCAGCCGCGATGCGAGCGCTACCTGGCATCCGCCCCGCGCGACGTCTCCCGACGGCTGCAGGATTCCTTGTCGCGGGGTGGCTCAGATCTTGCAAATCCAGTCCAGGGGACGAAAAACGCCATTGAAATGGCTCATGCTTGTCCCCATATCATGCACCGGAGCCGGGCCAACATGGGGCTCCCCGACCAGAACCGGACACGAGGTATTCTTCGATGGACCAGAGTGAAAACACCCTCATAGAACGTGGAACGTCAGCGGCGGTCGTGCCTGTCTTGCCATTGCGGGACGTGGTCGTCTACCCGCACATGGTCATTCCACTGTTTGTGGGGCGTGAGAAATCCATTCGTGCCCTGGAATCGGCTATGGATGACGACAAACGGATTCTGCTGGTGGCGCAGAAGAGCGCCGAAGTCGATGATCCCCAGGTCAGCGACATTCACGAAATCGGTACGCTGTCGACCATCCTTCAGCTGTTGAAGCTGCCGGACGGAACGGTCAAGGTGCTCGTCGAGGGCGCCGAGCGTGCCTCCATCGTTCGCTTCGAAACGACCGATGAATTTTTCTCCGCCCAGATCGAGGCGAAGGATGCGGGTGATCACGCCGGTGAGCGCGAGACCGACGTCCTGATGCGCTCGCTGCTGACGCTCTTCGACCAGTACGTCAAGCTCAACAAAAAGGTTCCACCCGAGATCCTGACCTCGCTGTCGGGCATCGATGAGCCGGGCCGCCTCGCGGATACCATCGCCGCTCATATGGCGCTGAAGCTCGATGAGAAGCAACGCATCCTCGAGATCGAGGATGTGCGTGAGCGTCTCGAGCACCTGATGGGGATCATCGAAGCGGAGATCGATGTCCTGCAGATCGAGAAGCGCATTCGCGGGCGGGTCAAGCAGCAGATGGAAAAGAGCCAGCGCGAGTACTATCTCAATGAACAGATGAAGGCCATCCAGAAAGAGCTGGGTGAAATGGACGACGTGCCCAACGAAGTAGAAGAGCTGCAGGAAAAGATCGACAAGGCGGGCATGAGCAAAGAGGCGAAGACCAAGGCCAATGCAGAGCTCAACAAGCTCAAAATGATGTCGCCCATGTCCGCCGAGGCCACGGTGGTGCGCAACTATATCGACTGGCTGGTCAGCGTGCCCTGGAAGAAACGCACCAAGATCCGTCACGATCTGGCCGTCGCCGAGCAGGTGTTGGAAGAGGACCATTACGGTCTCGAAAAGGTCAAGGAGCGCATCGTGGAATACCTGGCGGTGCAGCAGCGGGTGCGCAAGCTCAAGGGACCGATCCTCTGCCTTGTCGGACCACCGGGCGTCGGCAAGACGTCGCTGGGGCGCTCCATTGCGCGGGCGACCAACCGCAAGTTCACGCGCATGTCCCTGGGCGGCGTGCGCGACGAGGCCGAGATCCGCGGTCATCGCCGCACCTACATCGGCTCGCTCCCCGGCAAGATCATTCAGAACCTCTCCAAGGTCGGCGTGCGAAATCCGCTGTTCCTCCTGGACGAAATCGACAAGATGTCGATGGATTTCCGTGGCGATCCTTCCTCGGCGATGCTGGAGGTTCTCGATCCAGAGCAGAACAGCACCTTCGGTGATCATTACCTGGAAGTGGAGTTCGACCTTTCCGACACCATGTTCGTCGCGACCGCGAATTCTCTGAACATTCCCGGCCCCTTGCTGGACCGCATGGAAGTGATACGGCTTCCCGGCTACACCGAAGATGAAAAGATCAATATCGCGATCCGTTATCTGGTGCCCAAGCAGATCAAGAACAACGGTCTGAGAGAGAGCGAGCTGCAGATCAGTGAGAACGCCATCCGCGACGTGATTCGCTTCTACACCCGTGAGGCGGGCGTACGTAATCTGGAGCGGGAAATTGCCAAGATATGCCGCAAGGTGGTCAAGGAGCTGCTGCTGGAGAAGAGCGGCGAGAAGATCACCGTGTCGCCGCGCAATCTGGAGAAATACCTCGGCGTGAAGCGCTTCCGCTACGGCCGCGCCGAGGAGCACGACCAGATCGGACAGGTCACCGGGCTCGCCTGGACGGAGGTGGGTGGTGAGCTGCTGAGCATCGAGTCCACCATCGTCCCCGGCAAGGGGCGTCTGATCCACACCGGTCAGCTCGGCGATGTAATGCAGGAGTCAATCCAGGCGGCCACCACCGTGGTTCGCAGCCGCGCCCAGGCACTGGGCATCGATGAGGACTTCTACCAGAAGTACGACATCCATGTGCACGTCCCCGAGGGCGCCACCCCCAAGGATGGTCCGAGCGCCGGGGTGGGCATGTGCACGGCGCTGGTCTCGGCGCTCACCAAGATCCCGGTGCGCGCCGACGTGGCGATGACGGGTGAGATCACGCTGCGCGGTGAAGTCCTGCCCATCGGCGGCTTGAAGGAAAAGCTGCTCGCGGCCCATCGGGGAGGCGTCACCACGGTTCTGATCCCCGAAGAGAACCGTAAGGACCTCGCGGAAATACCCAAGAATGTCAAGGACAAGCTGGATATTCGAGCGGTCAAATGGATCGACGAAGTGCTGCAGGTCGCCCTGCAGCACCCGCCGGTGCCGGTGACCGACGAAGCTGAGCCCAAGGCGGACGAAAAAGTCAAGGAAAAGAACAAGCCGGCTCCGAAGTCCAAGTCAGTGAGAACGCACTGAAAATTAAGGGACGGCCCGCATGCCTGTGCCCCGCTCAGGCATGCGGGCTTTTTATTTGACGGCCCAGTAAGGCGCTTGGTATAAAATCGGCCGTACGTTCGGGGGCCTCCAAATCAGCCAGTTATTTTTGATTCAGGGTTCGTCTGGAATGGGCTGAGCCGCGTACGCCCTATTGGATAAATTATTTACCAGGATGTGAGGATCACATGAATAAAGCAGAATTTATCGACGCCGTGGCCAGTTCCGCGGATCTCTCGAAGGCGGACGCAACGAAGGCCGTCGACGCCATGATCGATACCGTAACGGAGTCGCTTCGCAAGGGTGATTCAGTCACCCTGGTCGGGTTCGGGACCTTCGAGGTGCGGGAGCGGGCGGCGCGCAGCGGCCGCAATCCTCAGACGGGTGAAACCATTCAGATCAAGGCCTCCCGAGCACCCGCCTTCAAGGCTGGTAAAGCCTTCAAGGATGCCTTAAACTAGCGCGCCTTTAATGGGTGCTTAGCTCAGCTGGGAGAGCGTCGCCCTTACAAGGCGAATGTCGGGGGTTCGATCCCCTCAGCACCCACCATGGTTTCAGGAGTGGTAGTTCAGCTGGTTAGAATACCGGCCTGTCACGCCGGGGGTCGCGGGTTCGAGTCCCGTCCACTCCGCCACCTGCACAAGCGGGCGCCCAGAGAGGGCGCCCGTTTTGCTTTCACACATCGGCAGTTCCAGAAAACCTGAATCGGGACGATCCATCATGTTGCAAGCAATGCGCGATAAGGTCATGGGTGTGTTGGGCTGGGTCATCATCGGCCTGATCATCATCACCTTCGCCTTGTTCGGTCTGGGTTCCTACATGCAGGACAAGTCGCAGATCTACGCGGCGAAGGTCAACGGGGCGGAAATCACGCCGCGTGAGCTGCAGCTGGCGTATCAGCAGCAACGCGCCCAGATGGAGGAAATGCTCGGGGACGCCTACGACCCGGCCCTCATCGACGACGAGCTGCTCAGGCAGCGCGCACTCGAGGCGCTGATCAGCAGGCGGCTCCTGCTGCAGGCGGCCGACGAGAACGGGATGGCGATCAGCGACCAGCTGCTGGCGGCCTACATCCATTCGGCGCCCGTGTTTCAGGAGGAAGGCGCCTTTTCGGAGGAGCGCTACCAGCGTCTGTTGTATCAGCAGGGACAGACGCCGGCCGGATTCGAGTATGACACCCGGCGCAGGTTGCAGGCCGAGCAGCTGGTGAACGGTTTATCGCAGACCGCTTTCGCCACCGAGCAGGAGCTGGCGCAGGCCTACCGGCTCCAGGAGCAGACCCGGGCTTTCGCCTACTGGATCGTCACCGCGCAACCGTTTGAGGCGGAGGTGGAGCCGAGCGAGGAGCAGATCGAGGCCTACTACCGGGAGCACAGCGAGGAGTTCACGGTACCCGAGCGTGTGCGTCTCGCCTATGTTCGACTCAGCGCTGACACGCTCGCTGAAGCCGTGGAGCTCGATGAGGACGAGCTGGAGGTGGAGTACCGGGCCAGGCAGGCCGCGCTCAAGACCGAGGAGCAGCGCCGCGCCAAACACATCCTGATTCAAGTGCCCGCCGAAGCGGATGAGGAAACTGTGGCGCAGGCGCGCGAGGAAGCGCAGGCGCTGCTCAAGCGCGTTCGTGAGGGGGCCGACTTCGCCGAGCTCGCCCGCGAGCACTCCGACGATCCGGGGTCCGCGTCTGAGGGCGGTGACCTCGGTTTCTTCGCCCGGGGCGTCATGACGCCGGAGTTCGAAGAGCGCGCATTCAGTCTGGAGCCGGGCGAGGTTTCCGATGTGGTGCGCACCCCGTTTGGCTTCCACATTATCAAGCTGCTCGAAATCCGCGCGAGCGAGGTGCCTCCACTGGAGGAGGTGCGCGACGAGCTGGCGGCCGAGGTCAAACGGCGTGCGGCCGAGGATCTCTTCTATGAGCAGCTGGAGCAGCTAACCGACCTCAGCTACGAGAACCCGAGCTCTCTGGCGGCGGCCGCGGATGCATTGGGGCTGGAAATCCAGCACAGCGAATGGCTGACCGCCGAGGGCGGCCCCGGCATGGGTCAGTATCCCGAGCTGGTGTCGGTTGCCTTCAGCGAGGACGTCCTGGAGGCGGGCAATAACAGCGAGCCCGTTGACGTCGGAAACAACGATGTGGTCGTGGCACGGGTCGAGGAGCGCGAACCCGCCCAGCAATTGCCTCTGGAGAAGGTGAGGGACCAGGTGACGGAAGCGCTGCGCAAGCAGATGGCGTCCCAGCGGGCGCAGGCCAGGGGTGAAGAACTGCTGGAGAAGCTCGCCCAGAGTACGCCGATCGAAGAGCTCCAGGATGCGGAGCAGGCTTCATTCCACCGGGCCAAATCCGTGAAGCGATCTGCCAGGGGTCACAACTCCGAAGTGATAAAGCAGGTGTTCACCATGAAGCGACCGCCGGAAGGGGGTAGCATCGACACGGGGTTCAGCCTCTCCGATGGTGGTTATGCCGTGGTGCATCTGACCGATGTGACGGACGGCGATCCGGCCGAGATGAACGACGAGCTGCGCGCTCAGCTGAGCCGCAGCTATGAGAGCATGCGTCGCTCCGTGGCGGTGTCGACTCTGGTCGGGAATCTGCGCGCAAGGGCCGAGATCGAGATCCCCGAGGAACAGGAATAAGAAGCACCGGAAGAGCCGGCAGAGCTTGGGATGGCAAAGCGCATCGGGGCGTGGTGTGTTCTTCGGTCCATCGGCCCGGTTCCCGCCGCCTTCGCCGTTTGAGCCCGGACCCTGAACATGCGCCTCAAGCTCCACTGGCAGATTCTCATCGCGCTCGCGCTGGCGTTGATCGCCGGGCGGCTCAGCGGTGTCGACGGCACGCTGTTCGGCGTGCCGCTCTACCCGGTCTACGATTTTCTGGGCAACCTGTTCATGAATGCCCTGAAAATGATCATCGTCCCTCTGATCATTTCATCCATTATCAGCGGCGTCTCGGGCGTCGGTGGGACCGAAGGGCTTGGGCGCCTGGGCGGCAAGACCCTGCTGTTCTATATGACAACCAGCCTGCTTGCGATCCTGACGGGTCTGCTGTTCGTGAACCTGCTGGATCCGGGCATTATCAACGGCGAGCCGGCGCGCGCAATACTGGGGCTCAGCCCCGAGGCGGCGGCAGAGGCGGAAACGCGCGTCAACGGGCGCACCGCGGCGGATCTGACCGACGTATTCATCAGCATGGTGCCGCCCAACATCGTGCTGGCGGCCGCCGAGGGGCAGATGCTGGGGCTGATCTTTTTCAGCCTGCTGTTCGGCTATTTCATGACCCGGATCGACGGCGAGGCCGGGAGTCTGCTGGCGCGCTTCTGGCGGGGGATCGTCGACGTCATGATGGGTATGACCACGCTGATCATGAGGTTCGCGCCCCTGGGCGTGTTCGGGCTGGTGGCCAGAACGGTCGCCGGGCTCGAGGCGGAGCAGCTGGACGATCTGGCCGTATCGCTGGGAACCTTCACGCTGAGCGTGATGCTGGCGCTGGTGTCCCACGTGTTGATCACGCTGCCGCTGCTCCTGATCCTGGTCGCCGGGGTAAATCCGCTGCTGCACTTCAGAGCCGTGATGCCCGCGCTGCTCACCGCCTTCTCAACCGCCTCTTCATCGGCGACACTGCCTCTCACCATGGAGTGCGTGCGCGACAACGCCGGGGTCTCCAATCGCACCGCCAGCTTTGTGTTGCCGCTGGGTGCCACCGTGAACATGGACGGGACGGCGCTCTACGAATGCGTCGCGGCCATGTTCATCGCCCAGGCGTACGGGCTGGAGTTGAGCTTCGTCACCCAGTTCAGCATCGTGCTGGTGGCCCTGCTGACCTCGATCGGGGTGGCCGGTATTCCGGCGGCCAGCCTCGTGGCGATCACCATCATACTCGCCACCGTGGGTTTGCCGGCCGAGGCGATCGGCCTGATACTGGCCGTCGACCGGATCCTGGATATGTTCCGCACCTCGGTGAACGTGTTCAGCGATTCCTGCGGCGCGGTGCTGATCGCCAAGACCGAAGGGGAGAGGCAAGTGCTGCAGCCGCGGGCCGGGGCGGCGTCATCGGTGGTCGAATCCTGAACCGCGAAGGACGCGAAAAATCAGATCGTAGCGCGGATCACTGATCGCGCGTGTCGGAGTAACATGAAAGGGCAGCCGGCCGAGGCGCAAATTGCCCAGGAGCCTCATGTCTCTCGGCGGGCCGCCGTGAATACATCCCTGTAGGCTTGACGGCCGCATCCGTGCGGCCGACACCCGCCGACAGACATGAGGCCCCTGGGCAATTGTAGTTTCGAGAAGGCCCTTCGCTTCCTCAGCGTCCTTCGCGGTCAGACGCGACTGCGCGCGACAGCTCAATCCTCCAGCGGAGGCATGCCGGTGCAGTTGTAGCCCGCGTCGACGTAGGTCACTTCGCCGGTGATTCCCGAGGCGAGGTCGGAGCACAGGAAAGCTGCCGCGTTGCCGACTTCCTCGATGGTGACGTTGCGCCGCAGCGGTGCGGCGCTCTCCATCAGATCCAGCATCTTGCGAAAGTTGCCGATCCCGGCGGCCGCCAGTGTCTTGATCGGGCCGGCAGAGACGGCGTTGACCCGGATGCCGTCCGGGCCGAGGCTCTGGGCCATGTAGCGCACATTGGCTTCCAGGCTGGCTTTGGCCAGGCCCATGACGTTGTAGTTGGGCATGGCCTTTTCGGCGCCGTAGTAGCTCAGCGTCAGCAGCGCGCCGTCGCGCCCCTCCATCATGCGGCACCCCGCCTTGGCCAGCGCCGCAAAGCTGTAGGAGCTGATTTCGTGCGCCACCCTGAAGCCTTCGCGGCTCACCGACTCGAGGTAGTCGCCTTCGAGCTCCGTTCGCGGCGCGTAGGCCACCGAGTGTACGATGATATCCAGGTGGTCCCAGTAGTCATCGAGGTGATCGAAGACCGCTTCGATTTCTTCGTCGTCGGAGACGTCGCACGGCACCGTGATCTCCGTGCCGCATTCGGCAGCCAGTTTCTCGACCCGGTCGCGCAGCTTTTCATTCTGGTACGTAAAGGCAAGCTCGGCTCCTTCGCGCTGCATGGCCTTGGCGATGCCCCAGGCAATCGAGCGGTTACTGGCGAGTCCGACGATGAGCGCGCGTTTGCCGTCGAGGAATCCCATGGCTGCGTCTGACCTCCTTCCGATTTTATGCGGTATTCTGATAGTCTCGTGCCGGTACGGTACCGGAAAAAGTCCGGCACGGGAAGTCCTGTGAAACGGCCATCCCGGACTTTATAATGCAGGCTAATGCCTGTGCACAGACTGCTGATTCGGTGACCGCCGGTGTTGCGTAAATGGATCCCGGCGCTGGTCGCCGTTGCCGTTGCGGGGTGCAGCGACCGGCCCTGGAACAGCCCGTATCCGCCGGAACAGGCAGGAAAGAATATCCTGTATTCCTCTTTCAGCGAGCGCCCCAAACACCTCGATCCGGCCCAGTCCTACAGCTCCAATGAAGTGGTTTTTACCGCCCAGATCTACGAGCCACCGCTGCAGTACCACTTTCTGAAACGGCCCTACCAGCTCGAACCCCTCACCGTCTCCCGGATGCCCGAGCCGGTCTACGTCGATTCGGCGGGCGAGCGGCTGCCCGACGATGCCCCGATCGAGGAAATCGCCTTCAGTGTCTACGACATCGCCATCAGGCCCGGCATCTCCTATCAGCCGCACCCGGCGTTTGCGACAGACAGCGACGCTCGCTACCTCTATCACGCCCTGCGGGAAGAGGATCTCGACGGGGTCAGCCGGCTGGCGGATTTTCCGCGGACGGGCGCGCGTGAGCTGACCGCCGCGGACTACGTCTATCAGATCAAGCGGCTGGCCCACCCGCGCCTGCATTCACCCATTTTCGGGCTGATGTCCGAATATATCGAGGGCCTGGGCGAGTACGCACAGACGCTCAAGCGCGCCGACGAGCAGCGGGGCGCGTCGTCTGAGCGTGGTTTTCTGGATCTGCGGGACTATCCCCTGTCCGGCGTGGAGGTCCTCGACCGGTACCGTTACCGTATTCGCATCCGCGGCAAGTACCCACAGTTCCTGTACTGGCTGGCGATGCCGTTTTTTGCGCCCGTGCCCTGGGAAGCGGAGCGCTTCTACTCCCAGCCGGGTATGCGCGAGCGCAACATCACCCTGGACTGGTACCCGGTGGGCACCGGTCCCTACATGCTGACCATCAACAATCCCAATCTGCAAATGGTGATGGAGCGCAACCCGAATTTTCACGGCGAGCGCTACCCCCACGAGGGAGAGCCCAGTGATGCCCAGGCCGGACTGATCGCCGATGCCGGTCGGCCCCTGCCCCTGATCGACAAGGTGATCTACAGCCTGGAAAAGGAGGACATTCCGACCTGGAACAAATTTCTGCAGGGCTACTACGATGCGTCCGGGATCAGCTCCGACAGCTTCGATCAGGCGATTCAGCTGGGCGCAGGCGGTGATATCAGCCTCACGCCGCAGCTCGAGGAAAAAGGCATCCGCCTCAGTACGGCGGTGTCCACGTCCATCTTCTACACGGGTTTCAACATGCTGAACCCGGTGGTCGGCGGGAACAGTGAAGCGGCGCGCCTGCTGCGCCAGGCCATTTCGATCGCCATGGACTACGAGGAATACATTTCCATTTTTGCCAACGGCCGCGGTATCCCCGCCCAGGGGCCGCTGCCGCCGGGAATCTTCGGCTATCGAGAGGGGGCGCAGGGCCTCAATCCCTATGTCTACGACTGGACGCTGCGTGGTGCGCAGCGCAAGTCGCTGTCGGAAGCCAAGCGCCTGCTGGCGCAGGCCGGTTATCCCGATGGCCGGGACCTGTCGACCGGCAAGCCGCTGGTGCTGTATTTCGACACCACCGGCGGCGGACCCGACGACGCCGCGCGCCTGAACTGGATTCGCAAGCAGTTCGCCAGGCTCAACATCCAGCTGCAGATCCGCAACACCGACTACAACCGCTTCCAGGAAAAAATGCTCAAGGGAACGGCGCAGATCTTCCAGTGGGGCTGGAACGCCGATTATCCCGACCCCGAGAATTTCCTTTTCCTGCTCTACGGTCCCAACGGCAAGGTCGAGCACAACGGCGAGAATGCGGCCAACTACCGCAACGCCGAATACGACCGTCTGTTCGAGCGCATGAAAAACATGCCCAACGGGCCGGAGCGGCAGGAGGTGATCAACCGCATGGTCGAGATTCTTCGCCACGATGCGCCCTGGGTGTTCGGTTTCCACCCCAAGCAGTTCGTGCTCTATCACGCCTGGTATCACAACGCCAAGCCCAATCTGATGGCCAACAACGGCCTCAAATACCGGCGCCTCGACCCGCAGCTGCGGGAACGCAAGCGCCAGGTGTGGAACCAGCCGGTGGTGTGGCCGATCGGCGTGCTGGGCGCGCTGCTGCTGCTGGCGGTGCTGCCGGCGGCCATCGGCTACCGGCGACACGAGCGCCGGCGCGTGCAGGTGTCAGAAAGCTGATGCTGGCCTACATCGTCCGCCGAACGCTCTATGCCATACCGATTCTGATCGGCGTCAACCTGATCACCTTTTTCCTCTTCTTCGTGGTCAATACGCCGGATGACATGGCGCGCATGCATCTGGGGATGAAGCGCGTCACCCCGCAGGCCATCGAGAAATGGAAGGCAGAGCGCGGCTACAACCGGCCGCTGCTCTACAACGCGGCCGAGGAGGGGACTGCCAAAGTCACATCGACGGTGTTTTTCGACAAGTCGGCGCGCCTGTTCGCCTTCGATTTCGGCTCCTCGGACGCCGGCCGCGACATCGGGTCGGACATCAAGCAGCGCATGTGGCCCAGTCTCGCCATCGCGCTGCCTCAGTTCCTCATCGGTCTGTTCGTCTACGTCAGCTTTGCCATGCTGCTGACCTTTTTCCGCGGCAGCTATCTCGATGTTTCCGGCGTGGTGCTGTGCGTGGTGCTGATGTCGATCTCCGGTCTCTTCTACATCATCGCCGGCCAGTATGTGTTCAGCAAGCTGCTGCACCTGTTTCCGGTATCCGGCTACGCGCCCGGCTGGCTGGCCTGGCGCTTTGTGCTGCTGCCGATCGTGATCGGCGTGATCGCCGGTCTCGGATCCAGCGGCCGCGTCTATCGCACCTTTTTTCTGGAGGAGATCGGCAAGGACTACGTGCGCACCGCGCGTGCCAAGGGCGTTCCGGAGCCACGCCTGCTTTTCCGCCACGTGCTGAAGAACGCCATGGTGCCGATTCTCACCGGCGTGGTGGTGGTGATACCGACCCTGTTCATGGGCAGTCTGATCATGGAGTCCTTTTTCGGAATACCGGGCCTCGGCAGCTATACCATCGAGGCGATCCAGAATCAGGATTTCGCGATTGTGCGGTCGATGGTGTTTCTGGGCTCGGTGCTCTACATCCTGGGGCTTCTGCTGACCGACATATCCTATACCCTGGTGGACCCGCGGATCCGATTATCATGATCAAGCCCGTGATTCTCTGGACCGACGCGCTCGTGTTCCTGCTGGTTGCGGTGGTGCTCGTGTTCGTGCTCTACGCGCGCAGCAAGGAACACCTGCGCGCGCCCTGGCGGGACGTCATCCGCAGCCGCATGGCCGTTGCCTCGCTGGTGGTGCTGAGCGCCTACACCGTCACGGGCCTGCTCGACTCGCTGCATTTCCGCAAGGCCCTGCCCCGGACCGGCGCCGAGCAGGAGATCCAATATTCGGGCGAAGTGCTGAGCCTGCTCGACGCGCTGCTGGGCCCCATGCGCACGCAGGTGGAGAAGACCTATTCGGCGCCGTTCGCCACCCGGCTGTATACCAAGGAAGCGCTCACCACCGCCGCCGGCGACCAGGTGCGGGTCTATCCGCGCCTGGAGTACGGCGGTGCGCACCTGGCGGATCCGGGAGACAGGGGTGCGGATATCGTCGCGCGCCTGTTCAACGCTGCCTGGCAGGCGCTGGCCGCGACGCTGGCGGTCGGTCTGAGCCTGGGTCTGGTGCTGGCGCGCCGCCGGCGGCTGCCGCTGGCCGCGATGCTGCGCCGGCTGTCGCGCGGGGCGACCGCAATCCCGTGGCGCACGGCGCTGGCCGCGCTCCTGCTGGTGGGGCTCGTCGTCGCGCTCATCGCCAACCTCGGCGGTGCCTACCACGTGCTGGGTACCGACAAGGTGGGTCAGGACGTGCTGTACCAGACCATCAAGAGCGTACGCACCGGGCTGGTAATAGGCACCCTGACCACCCTGGTGATGCTGCCCTTTGCGGTGGTGCTGGGGATGATGGCCGGGTATTTCCGCGGCTGGGTGGATGATGTCATCCAGTATCTGTATACCACGCTGAATTCCATCCCGGGTGTGCTGCTGATCGCCGCTGCGGTGCTGATGATGGAAGTCTACATGGCCAACCATCCCGAGCTGTTCGAAACCATGGCCGAGCGCGCCGACCTGCGCCTTCTGTTTCTGTGCCTGATACTGGGCATCACCAGCTGGACCGGTCTGTGCCGGCTGCTGCGCGGCGAGACGCTGAAGCTGCGCGAGCTCGACTATGTAGAGGCGGCCACCGCCTTCGGCGTGTCCCGGCCGACCATCATGGTGCGCCATCTGCTCCCGAATCTGCTACACCTGGTGCTGATCACCGTGGTGATCGACTTCAGCGGCCTGGTGCTCGCCGAAGCCGTGCTGTCCTATGTGGGCGTGGGGGTCGACCCCACCACCCTGAGCTGGGGCAACATGATCAACCGGGCGCGCCTGGAAATGGCGCGCGAGCCGATGGTGTGGTGGTCGCTGCTGGCGGCCTTCACCTTCATGTTCACCCTGGTGCTCGCGGCGAACCTGTTTTCCGACGTGGTGCGCGACGCGTTCGATCCGCGCCGGCGGCAATAAGCCATGACTCAGACCCTGCTCGAGGTTTCAGATCTCAAGGTACGCATCGGCACCGGCGAGCGGGCCGTACGCCCCGTCGACGGTGTGAGCTTCCGCATCCGGCGCGGGGAGACCTTCGCGCTGCTGGGCGAGTCGGGCTGCGGCAAATCCATGACGGCGCTGTCGCTGTTGCGCCTCCTGCCCGAGCCGGCCGGCCGCATCGCCGGGGGGGCGGTCCGGCTGGACGGGGAAGACCTCTTGGCGCTTCCCGAAGCCGGCATGCGCAGCGTCCGTGGCGGGCGCATCGCCATGATCTTTCAGGAACCCATGACCTCGCTGAACCCGGTGATGACGGTGTCCGCCCAGATCGAGGAGAGCCTGCGCCACCATCGCGGCCTGCGCGGTGAGGCCGCCCGGCAGAAGGTGCTGGAGCTGCTCGACGCCGTGGGAATTCCCGACGCCCGGAGGCGCTGCGGCGAGTATCCGCATCAGCTTTCCGGCGGTATGAAACAGCGCGTGATGATCGCCATCGCCCTGGCGGGGGATCCTGATCTGCTGATCGCCGATGAGCCGACCACGGCGCTGGATGTCACCATTCAGGCGCAGGTGCTGGAGCTGATCAGGAAGCTGCAGCAGGAGCGCGGTATGGCCGTGCTGCTGATCACCCACGACCTGGGGGTGGTGGCCGGAATGGCCGATCACGTCGCCGTGATGTACGCCGGCCAGATCGTCGAGCAGGCACCGCGGGAACGTTTTTTTGCAGAGCCCCGGCACCCGTACAGCCGCATGCTGTTTGCCGCACTGCCCGAGAGCGGCAAGCGCGAGGAGCGACTCACCGTGATACCGGGCACGGTGCCGCCGCTCAACCAGGCGTTCGAGGGTTGCCGCTTTGCCGGGCGTTGCGACCGGGGCTGGGCTTACTGTGAGCGGCACATCCCGGGCTGGTTCGACGGCCACGGGGAGGGCGGGGTGCGCTGCCACCTCGCCGACTCCGCCATTGTGCGGCCCGAGGCTCCGTCGCAGCCCATGGAGGAGACGGACGGCCGGCGGACCTATGCGCCATCGATCGAGGCGCCCGCGGAGCTGCTCGAAGTCGAGCGGCTGCAGGTGTTCTTCCCCATCCACAAGGGGTTCTTCAGACGTGTGGTGGGTCATGTGCGCGCCGTCGACGGCATCAGCATGTCGATTCCGCGCGGCGAGACCCTGGCACTGGTCGGCGAGTCGGGCTGCGGCAAGACCACGGCGGGCAAGGCCATCCTGCAGCTGCTGGAGGCCACCGCCGGCAGCGTGCGTTTCGATGGAGCGGAGCTCACGCGGCTCGGTGGTGAAGCCCTGCGCCGCCGGCGCCGGGACTTCCAGATTATCTTTCAGGACCCCTTTTCCTCAATGAATCCGCGCATGAGCGTCGGCGATATCATCGAGGAAGGCATGGTCGCGCAGCGCATCGGCGGTCCGGTGGAACAGCGTCGCCGGCGTGTGCAGCAGTTATTGGAGCAGGTCGGGCTGCGCTCCGAGCACATGCGCCGTTATCCCCATGAATTCTCCGGCGGGCAGCGCCAGCGCATCTGCATCGCGCGCGCACTGGCGGTGAGCCCCAAGCTCATCGTGTGCGATGAGCCCACCAGCGCCCTCGACGTGTCGGTGCAGGCCCAGATTCTCAATCTGCTGCAGGACCTGCAGAGCGAGCTCGGTCTGTCCTATCTGTTCATCACCCACGACCTGTCCGTGGTTTCCTATCTCGCCGACCGCGTAGCGGTGATGTATCTCGGGCGCATCGTAGAGGAGGGCAGAGTGCACGAAGTGCTGGACGCGCCCCGCCATCCCTATACCCAGGCCCTGCTGTCGGCGGTTCCCACCGTGGATGCGGCGGGCGAAAGGAAGGTCATACGTTTGGAGGGAGACCTGCCGTCGCCGTCGAGCCCGCCCGCCGGCTGCCACTTCCATCCGCGTTGTCCCCGCGCCATGGGCGAGTGCAGGCGCAGCTACCCCGGGCGCACCGACCTGTCGCCGACCCACCGGCTGCACTGCTACCTGTATCCCCGGGGCTGATGCTGTGTCGCCGTGCAGCGCGCGCGGCGCTGAAGCTTGCCAGGGCTTGAATCGACAAAGCCTCATGTCTGTCGGCGGGTGTCGGCCGCAGGGATGCGGCCGTCAAGCTACAGGGATGTATTCACGGCGTCCCGCAGACAGACATGAGGCTTTGTCAACGCAGTCTTCAGTAAAGCGCCGGTCCCGGGCCCTGACGGAATCCCGCCGGCCCGGCGCCTTGCGAACCGCTCACCGGGATGTGGGCCGCGCCCGCCGGAGACTCAGCTGCGGATGCCGTGTTAGACTCCCGGGCTTTCCAAACCCGTCACGCTGGAAGCCCAAATGACACACCGATCCTTTCATCCGCCGGTGCGGACCCTGATGGGGCCGGGCCCATCCGACGTCAATCCGCGCATTCTGGAGGCTATGTCGCGCCCGACCATCGGCCATCTCGACCCGGTGTTCGTGTCCATGATGGACGACATGAAGGGGATGCTGCGGTATGCCTTCCAGACCGACTACGCGCTAACGATGCCGGTTTCCGCGCCGGGCTCGGCGGGGATGGAGACCTGTTTCGTGAACCTGGTCGAGCCGGGGGACCAGGTGGTGGTCTGTCAGAACGGAGTATTCGGCGCCCGCATGCGGGAGAACGTCGAGCGTTGCGGCGCGACGCCGATCATGGTGGAGGACGCGTGGGGCCAGCCGGTGGACCTCAACAAAGTCGACGAAACCCTGAGGGCGCATCCAGAAGCCCGGGTGCTGGCCTTCGTGCACGCCGAAACCTCGACCGGCGTTCTCTCGGATGCCGCGGCGCTGGCCGACATCGCGCGCCGCCACGACTGCCTCACCATTGCCGACACCGTCACCTCGCTGGGCGGCTCACCGCTGAAGGTCGAACAGTGGGGGCTGGATGCCGTGTATTCGGGAACCCAGAAGTGCTTGTCGTGCACGCCCGGGCTGTCGCCGATCACCTTCAGCGAGCGCGCCGTGGACGTGGTGAAGCACCGCGAGCGCAAGGCGCAGAGCTGGTTCCTGGACCTCAATCTGGTGCTCGGCTACTGGGGCAGCGGCGGCAAGCGCGCCTACCACCACACGGCGCCGGTCAATGCGCTGTACGGGCTGCACGAGGCGTTGGTGATTCTCGCCGAGGAGGGCATCGAAAACGCCTGGTCGCGCCACCGGATCAACCACCGGGCGCTGCGGGCGGGGATCGAGGCGATGGGGCTCTCCTTCGCCGTCGCCGAGCCCCATCGGCTGCCGCAGCTCAACGCGATCGCCGTTCCCGACGGGGTCGATGAGGCCGCGGTCAGGGCGCGCCTCCTGGACGAGTACAGTCTCGAGATCGGCGCCGGTCTGGGACCCATGGCGGGCAGGATCTGGCGCATCGGCCTGATGGGCTACGCGAGCAACCGCAAAAACGTTCTGCTGTGCCTGGGCGCGCTGGACGCCGTCCTGTCGGACATGGGTGCGCCCATCGAGTCCGGCGTGGCCGTCGAGGCGGCGATGGGCGCCTACGCGGGCGCCTGAGCAGGCCACCTGATCCCGCTCGCCACGGGGGGAGGCGAGAAGGACTGCCAGGAACGCCGCGCCCGGCGCCCGGTACCGGTTCGTAGAGCGACGCCCTAACAGGACTTAGTTGCCACCGCTCGTATCCTGCGCCGGCTCGGTGGTGCTCCCCTCTGGTTCGGCCCCTTGCGTCGCTTCTGCCGCGCCGCCCGTTTCAGCGGCGTCTTCTGCTTGCTCACCGCCGGGCGCTGACGCGCTTTCGGTGCGCCCGCCTTTTCCCGCCGACTCTGTCGCGTCGCCGGATGATTCGCCCCTGCCGGCGGCTTCGTCGGCGGGCAGATTGATCTCGATGTCGGCGTCGCGACGCAGCTCGGCAACGTAGCTCTGCACGCGCTGGTTCTGAGCCATCATACGCAGCTGCGATTTGACCTGCTCAAACGAGGGAACGCTGGCTTCACGCGCATCGTCGAGCATGATGATGTGCCAGCCGAACTGGGTCTTGACCGGCTCCTCTGTGTAGGTGCCTTTTTCGATGGCCGCAAGGGCGGCAGAAAACGGCTCCACCATCTGGCCGGCGGAAAACCAGCCGAGCTCACCGCCGGCCTTTCCCGAAGGGCCGGTGGAGTGCTCCCTGGCCAGCTCGGAGAAATCCGCGCCCTGGTCGAGCTTCTTGATCAGATCTCGCGCCTTCTGCTCATCTTCCACCAGGATATGGCGCGCCCGGTATTCCTTGCCGCCGCCCACGTTGGCCTCGTAGAGCTTTTCTAGCTCATCGTCGCTGACGGGGTTTTCCTGCAGCTGTCGCTGGATCGCGGCGGCGGCGATCACGGCGCGCCGCTGCTGCTCGAGCTGCAGCTCCACCTCGGGCTGCTGGTCCAGGCCCTGTTTCACGCCGGCCTGACGGGCCAGTTCGAGATTGATGAGCTCCTGTAGAACCGCCTCGCGGTCGCTGCTGGTGCGGTCGTTCGGGCGGCGGCTTTGGCGCTGCTGCTGGTAAACCGTGAGCATGCGCTCAGTGATGGGTGTCTCGTTGACGGTCGCGACCACGGGACTGTCATCCATGACCGCGGCCGACAGTGCGGTGTTGCCGTCCGGCGGCTCCGATGGCATCCGATCGCAGGCGACGAGCAGCGCGGTCAGCCCCAGCGCCGGTATGAGGTAGTAAGGTTTCATGGTCACTCCCTGGTTATATTTCGAATGGCTCAGGCGCCGGCTTCCGCAGGCGTGGACGCCCTGATGCTCAGGGCGTGAATCTCGTTGCGTTTCATGGCGTCGTCCAGAACCTCGTAGACCAGTCGGTGGCGCTGGATCGGTGTCTTGTCCTGGAAGGCGTCGGACACGATTTCGACGATGAAGTGTCCGCCGCCACGCGCGCTGGCGTGTCCGGCGTGCTTGGCGCTCTCATCGACTATATTCAGCGATTGCGGTGCAAAGGCTTCGGTGAGGCGTTGACGGATGAGGGCGATGCGATCTGTTGTCATCACGGCAGTACCTTCTTGAACGGTTTCACGACAATCCGGCGATAAACGCCCGCGCTCACATAGGGGTCGTCGTCCGCCCAGCGTTGCGCGTCGTCCAGGGAAGCGAACTCGGCTACCACCAGGCTGCCGGTGAAGCCCGCGGCTCCGGGATCCTCGCTGTCTATGGCCGGATGCGGTCCGGCCAGGATCAACCGGCCTTCGTCACGCAGGCGCTGCAGCCGTTCCAGGTGGGTGGGGCGGCTCGCCAGTCTCTGCTCCAGGGTCTCCGGTGCATCCTCGCTGATAAAGGCGTAAAGCATTCAGGGCTTTTCCCCTGCCTTGGGCTCTTGGACATAGCGGCCCAGGTAGAACGCCTGCGCGACGACAAAAGCAAAAGTGATGCCCAGGATGCCGAACAGCTTGAAATTGACCCAGGTCTCTTCGGTGAAGTTGTAGGCGACGTAGAGATTGAGAATCCCGACGCCGGTGAAGAAGGCCACCCACATCCAGCTCAATCGCAGCCACACCACGCGCGGCGCCTCGATCGCGTGCGCCATCATGCGTTCCACGAGCGGCTTGCCGCCCACCCAGTGGCTGGCGACGAACACCACCGCGAACAGCCAGTTGATCACCGTGGGTTTCCACTTGATGAAAACCGGGTCGCGCAGCGCGATGGTCAGTCCGCCGAACACCACCAGGAGCGCGAAGGTCACCAGGTGCATCTTTTCGAAACGCCGGTGCCTGAGCCAGAACAGCGCGGTCTGCACGGCCGCAGCGGCGATGGCGACCGCGGTCGCCACATAGATGTCATACAGCTTGTAGGCGACAAAAAACAGCAGAATGGGAAAGAAATCGAACAGGAACTTCATGGTTTGAAAATCTTCGCGCTTCGATGGCGTCTCTAGTGGAGGGAGCGACTCACGCTCCATTCGCGGTAATAGCGGTCCATTACCGCTCTGACCTGGGGAGGGTAGTTTAACAAGTCCATCTGCTCCATGCCCTGTGAAAAGAACTGCGCCGCCTCCTCCGGCAGATCCCGGGTCAGACGCGAGAAGGCTTCCTCCATCAGGGACGGCCGATGGGTGCGCGTCGCAACGATGGCGCGGTTCAGGTGCAGAATCCGCCAGGGTCGGCCGGGATTGGCCTTCTCCAGGTCCTGCCGGATCGCCGGCGCGGCCGCGTCCATGATCTCGCCCATGGCATGGTAGAGGGGGATCAGCTGCTGCGGGTCGCGGACCTGGTTGGCTCGACCGGCCACGGCGTCGACGATCGGCTCCAGGGTGAACAGCTCGCCACCGTGGCGCGCTATCCAGCGGCCCATGGCGACGACACATCGCTGCAGGGCGTCATGAGCCTCTGGCAGGTCGAGCTGCCGCGCCCACCCTAGGCCGTGCTCGAACAGCTCGAGCGCGTACTCGCCGAGCTCGGATACGTCCGCGGTGCTGGCGCGGTGGCCCGGCTGGAGGGGTTGTGCCTGTCCCGCGCTCGCCTCGGTGCGCTGCATTGCCTCGAACAGCTGCCGGAACGCCTGCGCGAGCAGCTCCGGAGTGCTTTCTCCCGCCGCCGGCGCACCTTGCCCCTCCGGAACATAGGCTTCCGCCAGCGCCTCCAGGGCCGGACCCAGGGATGCGCGCAGGCCATCGACGGTCGGTTCGGGCACAGTCATGAGGCGAATGTTAACCGATTCGGCAATCGACCGCAGAGGCGACACCGACCAAGCGGCTCCGGTACAATAGGCCGGATATGTCAATGGCTTGCGCCGACGGCGTGGCCAAAGCAGAGTGGCCAATGAAACTGTCTCAAATCACCTGCACGATGGCTGTGCCCGGCGCGGCCATCCGCCTCCGGGGCGCCTGAGTCGTGGCGGCCAGCTACGACCTGCACAGCCATTCGACAGCTTCGGACGGTACCCTGACGCCGCAGCAGCTGGTGCAGCGGGCGGCCGCTGCCGGTGTCGAGGTGCTGGCTCTGACCGATCACGATACTCTGGACGGCGTCGCCGAGGCACGGCGGGCGGCCGCTGCACAGGCCCTGACGCTGGTGCCGGGCGTCGAAGTCTCGGTCAGCTGGAACGGCATCACGGTGCATATGCTCGGGCTGAACGTGGATCCGCAAAACGCGATCCTGCGCGAAGGCCTGCGCGAGCTGCAGGCTTTCCGCGACTGGCGCGCCGGCGAGATTGCCCGCAGCCTGGCCCGGCGGGGTATTGGCGGTGCGCTGGAGGGGGCGTCTCGTCTGCGGCAGGGCAGGCTGCTCAGCCGCACCCATTTCGCCCGTTTTCTGGTCGAGCAGGGATACGCCGCCTCGGTGGGGGAGGTTTTCAAGCGCTTTCTGGTCAAGGGCAGGCCCGGCCACGTGAAGGGGCAATGGGCTTCACTGGAGCAGGCCGCGGGCTGGATCCGGGGTGCCGGCGGCCTGGCGGTGATAGCGCACCCGGCGCGTTACCGCCTCACGCGCACCCGGCTGAAGCGGCTGCTTGGTGAATTCGTCGATGCCGGCGGTGTCGGGCTGGAGGTGGTATCCGGCAGCCATTCGGCGGACGAAACCCGCCACATGGCCGCGGTCTCCCGGGAGCACCGGCTGCTCGCCTCCTGCGGCTCCGACTATCACGGACCGGAAAATCCATGGATTGACATCGGGCGGCTGCGCGCGTTGCCGCCGGGCTGCACGCCGATCTGGCACGCCAGGGAGTGGACGCGGGAATGTGCGAGGTGAGTCAGTTCTTCGAGATGCACCCCGATAACCCGCAGCCGCGGCTGATCCAGCAGGCGGCGCGGATCGTGCGCGACGGCGGCGTGGTGGTGGTCCCGACCGACTCGACCTACGCGATTGCCTGCCGACTCGATGACAAGAGCGCGGTGGAGCGCATCCGTCGCATCCGCGAGCTCGACAAGAAGCACAACTTTACCCTGCTGTGCCGGGACCTCTCCGAGATCGCGACCTATGCGCGCGTCGACAACGCCGCCTACCGGCTGCTCAGGGCGAAAACGCCCGGGCCCTATACGTTCGTGTTGCGCGCCACCGGCATCGTGCCACGCCGCCTTCAGCATCCCAAGCGCAAGACCATCGGTATACGGATTCCGGATCACCCGGTCATCATGGCGCTGCTCGGCGAGCTGGATCAGCCGCTGATGAGCTCGACACTGCTCCTGCCCGGCAAGGAGCTGCCCGAGACCGAACCCTGGGAGATCCGTGAGCGCCTGGAGCATCAGGTGGACCTGGTGATCGACGCAGGGCATTGCGGGGTGGAGTCCACCACCGTCATCGATCTCGCGAATGGCGTGCCCGTTATCACCCGGCGGGGTAAGGGGTCCACCGAGGGCCTGGAATAACAACAATAGGGTATAGTGGCATGATGCAGGTGAGTCTGACGCAGCAAATCGCCGCCTGGTTGATGCCGGTGCTGCTCGCAATCACGGTCCACGAGACCGCTCACGGGCTGGCGGCCCGCCGTTTCGGCGATCGCACGGCGCAGATGCTGGGGCGGCTGACGCTCAACCCCATCAAGCACATCGACCCCGTCGGCACCATTCTGGTGCCGGCCCTGATGCTGATGCTGCCCGGCGGCTTCGTGTTCGGCTGGGCCAAGCCGGTGCCCGTGGACTGGCGGAACTTCAAGCACCCGAAGCAGGATATGGCCTGGGTCGCGGCGGCCGGGCCGGGGGCCAACCTGCTGATGGCGCTCGCCTGGGCTGTGCTGGCGCGCATCGCCCTCGGCCTGCCGGCCGAGAGCTGGTTCGCCCTGCCCATGCTGTTCATGGGCGCGGCCGGTATCTTTATCAACACGATCCTGATGGTTCTGAATTTATTGCCGTTGCCTCCACTGGACGGGGGGCGGGTCCTGACCGGGATGCTTCCCGGGCGTTACGCCTACCAGTTTGCGCGCATCGAACCCTACGGCTTCTGGATCCTGATCGCACTGCTGTTGACCGGGCTGCTGGGCTTCGTGCTGTGGCCGTTCGTGAGCCTGTTTCTGGATATGCTGGCCTCGGTGGCGGGGATGCAGCCGCAGGAGCTGAAAACCATCTTGTTTGCATTGATGAGGAGCTAGTCTTTCGTGACGGGGGAATCTCAGAATCGGGTATTGTCAGGGATGCGGCCCACGGGACGGCTACACCTCGGCCACTACCACGGCGTGCTGAAGAACTGGATCAGACTGCAGCACGAGTACGACTGCTATTTTTTCGTGGCCGACTGGCACGCTCTGACCACCCACTATGAAGAGCCGCAGATCATCACCGAGAGCATCATGGACATGGTGATCGACTGGCTCGCGGCGGGGGTCAATCCGGCGAGCGCCAAGATCTTCATTCAGTCGGACGTGCCGCAGCACGCGGAGCTGCACCTGCTGCTGTCCATGATCACGCCGCTCGGCTGGCTGGAGCGGGTTCCCAGCTACAAGGATCAGCAGGAGAAGCTGCGCGAGCGCGACCTCGCCACTTACGGCTTTCTCGGCTACCCCCTGCTGCAAAGTGCCGACATTCTGATCTACAAGGCCGGCTCGGTACCGGTCGGCGAAGATCAGGTCGCGCACGTGGAGCTCACCCGTGAGCTCGCGCGGCGTTTCAACCACCTCTACGGCCGCGAGCCGGGTTTCGAGGCAAATGCCGTCGCCGCCATGAAGAAGATGGGCAAGAAGAACGCCAAGATGTACCGCGAGCTGCGCAAGCGCTACCAGGAGCAGGGTGACCAGGAGGCGCTGGATGTCGGCCGCGCCCTGCTCGACCGCCAGGGCAACCTCACCATGGGCGACCGGGAGCGGCTCTACGGCTACCTGGAGGGCAGCGGCCGCATCATACTTCCCGAGCCCCAGGCGCTGTTGACACCGGCTGCGAAAATGCCCGGCCTGGACGGTCAGAAGATGTCCAAGTCCTACAACAACACCATCGCGCTACGCGACGAGCCGCACGACATCTATCAGAAGCTGCGCACCATGCCTACCGACCCCGCCCGGGTGCGTCGCAACGACCCGGGCGATCCCGACAAGTGCCCGGTGTTCCAGCTGCACAAGGTGTACTCCGATGACAGCCGCCGGCAGTGGGTTCGGGAGGGCTGCACCTCGGCGGGGATCGGCTGCCTGGACTGCAAACAGCCGATCGTCGATGCGGTGCTCAGCGAGCTGGCGCCGATACGTGAGCGCGCGCGCCAGTTCGAGGAAGACCCCCAGCTGGTGCGCAACATCCTGGAGCAGGGCGGCGAGGTGGCGCGCGATGTAGCTGATGAGACATTAAATGAAGTAAGATCAGCAATTGGCTTAAATTATTAGAAAAACTATTAATCTTTTCTGGCGCGATTTAGATAGTGAACAGCGCCAACCACAAAGGCGCGCGAAGGCGCACAAAGGAAACTCCAAGGAACCACGTTGTTCGAGGTGATGGACTGAAACACTCAGGGGCGGGTCGGGGGCAGGCTGCGGATGGGAGAGCGTGGTGCCGACCGTAGGTTGGTGCTGAGCGCGGCGAAGCCCAACAGTATCGCTGGCTCATCGCCCTTGGCACTCGGTTTTGACCGCATCACTCAGCTTTGGAGTGGACCTGTTGGGCTTCGCCGTGCTCAGCCCAAACCACCTTTGGCGGGCTTCGCGGCGCTCAGCACCAACCTACGTTTTTCATCAGCCGGACGGCGCATCAATCCCGGCAGTCGACACCGTGAACAAAATGCTCTGAGTGCAGTGCGGCCCCCACCACGCCGCTGCATTCGATCAACGCAGCGGCGGTTTCCATCTGTGCCCCGGGCGCATACAATGCCCCATCAACGGAATGAGCTGATCGCATGACAGATACCGCGCCGCCGACGGAACACGCTTCTCAGCAGACCGACGCGCCCTTCGCCTATGTGCTGGGTGAGGCAATCACCACGCTCCCCAAAGACCTCTACATCCCGCCCGACGCGCTGGAAGTGTTCCTCGAGGCCTTCGAAGGCCCGCTGGATCTGTTGCTGTACCTGATCAAGCGCCAGAACCTGGATGTCCTCGACATTCCGATTGCCGAGATCACCCGGCAGTACATGGAATACATCGAGCTGATGAAGGAGCTGCGGCTGGAGCTGGCCGCGGAGTACCTGGTCATGGCGGCGATGCTGGCGGAGATCAAATCGCGCATGCTGCTGCCGCGGACGGCGGAAGCCGAGGAGGAAGAGGACCCGCGCGCGGAGCTGATCCGGCGCCTCCAGGAGTACGAACGCTTCAAACGGGCCGCCGAAGACCTCGATCAAATGCCGCGGCTCGAGCGCGACCTGTTCCCGGTCGCGGTTCAGGCCCCCGAGAAACGGGTCGTCGCCAAGCCGCCGGAGGTGAGCCTGAAGGAGCTGCTGATCGCCGCCAGGAACGCCATGATGCGGGCGGAGATGTTTTCGCACCATCATGTGCAGAGGGAGCCGCTGTCGGTGCGCGAGCGCATGTCGCTGGTGCTGAGCCGGGTCGGTAGTGGCGAGTTCACGGACTTCGCCGCGCTGTTCAGGCCCGAGGAGGGGCGCATGGGCGTGGTGGTCTCGCTGCTGGCGGTGCTGGAGCTGATCAAGGAGTCACTCATCGAACTGGTGCAGTCGGAGTCCTTTGCACCGATCTACATCAGGGCCACAGGCTCCGCCGCGCCGGTCGAGGAAGCGCCGCAGGCGGCCGCTGCGGAGTACTAGGGCCTGTTAACACTTACCGGATCGCCGCGTTGCTGCCCCAAATACACTCAGGCAAGGCGGGAGGAGTGAAGTTTGGTGATTCCAAATGAACGACGAGCACCGCCGCTTGGGTGTATTTGGGGCGCAACCCGAAGGAACGGGGCCAGTTTCCCGCAATGCGGCGTTGCCGCTCGCTTGTTTAGACGGACTACACGGCGCTCGCGGCGCCTTGCCTTGCAGCAAAATGGCCGCCGTCGCGGCGATCCGGTAAGTGTTAACAGGCCCTAGACACTGACATGAGCGAGCAGAATCTCAAGCATATCCTCGAAGCGGTGCTGATGGCAGCGGGCAAGCCGCTGAGCCTCGACCAGATACTGACCGTGTTCGCCGATGGTGAGAAACCGGGACGCGACGCGCTCAAGGAAGCCCTGGCCACCCTGCAGGAAGACTATGCCGAGCGCGGTCTGGAGCTGGTCGAGGTGGCCAGCGGCTACCGCATACAGGTCAGGCAGCGGATGGAGCCCTGGGTCTCGCGTCTGACCGAGGAAAGGCCGACGCGCTACTCCAGGGCCCTGCTGGAGACACTGGCGCTGGTGGCTTATCGGCAGCCCATCACCCGCGGCGAGATCGAAGACATCCGCGGTGTCAGCGTAAGCTCGTCGATCATGAAAACCCTCCAGGAGCGCGAATGGGTGAGAATCGTCGGCCACCGCGACATGCCCGGCCGCCCGGCCATGTACGGCACCACGCGACAGTTCCTGGATTACTTCAACCTCAAGGGCCTTGACGACCTGCCCACGCTCATGGAGCTGCGCGACATCGACAGCATCAATGCCGAGCTCGAGCTGCGGCTGCCGGGCGAGCAGATGCCCGGCGATCCTTCCGACGGTGACGAAGCGTCGGAGCCCGACGGCAGCGACTCTGCCCGCGTGGTACAGGTTGCCGTCGACAATCCGGACGCCGACGCCAATGGAACGCTCCACTGATCAGCCCTCTGGGGCGCGCAGAAACCGCCCCTCGTCCAAATCAAGAACCACCAAGGAACACAAAGGCGCACGAAGGTAACAAAAGCAGTACCACTTGGTGCCCGCTTCTTAGCCCGCGCGAACAATTCGCGGGACTCAGCGCCTTTCGCAATGGGGGCGAACACTTACACTGCCCCTCGAAGTGTCTCCAAGCCCAGGTCGCTGCGGGACGCCAGGGCGCACCAGGAAAAAAGCAGATTCCCTGATTTTCCTTCGTGTGCCTTTGTGCGCCTCCGTGGTAAATGAGCCCCGCCCTGCATCACAAAGCCAGTTACAATGCCGGCATGCAGGAACGCTTACAGAAAGTGCTCGCCCAGGCCGGGCTGGGGTCGCGCCGGGAGATCGAGTCGTGGATCAGCGCCGGTCGGGTCACGGTGGATGGAAAGCCGGCGGCGCTCGGTCAGAAGGTCACCGGCCGCGAGCGGATCCGCGTCGACGGCAGACCGATTCCCATCCGGGACGCGCACGCGCGTGCGCCGGAGGTGCTTGTCTACCACAAGCCGGCCGGCGAGGTCTGCAGCCGGGATGATCCCGAGGGTCGGCCCACCGTGTTCGCGGCGCTGCCGCGCCCGCGCGGGGGGCGCTGGATCGGCGTGGGGCGGCTGGATATCAATACCGCCGGGCTGTTGCTGTTCACCACCGACGGCGAGCTGGCCAATCGCCTCATGCACCCGTCCCAGGAAATCGACCGCGAGTACGCCGTGCGTCTGCTCGGCGAGGTGGACCGACCCATGCTGGAGCGTCTGCTGAACGGCGTGGAGCTCGAGGATGGCGTGGGGCGTTTCGCATCCATCAAAGAGGCCGGTGGAACCGGCGCCAACCGCTGGTTCCACGTCGTGATCCGGGAGGGGCGCAATCGGGAGGTGCGGCGGCTGTGGGAATCCCAGGGCGTCAGGGTCAGTCGTCTCACCCGGGTGCGCTTCGGCCCGGTCGCGCTGGAGCGCGGGCTGCGTCAGGGGCGCTGGCGCCCGCTCAGCCCCGGGGAGCAGCGACGGCTCTACCGGGCGGCGGGACTGAAGCCGCCGCACACAGACGAGGGACAGCGGAAACGAGTCAAGCGCCCAGGACGCAGGCGATCTAACCGCAAAGGAACCGAAAAAGCGCCAAGATCAGTACGTAACCACAAAGGCACTCAAAGGCATTAACCAAGAATACCTTGCATTTCCTTTGTGCGCCTTCGTGCGCCTTCGTGGTCAATCAGCCGCTCAGGGTATCAACACGAGCTTGCCGCGCGTGTGGCCGGACTCGATCCGCCGGTGTGCCTCGGCGGCCTGCTCCAGCGGCAGGGTGGCGCTGACGTCGATGCGCAGCTCCCCGGCGTCGCAAAGGGCTGCGCAGCGATCCAGTATGTCGCCCTGGTGGGCGCGGGCTTCCGGAAGGTCCAGCAGCATGGGTGTGAGCATCAGCTCGAAAACGATGCCCAGATTGCGGTTCCGCGCCGCTTTCCAGTCGGCGTCGCTCCCGGGCTGGAGCAGGGTGACGAGGCGGCTGTAGTGGGCCATGGCCCTGAAGGTGTCCGAGAAGACCTGTCCGCCCATGATGTCGAGCCCCACGTCGACGCCGCGGCCATCGGTCCAGTCGAGCACGGCGTCGACGAACGAGCCTTTGGTGTAGTCGATGGCCAGCTCCGCGCCCAGCGAGCGCGCGAGCTCGGCATTGGCGTCCGAGCCCACCGTGGTGCAGACCCGGGCACCGGCGTGCCGGGCGAGCTGAACGGCGACATGGCCGACGCCCCCGGTGCCGCCGTGAATCAGCACGGTCTGCCCGGACTGCAGCCCGGCGCGGTCGAACAGCGCCTCCCAGGCCGTGATCAGCACCAGCGGCGCCGCCGCGGCCTGCTCGAAGCTCAGCGACTCGGGCTTGCGGCGCGCCACGCCTGCCGGAACGACGGTGAGCTCCGCGTAGTTGCCCTGCTCGCGTCCCAGGCCGCCGTGACAGAACCACACCGCATCGCCCGTTTGCAGGTTCGTCACCCCGGCGCCCATGCTTTCCACCGTACCGGCGCCGTCGCAGCCCAGCACGGCGGGCAGGGCATTGTCGAAGAACACGCCGCGGCTGCGCAGCTTGGCGTCGACTGGATTGACGCCGGCGGCGCGCAGCCGCACCTTGACTTCGCCCTCGGTGGGTTCGGGCTCGGAAACCTCGGCGAGCTGGAGCACCTCAGGTGCTCCAGCGGCGGTCATGTGAATGGCTTTCATTGCAGTCTTCTCCGCTGATTACGAGGGCCTGGCAGGTGATAACACGACAGTGAATCAATACGACGTCTTGGCGAAAAGCGTGATGCCCCGAAAGGATGCCCTTCGTCGACGAAGCAATCCTTGAGCAGCCGATTTTACACCATGCCATTGTTTCCCGCCGCGGCCAAGGGCTGATTCGTTCGCGACGACGAACATGTATCGATCAGTCTGCGTTTCTTCAGGGGCCCTGAGGTCTCCATGAGTTGGCCGAAATGGGCTGGCGTGAACTTCTCCGTCGCTGTCGGCGAATCTATCGCTCAGCCTCGTCAACGCCGCGTGCGCGGCGGGCACGGACAATCGACCACCAAGGCGCACGAAGGCGCGCAAAGGAAACCCAAGATATTTCGTGTTTCTTGCCTTTGTGCGCCTTTGTGTTCCTTTGTGGTTTGAAGTCTTGTGAGCGTTCCAGGGAACCCGAGGTTAACGTCGGCGCAGCGCGCAGCCGTCGCACTGAGGCGATGCATTCCCAACGTGTTCCCGCGAGTTCGCCTCGGCTGACCCCGGTGCTCATTGGCAGTGCTGTCCGAAGAGGTGACAATCGGGCCGGGCGGCTTCATGCTATGTCCTCGTCAGTCAATCCGGCGGAACACATGTCACGGTCAGAACCCAACGAGAAGGCAGCGGCGCTGCAATGGCGTCGGACCAAGATTGTCGCCACCCTCGGCCCGGCCTCGAATTCGTCCACCATGATCGAGGACATGATCGCCGCGGGGGTGGACGTGGTGCGCGTCAACATGTCGCACGGCGACCCTGAAACTCACCGTGCCGTGGTACGGCGCGTGCGCCGCGCCGCCAGCCGGGCCGGTCTGCACGTCGCGGTTCTCATGGACCTGTGCGGGCCCAAGATCCGCGTCGGTAAGTTTGCGGACGGCGCCATCGAGCTCGCGGCGGGACAAGCGGTGGTGGTGACCACGCGAAAGGTCACCGGCCGCGACGGGCTGATTCCTTCGCAGTACCCGGCGCTGCACAAGGATGTGCAGCCGGGCGAGCGGATTCTGCTGGATGACGGCAGGCTGGCCCTGCGCGTCGAGGTGGTCGAGGGCAGCGACGTGCATTGCCGCGTGGAGGAGGGGGGGCTGCTGTCCAATCACAAGGGCATGAATCTCCCCAACTCGCGCCTGTCGGCCGCCACGCTGACGCGCAAGGACCGCGAGGACGCGGCGCTCGCCGTCGAGCTCGGCGTGGACTTCGTGGCGCTCAGCTTCGTGCGTAGCGCCCGCGACGTCGAGCAGCTGGGGCGCTTGCTCAAACGCCTCGGCAGCGAGATTCCGGTGATCAGCAAGATTGAGCGGCCGGAGGCGGTGGACAGCATCGAGGCGATCATGGACGCCTCATTCGGCATCATGATCGCACGCGGCGACCTGGGCATCGAGCTGCCGGCGGAAAAGGTGCCGCTGATCCAGCGCGATCTGATCGCCCTGGGGCGGCAGAAAGGCGTCCCGGTGATCGTGGCCACGCAGATGCTGGAATCCATGATGCAGCATCTGCGCCCAACGCGGGCCGAGGTCACGGACGTGGCCGGGGCGGCTCTGCTAGGCGCCGACGCGGCGATGCTCTCCGGCGAGACGGCCGTGGGACGCTATCCACTGGAGGCCATGCTCACCATGGACCGCGTGTTGCGCGAGGTGGAAGCGCATCAGTGGCGGCAGGGCTCATTTGCCCGGGAAGCCATCGAGGGGCGCGGCCAGAAGGCCCATGTGATCCGCGAGTCCATGGCACACGCCGCCGTCCAACTCGCCCAGGACCTCGACCTGGACGCCATTGTCGTGCCCACGCGTACCGGCACCACGGCGCGCATTGTATCGGCGCACCGGCCGCTGGCGCCGACGCTGGGGGCCTGCGCCGAAGCGCGTATCTGCCGGCGCATGGCGCTGCACTGGGGCATCGTGCCGGTCCAGTTGAGCGAGTCGCAAACCACCAACTGGCGGCGCATCTGCCGTTTCATCGCCAGACGCGTAGGGCTGGGTCGGCCGGGGCACGATGTACTGCTGGCTTC
>JASFKW010000016.1:0-46404 GCA_050118435.1 Gammaproteobacteria bacterium | reverse complement strand
TAGCCGCCTGCAAGCAAGGTTCGCAGGCCAAGTCATTGAGTTTAAATACAATTGCGTTTCCGGGCACGCGACTTGCTGCTGTAGCGGCGGAGAAACCGCCGGAATCGGATATGGATCGCGAACCCCAAGCCACCTCATTCAGCTTCGACGCAGCCTCCGGCCTGGAGCGCAGAAACAGGCCCGACCGACGCCGCCACAGCTGGCGAACCCTCACCTATTGCGGTCTGCGTGACCCTGGGCGCAGGCGAAACCTCCGGCGCCGGGGCCACAGTTATTACCTCGACTGGTACGAGCCGAAGCTGGTATTCACTGGCCTGGCCGTGCTGGTGATGAGCTGCCTGGATGCGCTGTTTACCCTCGCCCTGCTGGAAAACGGCGCGTATGAAGCCAATTACCTCATGGCGCGACTGCTCGAGGTGAGCAACGAGGTGTTCGTCTGGTCCAAGGTCGCCATCACCGGCATCGGGGTCATGTTCCTGTTGATGCACGCACAGTTCCGGGTTTTCGGGGTTGCCAGCGGGAAGACCCTGCTGCAGCTCACGGTGCCGGTGTACGGCGTGCTGATTGTCTATGAATTGCTGTTACTGGGGGCACTCGTAGAATGATGCAGAAAATCAGCTGGCAAACAGCCGCTGCCACCAACGACGCCGATTCCCCGGCAGCGGCATCGGCGCTTGCAGGTCGACTGGCGGAAGCTTGGAGAGAATCCAGCCGGGCAAGGGAGGATTGTCGCTGTAGCCGCAAGAAACGCCCAGGTTGTTCGGATCGAAAATCTTTACGAAGCTAGGCGCGCCGGGATCGTCGACGTACACGATGCCGCAGTAGTCCTCGTCGTGCTCTCGGCGCAGCAGCTCATCGATGCTGTCGATGAAGCGTCGCAGCTCCTGCGCCGAGACGCATTCGACCGGCGGCGCCTCGCCAACCGCATAGAGATACCAGCCGCCATTGGCGTCCGAGCGAATGCGCTCCCAGAGCGCGTCGAGCTGCGGCCAGCGCAGAATTCCCGTAAACGTGCCCTTGAAGGCGGTCCGGAAGTCCACTGGTTCTTCTGCCAAGTCGGCACCTCCTCTGATTCGCGGCCCTGCTTCGTACCGGGGCCGCTCTCGGCTCCACCATTGTAACCGGACCGTGCGCGTCGCTGCAGCGGCGCCCGACTCATCGCGGCCAAACCATGCCGCCAATGCACTTAGCTCTTTTGAACTCAATGAGTTAACCACACGCCAGCTTGACATGAGCGGCAGGCCGGACATACAGTTCGGCTCGATTCCCCGAGCTCGGCTGCGTCTCTGGATGGACTCTCGTCTGCGATTATGCTTCATCGGCTCCCTGCTGGCACACGGGGCGATGCTTGCCTGGCCGGGTCTGACGAGGCTTCAGCCGCCTCAGATCGGTGGCGCCGCGCAGACCCTGAGGGTCGCCCTCGCGCCAGCGGCATCCGAGAGGGGAGCGCAGCCGCGGGCGGAGCCGGTGCACGAACCTACACCGCAGCGGGACTCCTCCCGCCGGGAAATTGCGCCGGCACGCCGCGAGCCGGTGGCGAGAGCAGCGCCACAGCCTTCCCCGTTCAACGCGCACGCGCCCGAAACACGCCCGGCACCGGCGGCCGAAACGGCCGCCGCAAAATTGCAGCCTGTTCCGGTAGAACCGTCCCCCCTGGCGGCCGCTCCGCCCGCAACGCCGGTGGACGCGCCGGACATCGGCGAGCGCATCAGCGCCGCGCTCCAGCACGAGCTGTCCAAGCGGTTCGAATACCCCTGGCTGGCGCGCAAACGCGGCTGGCAGGGGCGGGTCACGCTGTCGCTGCGCGTGCACGAAAACGGCGACCTCAGTGACTGGGCGGTCTCGCGGACCTCCGGCTACGCGGTCCTGGATCGCTCGGCCCTCGACTGCGCCAGGCGCATCACCCGCCTGCCGGGAGCCGCGCGCTGGCTGGAGGGGCGTTCGCTGCAGCTGATGATCCCGGTTCAGTACCGGCTGCTGGACAGTTAGTACTCTTGCATATGGTATTCATGGATTCAGCGCCCCTGAGGTGTTTCGCCGCGAGGCGCCGCGCGCAGGCAATGGCCGAGCCCTTGTCAGCGTAGTTTCCAACCACACTTACCTGACTCCAGGAGGCTGCCAATGGGACACCGGCTGAGCAAGATCTACACACGCACCGGCGATCGCGGCGAGACCGGCCTGGGCGATGGGTCGCGCGTCAGCAAGGACGCCATCCGTATCGAAGCCTTCGGTAGCGTCGACGAGCTCAACAGCGTGCTCGGAATCGTGCTGAGCCGGCCGGTGAGCGGCCCGATGCGCGAAACCCTCACGGAAGTTCAGCACCGGCTGTTCGACCTCGGCGGCGAGCTGTCCATCCCGGGCTATACCCTGCTGCGCGCCGAGCACGTAAAATACCTCGAGCTGCGTCTCGATGAGCTGAATGCCAAGCTCAGCCCGCTGAAGGAGTTCATCCTTCCGGGCGGCTGCGACGCCGCCGCATTCTGTCACCTGGCGCGGACGGTCTGCCGCCGTGCCGAGAGGCGCGTGATCACACTCGCCAGCGGTGAGAAGATCAATCCCGTGGCCCTGCAGTATCTCAACCGGCTTTCGGATCTGCTGTTCGTCATGGCCAGAGCACTGAACCGCGCCGAGCACCGGCCCGATGTATTGTGGACGCGGGACCCTGGGCCCTAGTCGCCCCTCGCCCCATCGATGTGGCCGCACAGCTCGCGCGCCGCAATCAACGCTCGGGGCGTCTGTCGCTCCATCAATTCCGCGGGCACGCTGTAAAGATACCTCCGGGCAGTCGCACTGAGCTGCGGCCAGGCCTCCCAGAGCTTTCGCCAGCCCTGTCCCTTGCCCGGGTAGCGGCCGGCGACGATCACCTCGGGGTCGGCCGCCAGCACGGCTTCCAGGCTCACCGCGGGCGCCAGCTTGGAGCTGCCTGAAAAGATATTGCGTGCCCCGCACACACGCAGCCACGCGCTGATCATGTGGCGCCCGCTCACCGTCATCAGCGGCCGTTCCCAGATCTGATAGAACACCCGGACCGGTTCCCGACCCGCGTAGCGCGAGGCGAGGCGAGCGACGCCTTCGCGAAATGCTGCAGCGGCCTGGCTGGCCGCCGCAGCGGTTCCCGCCAGTGCGCCGAGCCGTTCCAGGCTGGTGGCGATGGCTTCCAGCTCCTCCGGCTCCGAATAGAACAGCACCAGCCCGAGCCGTTGCAGCTGCGCCAGCTGACCCGGCGCGTTGCCGCTCTTCCAGGCCACCACCAGATCGGGGCTGAGCTCCACGATCGCCTCGAGATCCAGCCCGGCGCCGCCGCCCACCCTCGGCAGCCGTGCGGCCCGCGGCGGGTAATCGCTGTGCTCCGAGACGCCGACGACACGCTCGCCCGCACCCGCCGCGAACAGCAGCTCCGTGACATGCGGGGCCAGGCTGACGATACGCCGCGCGGGGGCCGCGAGGCGCACCTCGCGGCCGGCATCGTCCACCGCTGTCACCGGCCCCCCCACCGCCGCGGCACCCACCGACACCAGCATCGCCGCGCCAGCGGCCAGTGCGCTTAGCAAGCGGCGCCTTCGGCCGCGCGGCCCCGAAGTCTGAAGCGCTGCAGCGTCTCCGGGCAGACCGCTAGTACTAGAAGGCGGCATCGAATCCGATCAGGGCGTAGTACTCCTTGTCGAGGTGGCCCGTGTAATACGTCCCCGACTGGTCGTCCTCGCCGAGGAAATCGATGTTGACCTCACCGACCGCCTTGACGTTGCGCATGAAATAGTAGGACGCCGTCAGCGACAGGCTGTTGATGTCGATGCCCTCGTAGATGGTGTCCGTACCGTCGAGATCATCGGCGTCGGCGAGGTTGTACAGGGCCGAGAAAGCCCAGCGCGAGCTGGGGATGTAGTCCACCCCGGCAAAACCGCCCCACCAATTGTAGTCCTGACCTTCCTCGAGAAAATCCTCCCATGAATTCCACAGCACTTGGGCGTACCAGTAGGTCTTGCCTCGCACCTCGCCCGAGGCGTCGACACCGGCGATCCACTTGTCGGTGTCCCTGTCCCCGCTTTCGGTGCCGGCAGGCCCGGTGGCGTTCTTCTGCTCGCCCGCCAGACCGAACAGACCGAAGTTCGCCGGCCCCACGTCGATGCCGATGCGCCCGAAGACCGACTTATCGGCGTTATTGTCGAACATCTTGTCGGGCCGTCGGTACCCGGGGCTGTTGATGTTGAAGTTCTGCTCGATGCCGTTGCCGTTGACCAGCCCGAGGGCGACATCGAAGGCCCCGACGCCACGATCGAACAGCACGCCGCGGTCGTAGGTGATCTCGGCCATCCGGTAGACCATGTAATCCTGGAAGGGCAGTCGCGTCTCGCGCGGAAACATCAGGTCCGAGACCTGGAACTGACCGAGCTGCATGCCGACCCCGGTGCCAAAAAGATCGTCGTGGCGGAACCAGGCATCCTCGACCACCGTTTCGCCGTTGCTGCCCTTCTCCGCAAAGATGGCATAGAAGTAATAGGTGATGTGGTCGCTGAGCGGCGCACTGGACAACAGCTTGACCAGGTAAGGCGCCTGGAAATCGCTGCTGGCGTCCACCGTGTCACCCGTGATCGGGTCGATCGACTTCCCGGTCCTGGCCTGGGCGTAGGCCTGGGCACGAACGGCGAGGGGCGGGTAAGGCGGCAGGGCGAGCTGGTCGTCGCCCGTATCCTGCATGGTTTCACGCCAGTTGGGCAGACGCATGTTGCTGGCAGCGAAGTGTTCACCGAACTGGTTCAGGCGTGGATACGCGGCATGACAGGCTGTACAGCTCATATCGTACTGACGGGCGAACACCGGCATCGCCTGAGTGGCAGCCGACCAGAGCACCGGCAGCAGCAGGACCAGAGCCGCCGTGGCAAGGAGGCGTATTTTCGAGTTTGCGGGCATGAGGGTCTCCTTCCTTGTTGAGTGTGCAGCCCTGCTCAGGGCCTGTCGTGACGATTGCATTGACCAGGCGCCTCAGGCCTCTCAGCGGGACGCCGTGAACGCGTCCCTGCAGGCTTGCCGGCCGCATCCCTGCGACCGACACCCGCTGACAGGCATGAGCCTTTGTCAATTTGCCCCTTCTGCAACTGGTTAAAGGGGCTGAAGAAGTCGCTCTGCTGCACAGCTGCCTCAGTCAGTTCCTGGGACGGCGGCACTCAGGTCGTCCAGCCCGCCAATGTCAGCAGCGCGATGATCACCATCCATATCGCCAGGGCACGCCACACCAGCCGCATCGCGGCGCGGACCTGCTCGGCGCCGGCCTGACCGCCACCCTCGCCGAAGCCAAGCGCAGCGGTAGAGGTCACCGCCAGCAGGTGCATGGAGCCCTCGCTGCCCCGCAAGGACAGCTGCTGAGCGTCGCGCCAGCCTTCGACGGCAGCATCGAAATGGCCGCTCAGCGCATAGCCCAGCGCCAGCAGCCGCACCGGCACCCACACCAGCGCGGCGTGCAGCCAGGCCACGCTGTCCCCGAGCTCGCCTTCCTCGCGGTGCTCCCGATACAGGACAGCGACGCTGCGATACATCACCGCACCCAGGGGACCCAGCAGGGCAAACCAGAACAGGACGGCAAACAGCCGGTCGCTGGCTTCGACCAGCACGGCGCTGCTCACTTCATGCGCGCTTGCGGCGCTGTCCTGGGTTGCAGTCCCGCGGCGCAGCAGCAGCTCCGCGGCCCGCCTGCGCAGCTCGTCGTCACCCGACTCGTGCGCATGGCAGTAGGTATCGGCGTCCGCGGCCAGATCGCGCGGCCCAAGGCAATACACCAGCACGGCGACGTAGAACAGCAGGCCCACCAGGCCGAACGCCCAGTCGCTGATCCAGTGCTGCAACAGGGCGACGCCGAGCCACAGCGGCAGCAGCATGAGAATCAATCCGCCGACGTGATCCCAGGCCGGCCCGCTGAAGCGCTCCCGCCACCAGTCGACATAAGCCAGGAAAAAATCGTAGCTGCGGTACTCGTTCAAGTGCGGCAGCAGACGATCGGCCGCAATACCCAGCAGGGCGGATATCAGCGTCATGACCAGTACTCTTGCAATATGATATCGGTGGACTCAGCGCCCCTGTCGCGGTTCGCCGCAAGGCGCAGCTCGAGGCGAAGGGTCATTGCCCTTCGCAAGAGATGCAACGCCGCCATGGACGCTGAAAGGCCAACTGAATCCGCCAATATCATATTGCAAGAGTACTAGTGCAGTGTGGAAAAACGCCTGGAACGCTACCCTTTGAGCGAGCTCAGTGTCAAGCCAACAGAGAACGCAGGCGCGCCCAGTCGAATGCGGGACCCGGATCGGTCTTGCGCCCCGGTGCAATATGGCAGTGACCCACGATGTCCGCGGGTCCGATGCCGGGGAAACGCGCGCGCAGCACGCCGACCAGCAGCGCGAGCCGCTGGTACTGGATCCGCTCATAGGCTTCGTGGTCCTGGCCCTCGAGCTCGACGCCGATGGCAAAATCGTTGCACGCCTCCTGCGACCGGTAACGCGAGGGACCGGCATGCCAGGCACGGCGGTGAAACGGGACATACTGGACCAGATCACCGTTGCGGCGGATCAGCACATGGGCGGACACGCGCGCGGCGCAGACGGTGGCGAAATAAGGATGGGCAGCAGGGTCGAGGCGGTTGGTAAACAGATCGTCTATCCACCGCCCGCCGTACTCGCCCGGCGGAAGACTGATGCCGTGCACGACGATGAGCGACACCTCGCAGCCCTCGGGCCGATCGTCGCAGTTGGGCGACGGAACGCATTGCGCGTCGAGCAGCCAGCCACCGTCGTCAGACAATCTCATGAATATTCCCGATTCGTTAAGCGCTTCAATTATGGAGTCACATCCTCTTCCGTTACAATGCGCGCTGAGTCGGCGCTTTTAAAGGATCACAAGGAGTCTGCGTGAAATCGATAGTTTCCGTTCTCGCCCTCGTCCTGGGGCTGGTTGCCAGTGCAACGGCCGAAACCCGTTATGTGAGTGACCGCCTGGAGATTCAGATGCGCACCGGCAAGGGCACCCAGTACCGCATTCTGCGCATGTTGCCCAGCGGGACCGCGCTCGAAGTGCTCGAGGTCGACCAGGAAAACGGTTACACCCGGGTACGCACGCCGGGCGGCGTCGAGGGATGGGTGCTGAGCCGTTTGCTGATGAAGGGTCGCGCGGCCCGTGACCGGCTCGCCGACGCCGAGAAGAAGCTCGCGCGGCTGGAGCTGGAGAACCGTAAGCTGACCGCAGCGCAGGAGGATCTGCGAGAGGCCAAGGGCAGCACCACGGAGGAGCGCGATCAGCTGATGAAGGAGAACCGCAGGCTCAGCCAGGAGCTCGACGAGATCCGCCGCACGGCATCCAGCGCGCTTGCCATCGACGCCGAAAACAAGAAGCTCAAGAGCCGTATCGTCGCCTACGAGCGGCGGGCGCAGAGCCTGCAGCAGGAAAATGAAGGACTCAAGGACCGCACCGCTCGCGACTGGTTCATGGTCGGGGCCGGTGTAGTGATTCTGGGCATGATCATCGGCCTGATCATTCCCCGCATCCGCTGGCGGAAGAAATCCAGTTGGGACAGCCTGTAGCCCGGCCTACTCGTCCGTCACACAGCCTTCCGAGGCATTCTTGACGTTTTTGATGTATTTGTAGAGGGTGCCCCGGCTCGCCTTGTACGGCGGCATCTGCCACGCGGCCCCGCGCGCACTCATTTCTTCCTCGCTCACGGCCACGTCGAGCCGTCGGGTGTCGGCATCGATGGTGATGACATCGCCGTTGCGGACCAATCCGATCGGGCCGCCCTCCTGTGCCTCGGGCACCACGTGCCCGATGATGAACCCGTGCGAGCCGCCCGAAAACCGTCCGTCGGTGATGAGCGCCACATCCTTGCCCAGGCCCGCGCCCATGATCGCGGAGGTCGGTGTGAGCATTTCCGGCATCCCAGGGCCGCCCTTGGGGCCTTCGTAGCGGATCACCACCACATCGCCCTTGCGGATCTCACCCTCTTCCAGTCCCGCCAGCATGTCTTCTTCACAGTCATACACCCGCGCCGGACCGGAAAAACGCAAGCCCTCCTTTCCGGTGATCTTGGCGACCGCGCCCTCGGGTGCCAGATTACCCTTGAGGATCTGGATATGGGCGGTCTCCTTGATGGGCCGATCGACGGGCATGACCACATCCTGGCCGTCCTTGAGACCGGGAAGCCCCTCGAGATTCTCGGCCACGGTCCTGCCGGTCACGGTGAGGCAATCACCGTTCAGCAGGCCTTGTGCCAGGAGGTATTTCATCACCGCCGGCGTGCCGCCCACATTGTGCAGATCTTCCATGACGTACCGGCCCGACGGCTTGAGGTCCGCGAGAAACGGGACCCGGTCGCTGATTTTTTGAAAGTCGTCGATCGACAGGGGCACCTCGACCGCGCGCGCCATGGCCAGCAGATGCAGCACCGCATTGGTGGAGCCTCCGAGCGCCATCACCACGGCCATGGCATTTTCGAACGCCTCCCGGGTCATGATGTCGCGCGGCTTGAGATCCTGCTCCAGCAGGCGCCGGACGGCATGCCCCGCGTTCAGACACTCCTCGAGCTTGCCCGCATCCACGGCCGGCGTAGACGAGCTAAAGGGCAGACTCATCCCCATAGCCTCGATCGCCGAGGCCATGGTGTTGGCGGTGTACATGCCGCCACAGGCCCCGGGCCCCGGACAGGCATGCGCGACGATCTGCTCACGCTCCCCGTCATCGATCTTGCCGGCAAGATACTCCCCGTAGCTCTGGAACGCCGAGACCACATCCAGCACCCGTCCTTTCCAGTGACCGGGTCTGATGGTACCCCCGTAGATCATGAGCGCGGGCCGGTTCAGGCGCCCCATGGCCATCATCACACCCGGCATGTTCTTGTCACAACCGGGGATTGCAATATTGGCGTCGTACCACTGGGCACCCATCACCGTCTCGATGGAATCCGCGATGAGGTCGCGCGACTGCAGCGAATAGCTCATGCCCTCGGTGCCCATGGAGATGCCGTCGCTGACCCCGATGGTATTGAACCGCAGACCGACGAGGCCCGCGGCCTGGACACCTTCCTTCACCTTGGCCGCCAGATCATTGAGGTGCATGTTGCAGGTATTACCTTCCCACCAGACACTGGAGATGCCGACCTGAGCCTTGGCCAGGTCCTCCGATTTCAGGCCGGTCCCGTACAGCATGGCCTGAGAGGCTCCCTGGGAGCGCGGCCCGGTGATGCGCGAGCTGAAGCGATTCAGTTTTTCCGTCATGAGCGGCCTCGAGTGTGCTGGTGCTAAGAGCTGCGATTCTACCCGCACCGGAGTCCGCCTCCAATTCGGGTCGGCGGGCCGCAATCAAGGGACACCGACGCCGGCGGGCCTCAGACCGGCCGCAGCCGGGCCCGCCGGTGGAAGTGGCGCGTCTCTCGGCCTGCGCCGTAATCCGGCGGAGCGGCAGGACCGGAGCCCGAAACGCTGCCCCGGCTTCGCGGCACAGGTGGAGCGACGGTAGAATCGCGCGCATGGATGCAAAGGATCCCACAGGGGCGAGCGGCACCGGCAGCCTCAAACAGCTGTTCGTGCTGCGCAACCTGGTGATCACCAGCGCTCTGCTGGCGCTGCCGGCCGTCCAATGGCTGGCCGACATCCGGCTCCCCCTGTCGCCGCTGCTGCTGATCATCGGGGTCCTCGGTCTCGTCAACCTCTGGACCCGGCATCGCATTCGTAGCACCGCCCATATCCACGACCGGGAGCTCCTGCTGCAGCTGGTGGTGGACGTGCTCGCCATCGCGGCGGCGCTCTATTTCACCGGCGGCGCATCCAACCCCTTTGCGTGGTTCTTTCTGATCCCGCTGATCATCACCGCGACCGTGCTCCGGGCTGCCGCCACCTGGCTGATGGCGGCGTTGACCGCCGCCTGCTACAGCCTGCTCATGTTCTTTTTCGTGCCCCTGGGCGGAGCCCGGCACCTGCAGCACAGTGACAGCTTCGCCCAGCACGTGCTCGGCATGTGGTTCGGCTTCGTGTTGAGCGCGGCACTGATCTCCTGGTTCGTCACCGGCATGGCGCGGACGCTGCGAGAGCGCGACCGTCTGCTCGCGCTCGCACGCGAGCAGAGCCTGCGCGACGAGCGCCTGGTGGCGCTGGGAACACTGGCAACCGGTGCGGCCCATGAGCTCGGCACACCGCTGGCCACGATGGCCGTGATCATCCGGGAGCTGGAACGCACCGCGAAGGAGGAGCGGGTGAAACGCAAGCTGTCCATCCTTCGGGACCAGATCGCCCGCTGCAAGCGAGCCCTGTCGATCCTGTCCGCTTCGGCCGGCGACGTCCGCGCTGAAAGCGGTGGCCTGGTAACCGTGCCCCGATTCCTGCAGGACGTTATCGAGGCGTGGAAGCAACAGCGTGTGGATGCCTCGCTGACGACGGACTTCCCGCCGACGGCGGCGGGCGGGCAGATGGTAAACGAATATACCTTGCACCAGGCGCTGATCAATCTTCTGAACAATGCCGCGGACGCGTCGCCGCACCCCATCAGGCTCAAGGCGTTTTGGGGCGACGGACAGCTCACCATTGACATCGAGGACGACGGACCGGGCCTGCACCCCGGGATCGCATCGTACCTCGGCCACCCCAAGCCGTCCGACAAGGAGTACGGCATGGGGCTGGGACTGGTCCTCACTCACGCGACGATTCAACGGCTGGGCGGCCAGATCACGCTGTTGAATCGTGACGGTGGTGGTACCTGCACCCGGGTCCGACTCCCGCTGGCCGATATCGCCCGTGCGTCATGAACCCGGAGGATGATTCAGCCCCGGCCATTCTGATCGTCGACGACGACGCGGTGTTCTGCGAGGTACTGGCGGAAGCCTTCAGCGATCGCGGCTATCTCGTCGCTGTCGCGCATACCCCGGAGGAGGGGCTCCGCAGGGCCGACCAGCTGGAGCCGGAATACGCCGTGGTGGATTTGCGCATCGGTCGGGAATCCGGGCTGGCCCTCATCGAAAAACTGCACGCCGCCGACGAGAACACCCGCATCGTAATCCTGACGGGTTACGCGAGCATCGCCACTGCCGTCGAGGCCATCAAGCTCGGCGCGGTCCACTATCTCGCCAAGCCCGCGGACGCCGATGAAATTCTGGCGTCCCTGCACAAGGACGAAGGCGATGCCGGTATTCCCGTCGCGGAACGGCCTCTGAGTGTCAGGCGGCTCGAGTGGGAACACCTTCAGAGGGTGCTGGCGGAGTGCGGCGGCAATATCTCCGCCGCTGCCCGCAGGCTACGCATGCATCGTCGCACCCTGCAACGAAAGCTGGCCAAGCGCCCCTGCAGAGAGTAGAAGTCCGTCCGACTCCATCTGCCCGCCGGCCTGTTGTACAGCCCAACGGTACGGACATTGCAAAACCCGATGACGACGATCAGAGCCCCTTTCGCATGGAGCCCTTCGGCGCAGATTTGTCAGGCGTTTTTTGCCAGAATGACATGACAATCTGTCATATTCATCTCGCGAATGTCGAAATCCACAACACCCGGGCGGACGTTGCGGGCTGAGCATTTTTGCTTTCATTTAAAGTAAGTTGTGTACTTCCCCGCACCACGCTGTCCGGCGTTGCCGGCCGACGCCTGGGCGCCCCCTGGGCGCGGCCCCGATCGCGAAGCACGGCTTCGCCGTCGAGTTTCCTGTCACTTGATCGGTGTTCCGTGGCCACCACTGGACATTCGGCCACCCTGCAATACAACACTCTGTTTCATAGACACTTCTTTCGCGTGGCCCGCAACTTGCTGCGCCTCACCTTGTATGAATGCGCAACCCGCCCCGCGTGCGCGGCACATCCATTCCCGCATCAACAACCGGTGAGGCGGCGAGGATACGCAGTGCGGGCGTGCAGGCTGGCGCCCACCTGGGCAGGATCCGCGCCATGATCACGCTAATCAGGGAGTCTCCGTGGCGTTTGCAACACCGAACTGGAACGGCCTCACCCGAGAGCCCACGACGCCGGCCGTGCCGCTCGAGCAGAGTCCCGAGGGGGTCGTGCGAGGCAGGCGCATCGTCGTCGCAGCGCGCGCGGGTGCGGAAGCCGATCAGGTGCTCGACGCCCTGAAGGGCTGGATTGACCCCGGGTGTCTCCAGCGCGCGGACTGCGCTCAAGACCCAACACCAGCCTGTTGTCTGTCCTGGAAACCCGATCTTCTGCTGGTTGACACCGGGCTCCTCGAGCATCCGGAGCAGGTTCTGGGTCCGGTGCGAACGCACCGCCCGGAGCTGCCCATACTGGTATTCGGTTCTCGGATGGATGACCGGGAGCTGGTGCGCTTGGTCTGCGCGGGCGCCCACGGCTACCTGAACGGCCTGCCGGATGTCCCGGGGATCCGTCAGGCGGTGGCAGCCGTGCTGGCCGGAAAGATCTGGGTCGATCAGCACCTTATGGCGCACTGCCTCGCGACGCGACAGGTGATCGACGAAGAGATGGCGCTGCGGCTCCACAGCAACATCGAAGCCATCAGCCGTTGGCTCACCCGACGCGAAAAGGAGATTCTCTGTCAAGTAATCAAGGGCTTCGCCATCAAGCGGATCGCCGCGGAAGTCCACCTCTCCCATCAGGGCGTGAAGCTCCACCTCGCCCGCCTGTTCCGGAAATTCGGCGTCAGCACCCGAAATCAGCTGATCCTGGCGATCCTCGACGGGACCAGTCCGATACCGGACCTCTCCACCTCGTTGTATACGAGGCTGCAACGCGAGCTGCTCGAGACGCGGGACTAGGAACACTGCGCCCGAGGCGCCATGGGCGGCGGCTTCTGTGCAGCTGACCCGCTGCTGCAGTACAATCGTTTCATTGGCCAGTCTGCCAGATTGGCAGCACTACGATGCGGGGCAGCGCATGACAAGAAAGCTTTCGGTCGACGTCCAGTCGCTGATCGATGCCCAGGACAATCCCTTTGTGCTCATCGATCGGGACTACAGGATCGTCGCGGCCAACACGGCCTATCAGCTGGCTTACGGCATCAGCGCCCGGGACGTGGTGGGGAGCCGGTGCTACGAGGTTTCGCACCGCTCCTCCGTGCCCTGCCACGTCAAGGGAGAAGACTGCCCCCACAAGCAGGTCTTCGCCACGCGCCAGCCCCACCAGGTCCTGCACGTCCATTACGATCCTCAGGCACAACCCGAGCACGTGCGCATCAAGGGCTCGCCGATCCCGGGCCCCGGCGACAGCCTCTACCTCGGGGAAGCCATGTTCCCCCTGGCCCACGGCGGGGATCTGGATTGTGAGCAGCAGCGCCTGATCGGGCGCTCGAGAGCCTTTCTGGCCCTCATGGAGACGCTCACACGGGCGGCTGAGACCGACGCCGCGGTGTTGCTGCAGGGCCAAAGCGGGGTGGGCAAGGATCTTGCCGCCGAGTACATCCACCGCCGCTCGCCGCGCAACGGGCGCCCTTTTACGATGGTGGACTGCAGCGCGATCTCCGAAGCTGTGTTCGAAAGCGAATTGTTCGGCCACGAGAGGGGGGCGTTTACGGGCTGCATCGGCAGGCGCTACGGGCTGTTCGAGCAGACCGATGGCGGCACCCTGTTCTTCAATGAGATCGGGGACCTTCCCGTGTCACTGCAGGGCCGGCTGCTGCGCGCGATGGAAACCGGCCAGTTCCGCCGCGTCGGTGGTCGGGAGCCGCTGTCCGCCGACGTGCGTATCATCTGCGCGACGGGGATGAATCTCCGTCAGCTGGTGGCGAACGGCCGGTTTCGGGCCGATCTCTATTATCGGGTCGCCGGCATCTTCTGCGAGATACCGCCCCTCAGCGAGCGCCGGGCGGACATCCCCGAGCTCGCCCGGGCCCTGCTGAAACGGATGGGCTCCCAGGACGACCCCAGCTACCGCCTCACGGACGACGCGATGGAGCTGCTGCTCGACTACGATTACCCTGGAAATGTGCGTGAGCTGCGCAATATTCTGCAGCGCGCCGCCGCGCTGAGCACCAACGGAATCATCACGGCTGCCGAAATACGGATCGAAGACGCAGAGGAAACCGGGGCCCTGGCGTCGATGGTGGACGAGCACCAGCAGCCTTCGATGAAAAACCTGGAAGCCCGCTACATTTCGCAGCTGCTCGTCGAGCACCGTGGCCGGCGCGCCAGGGTCGCGCAGATTCTGGGCATCAGCGAGCGCACCCTGTATCGCAAGCTCAAACACTACGGCCTGCAGAACATCGGGCGGCGCAGCTAGGGCCTCCTCCGCCGCGGCCGAACGTGCGGTCGGACCACGGCTGAATGTTGCGTCGCGCTCGTTTCCCGGCAACCCGAGTCGCGGTAGGCTAGCGCAAATGCAAAGGACACCCCGACTTCTGGACATGATCGGCGCGTTGATTGCGGCACCCTCGGTGAGCAGCGTCAATCCTGCGCTCGATCAGGGCAATGGCGCGGTCATCGAGGCGCTCTCCGGCTGGCTGAGCGACCTCGGCTTCGATATCGAGGTGTTGCCGGTACCCGGCCACCCCGCCAAGAGCAACCTGATCGCCACCCTCGGGAGGGGCGCCGACGGTCTGGTCCTCGCCGGCCACACCGACACCGTCCCCTACGACGAAGGACGCTGGACATACGACCCCTTCCGGCTGACCTCGGCGGACGGCCGCCTGTACGGCCTGGGTACCGCGGACATGAAGGCGTTCCTGGCCCTCGCCCTTGAGGCCGCCAGCAGCTTCGCCGCCCGACCGCTGAATCAGCCACTGATCATTGTGGCCACTGCCGACGAGGAAAGCTCCATGTCCGGCGCCAGAGCGCTGGTCGATGCACGCAAGCCCCAGGCGCGCCATGCCGTCATCGGCGAGCCCACCGGCCTGCGACCGGTGCGCATGCACAAGGGCATCCTGATGGAGGCCATTCACCTGCGGGGACGCTCGGGTCATTCCAGCGATCCGGCACTCGGCAACAGTGCGCTCGAGGGCATGCACCTGGTGCTCGCCGAGCTGTTGCGCTGGCGCTCGGAGCTGCAGGCAGAGCACCAAAACCCGCTTTTCGCGGTGCCCTACCCGACGCTCAATCTGGGACACATCCACGGAGGAGACAATCCGAACCGCATCTGCGCAGACTGCGAGCTGCACATCGACCTGCGCCCCGTTCCCGGTATGGACCTGCAGGAGCTGCGCCACAGCATGCAGGCACGCCTGCAAACCGCCATCCGCGGCACCGGCCTGGAGCTGAGCTGCCGCTCCCTGTTCGAAGGTACGCCGGCGATGGAGACGCCTGCCGGCGCCGAGATCGTGCGTGCCGCCGAGGCGCTGACAGGGGCCGAGGCCTGTGCCGTCGCCTTCGCCACCGAAGGGCCGTATTTCAGTGAAATGGGCATCAGTACGGTGGTGCTCGGCCCGGGTGACATCGCTCAGGCCCACCAGCCCGACGAATTTCTGAGGGAAGACCGCATCGCACCCACCCTCGACCTGCTGCGCAGGCTGATAAGTCGCTTCTGCGTCGAAACCGCAGGCTGACCCCGCGCTCTGGCGCCCGCAGTTGTGTCGCCGGTGATGGAGAAGTTAACCTAGTACTCTTGCAATATGCTATTGCAAGAGTACCAGACCCGCATGGCCGCCGGACAAAAAGCACAACAAAACGCCTTCGTGAGCAGCATCCGCCTGGCGGCGCCCTACATACAGGCACACCGCGGCGCGACGGTGGTCATCACCTTCGGAGGCGAGGCGGTCGATCCACGCTTCGACCAGCTGGTCCACGACATCGCGCTGATGCACACCCTCGGCATCCGGCTGGTTCTGGTGCACGGAGCCCGTCCCCAGATCGAGCAGCGTCTGCAGCAGCGGCAGGCGGAGATTCACTATGTCAATGATCTCCGTGTCACCGACGACGAGGCGCTCGCCGCGGTCAAGGACGCGGTCGGCAGCCTGCGCGTGGAGATCGAGGCCAAGCTGTCCATGAGCCTGATCAACACGCCCACTGCCGGCGCGCGTCTGGGCGTCGCGACCGGCAACTTCGTCATCGCCAGACCGCTGGGTATTCGCGAGGGCGTGGACTACTGCCATACCGGAGAGGTACGTCGGATCGACGCGACCGGGATCCACCAGCAATTGGACGCCCGCCGGGTGGTATTGCTGTCACCGCTGGGTTATTCGCCCACCGGCGAAGTGTTCAACCTGAGCGCCGAGGAGGTCGCCACCGCGGCGGCCGTCGCCTTGCAGGCAGACAAGCTCATACTGCTGGTCGACGACGCCGGGCTGCGCGCGGGCGGGCGGCTGCTGCGGCAACTGTCATTGCTGCAGGCCGAAGAGCTGCTGGGCTCGCGGCACGGGCTGAGCAGCGCCTGGGCACGCCACCTCGTTAATGCCGTCGAGAGCTGTCGGCGCGGCGTCAAGCGCACCCACCTGATCGATCGCAACGCCGACGGCGGCCTGCTGCTGGAGCTGTTTACCCGCGATGGCATCGGCACGCTGATCAGCGCCGAAAGCTACGAAGGCCTGCGCCCCGCCGGCATCGACGACGTCGGCGGTATCCTGCAGCTGATCGCACCGCTCGAGGCCGAAGGCGTCCTGGTGAAGCGGTCCCGCGAGCTGCTGGAAATGGAAACCGACCACTTTCTGGTCATAGAGCGCGACGGCATGGTCGTGTCCTGTGCAGCGGTCTACCCCTATCCCGGTGAGGTGGCTGAGCTGGCCTGCCTGGCGGTACACCCGGACTACCAATCGAGCGGACGCGGCGACACCCTGCTCCAGGCGGCGGAACAGCGCGCGCGCGAGAGCGGCGCAAAACGGCTGTTCGTGCTCACCACCCGCGCTGCACACTGGTTTCAGGAACGCGGTTTCCGCGCAGCCGAGCTGGCCGACCTGCCGGTGGAAAAGCAGGCGCTGTACAACTACCAGCGGAAATCGAAGGTCTTCATCAAGCCCGTGGACGAGATCAGGAGCCCCGGAAGGTGATGATGCCGCTGGGCTACCGGCACAGCGCGGCTGCACACAGGCCCCCGCCGATCCCGGGGCGGGACCGTCCCCCGGATGGTGCAGCCCCGATTGCCCCGTACCGGCCTCTGGCCACAGCCACAGCCACAGCCACAGCCACAGCCACAGCCACACGGACCGCGTGCAATGGGCAATGACGCCGCTTCGGCGCAAGCCGGGCCCCTGCGCATCGCCCAGATCACGGACACCCATCTGTATGCGGACCCCGCCGGGCGGCTGCTGGGACTGAATACCAGGCGCTGCCTGGAGGCAGTGATCGAGCTGGCGCTGCAGGGCCCGCGCATCGACCTGGTGGTGGCGAGCGGCGATCTTTCCCACGACGGGACACCGGAGGCCTACCGGCGGCTGCGCCGCTGCTTCGCGCGCGCCGGCGTGCCCGTGTACTGTCTGCCGGGTAACCACGATGACCCCGCGACCCTGCACCAGCAGCTCAACCAGGATGATTTTCACAGCATACCGGAGCTCCGTTGCGGTGGATGGCAGCTCGTGTTCCTGGACTCCACCCTGGCCGGGAGCGAGGGCGGCCACCTGGCGGCGGCCGAGCTGACGCGGCTCGACCGGACACTGGGAGAGCGGTCCGAGGCTCCTGCCCTGGTCTGGCTGCACCACCAGCCGGTCGACATCGGCAGCCGCTGGATGGACACCATGAAGGTCGACAATCCCGCGCCCTTTTTCGAGATTCTCGACCGTCATCCGCAGGTGCGCGCGGTGATCTGGGGTCACGTGCACCAGGTTTTCGATGAGCGCCGCGGTGACGTGCGCCTGCTGGCCACCCCGTCCACATGTGTGCAATTCCTGCCGGCCAGCGAGACGTTCGCCGTCGACCTGATCCCGCCGGGTTACCGGTGGCTGGAGCTGCGCCCCGATGGCACCTTCACCACCGGCATCGAACGGCTGTCCCGCATCCCCGGAAGGATCGATCTGAGCGAACGGGGTTACTGAGCACAGCGCGCTGGCCGGAAGCTGCATTGACCCGGCCCGGTGTTTCCCGCCCGTGTCGGCCGCAGGGATGCGACGATCAAGCCTGCAGCGATGTATTTGCGGCATCCCGGTGAGAGCATTGGCCCGGCCTCGGGTCTCACGCCGGGTGTCGGCCGCAGGGATGCGGCCGTCAAGCTTACAGGGATGTATTGACGGCGTCCCGGCGAGAGACCCGAGGCCGGGTCAATCTACACCCTGGTGAGAATCAGGTCAGGACGTCGGTAAGGCTGGCAAGACGAACCCTCAGCCGGGCAGTGGATAGCGCTCCATCAGATAGCCGAGGCAGTCCTGCCGGATGACCCGCTCATCGAGGGTGAGCATGGCGGGCATCATGGGACGCCGGGTGCGTAACAGATCGTCCTCGACAGTGAAGAAACGCTCCGCAACTTCCCGCCCCTGCTCATCCATCGCCGCCAGGGGCAGGCCCGTGACGCCGTTCAAACGCGCCAGCGGCGTGCCGGGCGGCAACTCCCTGAAGTTCAGATGGTCCAGCTCGTTGACGAAACATACATCGACCGGTTTCTCACCGAAGCCGAAGCTGAACACGCGCGGCACCCGCACCGTGGCGACAGTGTGATAGAGGTCGACGTCGTGGGGCGGGACGGGGTGCTCCGGTATCTCGCTCAGATGCAGACAGGCACCGAGAAACTCCTCCACGTGCGCTTCCCCCGCGCTCTGACCCACCTTGCCGCACTCGACGGTCACCGCCGGGCACAGCTCGGCAAATGCCATGGACTGCACACCCCTGGGCCGGATGAAATAGACCATGGTTCTGCTGAACAGGCTGCCCAGATGCAGGAACCTGTGGTCGATGCGGTTGATGCAGGCGTAGTGCGGGTTGATCCCGGTATTGTTGTGCACATCCACGCTGGCAAAGGGATGGCGCCGCTGCATGATGTCGAAGATCTCCGCCATCAGACGCCGCTCCGGGCTGTCGGGGTGCTCGGTGCCGGGCCACACCCGATTGTAATCCGGTTGACCGGCCAGCCGGCGCACCCGGTCGTGCGCCGCGTCGACATTCCCGACGAAGAGGCTGAGCGCGCGCGGCAGCTCCCTGTCCCGGTACTGCTTCAGCAGCGATTGCACCGCAAACAGCCCGGTGGTCTCGTTGCCGTGCAGCAGCACCGAGACGAACAGCGGCCGCTCGCGGCGACCGGGAAGATGAACCAGGGACGGACCGCCGAGAAGCTCCGCCAGCTCCTCCGGCTGCGCCTCCGGCAGCCCCGCAGGCAATTCATGATACTGTCGCAGCAGGCTGCCCATGCGTCTCAGGTATCCCAGTCGTGCACCGGCACCCCGCTCTGCTGGCGCACGTAATAAGCCTCGGTCAGGGCACGCAGGTCGCCGCCGTGGCGCGCGACCCAGGCACGCTGCCACGCGGCGCCGGTGCAGGCGTTGCGCAGCCGCGCCTTGACGATGCCCAGATAGCGGTCGCGGTCGCCAGGGGTGACCGTTAGGAGGTCCAGCCCTTCGCGGGCCAGCGGGAGCAGCTGGTCCTGCAGCAGGCTGCCGGCGGCACGCCGCCGCCCGTCCAGCCAGGTGACCTGCGCGTCCAGGCCGTCGCGGGCGGCCGCATAGAAATTGTCCCGCGCCGTCGAGAACGGCAGCTCGTGCTCCGGCGCAAGCTCGCGCGCGGCCAGGGCGTGCACCAGACCGTAGAAAAACGCCGCATTGGCGATGCTGTCGACCACCGTCGGCCCCGCGGGCAGCACCCGGTGCTCGATGCGCAGGTGCGGCGTGCCGTCGCCGTCAAAACCGATCAGGGGACGATTCCAGCGCCATATGGTTCCGTTGTGCAGGCGCAGATGCCGCATTTCGTCATCCGGCGCGTCGAACTCGATCGGCAGCAGCGCCGGGAAGTGCTGCTCGTTTTCGACGAAGCACTCGTACAGCGATTCCTTCGCATAGCCGGTACCGAAGCTCACGCGGCGCACCGGCCCGCGGCTGGCGCCGGCGAATCCGCCGACTTCCACCGACTGCTCGAACAGGGGCACCCGGGTCTCGTCCCACAGATCCTTGCCGAACAGGTAGGGCGAGTTGGCGCAGGCCGCAACCATGGGTGCCGAGATGATCTGGGCGGCGTTGTAGTAACGAACCGCCTCAGAGGCGCTCACTTTCAGGTGCAGCTGCAGCGAGGTCGCCGCCGATTCCAGCATCACGTCCTGGTGCACCAGCTGCAGGTGCTCCCGCCCGTGAATATCCACCACCAGCGGCTTGCCCTCGCGCATGCGCAACACCTGCTCGTTCAGGGCCCGATAGCGCTTCATCTCCGACATGTTGGCCAGCGTGAGGTCGGCCTGGGCTACGCTCGGGAGGATACCGATCATCACCACACGACTGCCGAGCGTGGACGCAACCCGGGCACAGCCATCCCAGGTCTCCTGCAGCCCGCGATGCAGCTCGCCGAGGGCCGCACCCCGCAGTGGATGGGGATGAACGTTCAGCTCGACGTTGAATTTGGCCAGCTCGGGAACCACCAGGGGGTCGTCCATGGCCGCGAGAAAAGCGCGGTTGATTGCCGCGGGCAGCGCCTGCGCGTCGATCAGCCAGGCCTCCATCTCCAGGCCGCACACCGGCACCTGACGGGAAAACCGGTCCTGGCTGAACCATTGCCCGAGCAGTCGGGTCTCCCGCGCGAGGCGCTCCCTGAACGCCTCGAAATCGGCGGCTGCGAATTCGCTGCGGGCAATCTCGTCACCCATGTTTGCGGTCCCTTAGTTGGCGATCGAGCTCGGCCAGCCGCCGGGGCGTGCCGATATCCATCCATCGACCCCTGTAGTGCTCCCCGCTCACCTGACCGGCCCGGATGGCCGTGCGTAACACCGCCCCGAGAGGAAAACGCTCACGCGGCGCACCGGCAAAAAGCTCCGGCCGATAGACACCGATTCCGGTGAAGGTCAGCCGCGGCTCGCCCTCGGCGACTACCCGCCGGCCCTGCAAGCGGAAATCGCCTTCCCGATGATGCTCAGGATTGTCCACCAGAACCAGGTGTGCAAGCCCCCCGGGGGCGCGGGGCAGATCGCGGTAGGGATAGTCGGTCCATATATCGCCGTTGATCACCAGAAAAGCGCCTTCGCCCAGCAGCGGCAGCGCCCGGCGGATGCCGCCCCCGGTCTCCAGCGCCCCTGGCGGCTCCGGGGAATACTGGATATGCACCCCGAGATCCAGGCCATTGCCCAGGCACTCGACAATCTGCCGTCCGAGATGCGCATGGTTGATCACCAGCTCCCTGAAACCCGCGGCCCTCAAAGCCTCGATGTGATAGCGGATGAGCGGCTTGCCGGCCACCTCGAGAAGGGGCTTGGGCACGCGGTCGGTCAGCGGGCGCATGCGCTCGCCGCGTCCGGCGGCGAGGATCATGACCTTCATAGCGCCGCGCGCACCTGTGCGGCGATCTCGCCCAGGTCGCCGAGCTCGGCGTAGTGCGAGCAGATATCGATCACATAGTCCAGGGTGCGGGGGATGTCTCCGAGGTACCCGGGCTTGCCGTCCCGGTGATTGAGACGGGCGAAGATGCCGGCGGCCTTGAGGTGGCGCTGCACGCCCATCCAGTCGAACCACCGCAGGAACGTCCCTTCGTCGGCCTGCTGCGGCCGCAGGATGCCGGTCTGCAGGGCGAGCTCGTAATAGCCCCCCGCCCAGGCCTCGACACGTTCGCGCGGCCAGGCGATATAACAGTCGCGCAGCAAGGACACCAGGTCGTAGGTCACCGGTCCGATCACCGCGTCCTGATAATCCAGAATGCCCGGATTGTGGCAGCCGGAGACCATCAGGTTCCGCGAATGGAAATCGCGATGCACGCACACCGCCGGCTGATCCAGTGCACTGCACGCCAGCGCCTCAAATGCGCGCTTTAGCGCCGCGCGCCGCGACGCACCCAGATCGAGCCCCATATGTTCCCCCACCAGCCAATCCCGGAACAGGGACATTTCGAGCATCAGCAGATCGTGGCTGTAGGGCGGCAGGCCGCTGTCCAGCGGCGCGCAGCTCTGCAGGGCCGCAAGGGCACCCAGGGCATCTCCGTACAGGCGGTCGACCGTCTCCTCGTTCAGCGCATCCAGGTACAGACGGCTGCCCAGATCCGAAAGCAGCAGGAAACCCTGCTCGAGATCCCTGTCTACTATTTCCGGAACGTGCAGGCCGACGTTCAGGAACAGCTCCGTGACCCGGATAAAGGGCCCGCAATCCTCCTTCTCGGGAGGCGCGTCCATCACGATATAGCTGAGGTCATCGCGCCGGATCCTGAAATAACGGCGGAAGCTGGCGTCGGCGGACGCCGGCTCCAGCTCGGCCTCGGGCCAGTCGAGGCGCGTGCGGGCCCATTGCTGAGCTGCTGAAAATCGATCCGACACGACAGAGAATCCTGCAGAGGCGTTAGGTCCCGGCATTATAGCGACTCGCTCGGCCAAAAACCGCGGTACCGGTAACGTCGAGGCGCAGGGCTGGGTGCCCATGTCGAGCTGCGTAGCGACGGGGGCGAGCACTCCCTGCCGACGGGGCCTGCTCCATCCGCTCAGCCCGCTCGTTGCGCACGGGCAAACTGCGCCCAGTCGAACACCCGCCGCCTGAGATCGTCGGCGATCAGGTAGAAACAGGGTACCGCCAGCAGAATCAGGCCCGTTGCGAACAGCAGCCCGAAGCCCAGGCTCACGGCCATCGGCGACAGGAAGGCCGTCTGACCCGTGGCAAAGAAAATCAGGGGCGAAACGCCCAGAAAGGTGGTTACCGTGGTCAGCAGTATCGGGCGCACGCGCACCCTTCCGGCCTCGACCAGCGCATCGACCCGCTCCCAGCCCTCGCCGCGCAGGCGCTTGGCAAAATCCACCAGGATCAGGGAATCGTTGACCACGATGCCGCTGAGCGCCAGGAAGCCGATCAGAGAGAGGAACTGCAGGTGGTAGTCGAACAGCAGGTGTCCGGCGACCACACCGACAAAGCCGAAGGGTATCGCGAGCATCACCACCAGGGGATCGAGCAGCGACTTGAACAGAGACGCCAGGATGAAAAAGATCAGCGCCAGCGCGATCAGGGTCGCACGGCGCATGTCCTTGAATGAATCCGCGGCTTCCTTCTTCTCTCCGAGAAACAGCAGGCGGTAGCCGGGGTCGCGCTGCGCCAGACTTCCGTAGGCCCGCTCGATCCGCTGGGTCACCTCCAGCGGCGTGGTCTGGCGGTCATCGACCTCGGCGGTAACGACGGCGAGCCTCTCGCCATCGCGCCTGTTGATGGTGCCGAGGCCGCGCCCCTGCGATATGTCGGCGACGTCGCCCAGATACACGATGCGCCCGTCGTCCAGCGTCACCGGAAGCGTCGACAGACTGGCGCCACGACGAACCTCGTCTGCGTAGATAACCCGGACCGGGATGCGCTCGTCGCCCCAGGTCACGTGCACGGCCTCCAGACCGAGGAAACCGGTGCGCACCGCATCGGCCAGCTGCTGCTGGGTCAGGCCGAGCTCGCGTCCCCGCTCGTTGAGGCTGTAACGGTATTCGAGCTTGCCGACCTCCAGGTCCTGGCGCACGTCGTAGACCCCCGGGAGCTGGCGCAGGTACTCGCGCAGGTCCTCGGCATGACGCAGCAGCCGTTTGACATCCGGCCCCACCACGCCGACCTCGATGTCGGCGCCGGCCGGCCCGCCCTGGGGCCGCAGAATGGACAATCGCTGGATGCCGGTCAGGGCCTGCAACCGCTTGCGGGCCTCGTTGATGATCACCTCGGTCTCGCGCTGCCGGGTGCCCTCCCAGCGAAAATCCAGGCTCACCAGCGGTGTGACGAAGCGTTCGATGAAACCCTCGGGTGCGCGCTTCTGCAGGTCGACGATGAGCTGGATATTGTTGCTGGCCTGGCGGAAGCGGTTGAAATCGATGAAGGTGATGCCGACATTGGTCAGCATGGTATCGATTTCCGCCTCATCGACGGTGGTGAGCACCGCCCGCTCCACGCGCTTTGCCAAGGCCTCGGTGTCCTCGAGACTGTAGGTGTTCGGCGCCTCGATATTGACGAAGAACTGTCCGATATCGGGACGGCCGAACAGTTGAAACGGCAGGCGCGTCGCGGCATAGCTGACCGCCACCGCCAGTACCATGAACGCCAGCAGGCTGACAAAATAGCGGTGGCGCAGGGACCAGCGCAGCAGGTCCACATAGCGGCGCAGCAGGGCGCTCCAGTCGAATCCGGAAGGAGCTCTGCGCTCGCGCTGTACCTGCAGCAGCTCGGCCGCGTGCGAGGGCAAGACGCCGAACGCCTCCCACAAGGATCCGATCAGTGAAGCGGCCACCACCACCGGTATCACCCGGATGAACTCCCCCATGGTCCCACCGATGGAAAACATCGGCACGAATGCGGCGATCGTGGTCGAGGTCGACGCCAGTATCGGACGGAACACCTCCCGGCTTCCGCGCTGGGCCGCCTGGACCGCGGGCATGCCCTGCTCCATGTGGCGATAGATGTTTTCGTTCACGATGATGGCATCGTCGACGATCAGCCCCAGCGCGATCAGAAAGGCAAACAGCGACACCATGTTGATGGTGAAGCCCAGGTAGTGAAGCACAATCACCGCCACCAGGAAGGAGACCGGGATGCCCATCGCCGTGATCAGGGCAACGCGAAAATTCAGAAACAGGTACAGCGAAAGCAGCACCAGCGTCAGGCCAACCAGACCCGAGGACTTTACGGTGTCGAGACGGTTCTGAACGTAGACCGACAGATCGCTGAACAGACCGACCTGGATGCTGGGCGGCAGTTCCCCTCTCAGCCGTGCAGCCTCCACCCGCACCAGCCGTGAGACCTCGATGGTCGAGGCATCGGCGGTCTTGGTCACCGTCAGGTTGACCGAAGGCTCTCCATTGAAGCGCCCGAGCGTTTGGGCCTCCTCCAGGCGCAGCGCGACCTCGGCCACCTCGGCCAGGCGCAGACGCCCACCGCGTTCGTTGCTGCGTATGACAACCTGCTCCAGCGTTGAGGGATCGGGCGCCACGCCCTTGCCGCGCAGCAGGATATCGCCCTCCCTGGCTTTCAGCGAGCCGCCCGGCAGATCCCGCAGATTGTCGCGTACGGCCGCGATGACCTGTTGCAGGGAAACACCGCGTGCGGCGAGAATCTGCGGGTCCACCTCCACCCACAGCTCCCATTCCCGATCGCCCGCAATGCCCACGCTGGCCACCCCGGGCAGCTGCAGCAGCCGGTGCTTCACCTCGTCCGCCGTCCGGTACAGAAATCCGCGTGCGGCCTCGCCGTAAAGGCTCAGGCTGATGACAGGGAAGCGGGTCTCGAGGCGGGTGAGCTCGGGCTCCTCCGCCTCCTCCGGCAGCTCCGTGATCTGGTCGAGCTTGCCGCGTACATCGCGCATGAACTGCTCGACGTTCGCGCCGGGCTTGAGCTTCAGCGTGACGCTGGACAGGCCCTCGCTGGAGGTGGAGGTCATGACATCCAGGTCAGACATGCCGTCCAGCTGCTCCTCGACGGTCAGCGTGATCTGCTGCTCGACCTCCTCCGGTGAGGCGCCCTCGAAAACCGTGGTGACGCGCGCCATGTCGAGATCCACCACAGGGAACATCTCCTGCGGCATGGCATACCAGGACAGGACGCCGAGCAGCAGCACCAGCACCAGGCTCAGATTGGTGATCAGAGGATTGGAGATGGAAAAGCGGACCAGACGCACTGCGGCTAGTCGATTCCGTCAACTGACTGCAGGGCCTCCGCGACGACCACCTGATCGTCGGCCAGGGCGGCAACGTCACGCACCACCAGCGTTTCGCCGGCACCGACGCCCGAGGCGACCACCTGCTGCTCGCCGACCCGCGGCCCCAGGCTCACGGGCACACGCTGCAGGCGCTCGTCCTCGACGCGGAACACATAGGCCTGCCCTTCTTCCAGCAGCACCGCGGTCGCCGGCACCACGAGTACACCAAGCAGGGGCTGCAGCGGCAATTGTGCCACGGCGGCGACCCCGGAGCGGGTCTCCGAAGCGGGCATTCGCAGGCGCACCGCGTGAGTAAAGGTGGCCGGATCCGGGTCCGGTTGCACGGCGGCCACGGTGGCCGTGTGGGACTGCCCCGACACCCGGACCTGAACCGCCTGTCCCAGCGTGAGGGCACGGGCCACCGGACCGCGTACCTGGGCGTAGAAATCCAGGCGATCACTGATGATCTCCACCGCCTGCTCGTTGCGCGCGGCATAATCACCCAGCTCCAGCACCACCCGGTTCACCCGTCCGGCAAACGGCGCCCGGAGCCGGGTTCGTTCCAGATTCCGCTGCGCCAGGTCGAGGGCGGCACGGCGCGACGCCACGCGCTGCGGGCCGGTTTCCACGCTGCTGCGCAGCCGCGCCTCTTCGGACAGACGCTGAGCGAGCAGCGCCTGCGCGTCGCCGAGCAGGGTCTTGGAGGCGAGCGAGCGCTCGCCCAGCTGCTCGAGGCGGGCCACCTCTTCCTCCTGCAGTCTGCGGCTGCGCTCGGCGAGCTCCAGCAGCGACCGGTCGCGTTCCAGGTTCTGCTGCTCCTGGCGCCATTCCGCACGCGCCTGTATCACGGCATCCTCATAATCGCGCGCATCGAGTTCGAGCAGCAGCGCCCCCGGCTCGACGCGCTGGCCGGCCTCAACGTGGCGCTCCGCCACCCTGCCGGCGACCTCGAAGCGCAGCCACGCGCGCCGCGCGGGCTGCAGATGACCGGAAACCGATTCTTGCGGATACAGATCGACGAGCCGGGTATCATTGACCAGCACCGCGACGGGCGCCAGTGCCCGCATCGCCGGCTCCTCACCGGGCCGGCTCAGCGACAACCACAGGGTCACGACGATGAAGGGCAGCAGAAGGAGTGCCTGCCTTGGGCGCGTCAATCTGATCACTGGCTCACGAAACCATTGAATATACAGCTATTCTATGCGATTTTACGTGGCACCCGCCAGACCGGAACGACGCATTTCGAGGCCTGCGCAGCAGGCCACTGATTCGACTCGATATCATCCGTGAAAGTTCGCGATCTACCAATGCACAGGGAGGTCAGCCGACAGCTGGGGGGACGCATTGTGAATCCCCCGCGGCACGCTCGACGCCAGCGATCACGCCGGCGAGGGTCCCGCCAGCCAGAGTCGGCCCCCTCATGCGCGTCCTGATTTTCATGTCCTCCCTCATCGCGGTGCAGGCGGCGGATACGCAGGCTGCCCCCGGCTGGGGCTGTGCGGCCAGCGGACGCAGCTGCAACGGCGCGCAGCTGTTCGCAAGCGCCGCACCCGATCCGCTGGACGTGGCAAACGGCCCCACGCTCGCACCGGTCGACCCCTACCGGCCTCCCTCGGCCTGGGCGGTGTGTCCACCCCAGCCGTACCACGACTTCGTCCCCGAATCGACGGGCGACCGGCAGGAAGCCCTGACCAACCTCACGGGCGATCTCGCGGCTCGCGATTCGGCCGGAACGCTGACCGTGATCGGAGACGCCGAAGCGATACGCGCCGACCAGCGCATCCGGGCGGACCGGCTGGTTTACAGTGAACGTGACCGGGTCATCAATGTCGAAGGCCAGGTGAGGTACGACGAGCCCGACATGACGATGTTTGCGCGTCACGGGAAGATCTGGCTCGACGAGGAAAGGGCCGAATTTCACGACACGGGGTTTCGCTTCTACGACCGTCACGCCCGTGGCGGCGCGGCTGTCTCCTACCTGCTGCAGCCCGGCATCTCGCGCTATGAGCAGGCCAGCTACACCACCTGCGCAGACGACAGCAACGTGTGGAAGCTCAACGCCGGCTCCGTGACGATCTATGAAGACGAGGGCGAGGGCGTGGCCCGCAACGCCCGGCTGAACGTAAAGAGCGTGCCGGTCCTGTACACGCCCTACCTGTCGTTTCCGATCGATGACCGGCGCAAGACCGGTCTGCTGATCCCCAGTTTCGGATCCTCGGAGAACTCGGGATTCGAGCTGCGGGTTCCGTATTACTTCAACCTCGCCCCCAACTACGACGCGACCCTCGCGCCGCGCTACCTGCAGGACAGGGGGCTGCAGCTGAACACGGAGTTCCGTTACCTGCGCGAAAACCAGCGCGGTATCATCAACGTCGAATACCTGCCCGACGACGACATCACCGGGGATAACCGCAGCCGCATCCGCATTCGCGATACCACCCGATTCGGGGACCACCTCACGACCAATATCGACTATGACCGGGTATCCGATCCCGATTATCTGATCGATCTGGGCGATTCCTTGAGCCTCGCCAGTATCAGCTACCTGCAGCGGACCTTTCTCGCGGACTACAACACCCGCTGGTGGGACGCGGGTTTGCGCATCGACGACTACCAGACCGTCGACCCCACCATCGCCCCCGAGGACCGGCCCTACGAACGGCTGCCGCGGCTGACCTTCAACGCGTTCTCGCCCGTGCGGCCGGCCAATGTCGAATCCGGACTCAGCTCGGAGCTCGTCCGCTTCGATCAGGACGCCCGGGTGGTGGCCAACCGCCTCGACCTGAACCCCTCGATACGCTACCCGCTGCGGCGCGCGGCGTACGAAATCACCCCGAAGATCGGGATGCGCTACACGAAGTATCAGCTGGATAATCAGGACCCGGGACAGGAGCAGTACCTGACACGCACCACACCCATTTTCAGCCTGGACAACGTGCTCTACCTGGAAAGGGACTTTCGGATCGGGGACAGGCGCTACCTCCAGACCCTGGAGCCGAGGCTGTTCTACCTCTTCGTGGAGCGCGAGAATCAGCAGGATATCCCGCTGTTCGACACCAGCGTGCCGACCTTCACCTATCGGGAGCTGTTCGAGGAGAACCGTTTCAATGGCGCCGATCGCATGGGAGACGCAAACCAGCTCGCCGTTGCGGTAACCACCCGCCTCATGGACCCGGACACCGGGGCCCAGCGCGCACGCGCCTCGATTGGCGAGCTTTTCTACTTCAGGGACCGCACCGTGACGCTCGAAAACACGCCGCCGGTCGAGCGCAGCCGCTCGGATATCGCGGGCGAGCTCGAGATCGCGCTGAGCCGCGCCTGGAGCGGACGCGCAGATCTGGTCTGGGACCCGATTGAGCTGGACAGCGAGCGCGCCAATGCCCGGATACAGTACAATCCCGGCTTCAGGAAAATCGCCAACCTCTCCTACCGCTACTTGCGACAGGGGCAGGATCAGCAGGGCCAAGATCAGATCGACGCCTCGTTCCTCTGGCCCCTCGGGCCCGCCTGGCAGGTGCTCGGGCGCTGGTATTACGATATCGACAACACCAAGAAGCTGGAGACCCTGCTCGGTATCGAGTACGACAGCTGTTGCTGGGGCGTGCGTCTGGTCGGCCGTGAATACATCGATGGCAGCAGCGCGGAGACCAACCGTGCGATCCTGTTCCAGTTCGTTCTCAAGGGACTGGGACGCGTCGGCAGCGACATCGAGTCGCTGCTGGAAGATGGTATTCTTGGCTACACCGACAGACCGGAAGAGTGAGGTCCATGAAGTTTATCCCCCTGCTCATCGGCGTGCTTCTGACGCTCGGCCACGGCACGGCGCTGGGAGAAGCCCTGAACCGTATCGTTGCGGTGGTCAACGACGACGTGATTGTGGAAAGCGAGCTGGCCGCCCGGGAAGCCATGATTGTCGATCAGCTTCGGCAGCAGCACGCGCAGCTGCCGCCGCGTCCGACCTTGCGCAAGCAGGTGCTGGACAGACTGGTGCTGGAAAACCTGCAGCTTCAGATGGCGGAGCGCACCGGCATCCGCGTCGACGACGAGACCCTGAACGCCAGCCTCCGCAACCTCGCCAAGCAGAACGGCATGACGCTGACCGAATTCCGCGAGGTGCTCGAGCGCGACGGTTTCGATTATGCAGCCTTCCGCGAGGAGTTTCGCGATCAGATCATCATGAACCGTATACGCCAGGAAATGGTCGACAAGCGGGTACAGGTCACCGAGCAGGAGGTCGACCAGCTGCTGGCGACCGCCGCGTCGCACAATGACCAGGATCGCGAATACCGTCTCGCCCATATTCTGGTGTCGGTTCCCGAAGCGGCGAGTCCCGAGCAGGTGCAGGCCGCCCGGCAGCGCGCCGAGGATATCCTGGCCCGGCTCCGCGAAGGCGCGGATTTCGAACAGACCGCGATTGCGGAATCGGACGGCCAGCAGGCGCTCAGCGGCGGCGATCTTGGCTGGCGCAAGACCGGCCAGCTGCCGTCCTTTTTCTCCGACACCGTCGGCCGGCTCAAACAGGGACAGGTCAGCGACCTGATTCGCAGCCCGAGCGGCTTTCACATCATCAAGATCATGGACATCCGCGGAGGCGAGCGGCACGTGGTCAAACAGACGCACGCTCGTCATATCCTGTTGCAGGCCGATGCGCTGGTATCCGAGAGTGAGGTCAGCAGCCGCATGGGTCAGCTGCGCGAGCGCATCGAGCAGGGCGAGGATTTCGCCACCCTGGCGCGCTCGCACTCACAGGACCCGGGTTCCGCCAGCGAAGGCGGAGACCTGGGGTGGATTACGCCTGGCCAGATGGTGCCGGAGTTCGAAGAGGCCATGGATCAGCTCCAACCTGGTGAGATCAGCGAGCCGGTGGAAAGCCGCTTTGGGTGGCACCTGATCCAGGTTCTGGACCGGCGTGAGCGCGACGACACCCGGGAGTACCGGCGCAACCGTGCCCGGGAGGCGATCCGCCAGCGCAAGGCCGACGAGGAGCTGGAGATCTGGCTGCGGCGGCTCAGGGACGAATCCTATATCGAGTACATCGCCGACGAATCGTGACAGCCAGGATCGCCATCACCACCGGCGAGCCCGCCGGCATCGGTCCTGACCTGTGCGCCTCGCTGCCGCGGCAGCAACCCGGGATCGAGCTGGAGCTGGTCATCGTCGGTGACCCCGATCTCCTGCGCGCCCGCGCCGCGGCGCTGAGCCAGCCCCTGTCTCTGCCGCTTTACGAGCCCGACGCGCCTGCCACAGCCGGACGAATCTGCGTGGCACCGGTCCGGCTGCGCGCGCCGGCGCGCGCCGGCGAGTTGGACGTGCGCAATTCGGCCTATGTCCTGGAAACGCTCGATCGGGCGATAGCGGGGTGCAGCGACGGGTCCTTCCAGGCCATGGTGACGAACCCGGTGCACAAAGGCGTGATCAACGAGGCCGGTGCACCCTTCACCGGCCATACCGAGTACCTGGCGGAGAAAACCGGCGCCAAGACTGTCGTCATGATGCTGGCAGCGCCCGGCCTGCGTGTGGCGCTGGCCACCACCCACCTGCCGCTGGCGCGTGTGGCGGGTGCGCTCAGCCGGGAGCGACTCGAGGCGGTGCTGCGCTGCCTGCACACAGGGCTCAGGCACCGGTTTGGCATCGGCAATCCGCATATCCTGGTGGCCGGGCTCAATCCCCACGCAGGCGAAGGCGGTCACCTGGGGCACGAGGAAATCGACATCATCGAGCCGGTCGTCGGCCTGCTGTCCCGCGAGGGGCTGCATATCACGGGACCGTTGCCCGCCGACACGCTGTTCACGCCGCCCTGGCTGGCGCAGGCCGACGCGGTGCTGGCCATGTATCACGACCAGGGGCTGCCCGTGCTGAAGCACATGGGTTTCGGCCACGCGGTCAACATCACCCTCGGTCTGCCCATCATTCGCACTTCGGTCGACCACGGAACGGCGCTCGAAAAGGCGGGCACCGGAAAGGCCAGGGCGGGCAGTCTGATGGCCGCGCTGCAAACGGCGATCGACATGGCGACATGAAACACCGGACGCAAGTCCAGGATTTTTGTTCCACTCAGCCTGTTGGGGTCGTGGGTGATTGATCAAAGGCAAGCGGACTGACCGTACGCCTGAAAGAGCCTCGTCAGCGTGGCCGCCACGTCGCCAGCGGTTCGATTTCTGGCAAGCGTGATCGCCAATCCCTCGCAGGTGCACTCATTGGCCACCGTCAGGCAAGTCCCTTGGCGCCCGTCCTCGGTGTGGCTTTCAACGATGCAAACCGGAAGCAAAAGTATTTCTACCTTAATGTCCGAACCTACCGAAACCTCCCTTTCGCCCTCAGTGGCAAGACGACCGCCGATGCCCGTACAAGCAACGCTGGCGAATAGAGATCTTCTTCAAGTGGATCAAGCAGAACCTCAAGATCACGACCTTCATCGACACCAGCAGGAATGCCGACGTGGCTCGTCAAAATAATGACCATCAGCGCGGCCCGTCACTGTGGCCGTTGAGTCGGACTTAACGAGAAGAGTCGGGTCCGATCAGCTGTCATTAGCACGGTCCCTAACAATTGCGGCGCCACGAAAAGGAATTTTTCTCCACCCTTGATCGGGCCTCGGGGCGTGGAGCCTGGAGCGGCAAGCGCGCTGCAGGCTCAGCCGCCAGTCAGAGCACGGGCCACTTCTTCCAAATGCCTGGTTTTTTCATCTGATTGTCCACAGCCGTCAGCTTCTGGTAATTAGGGCTATCCGGATTGTTGCACCAGCCCATGCTCTGCGCGACGACTTCTTTCTTGTCGTCGGAGACCTTGCGCATGCCACCCCAGAACTGGCAGGTCCCGCACGTATCCTTGGCTGCGGCAGGGACGGCGAGTCCATTCTCGGAGCCCCCCTGCCTCTGGGCATGCGCCTCGGTCGCATGGGCGGCGATCGTGCCGAGTGCTGCCGTACTGACGAGCAACTTACCCGAAGTGGCGAGGAATTTGCGGCGTGATTCGACTGACATGCGACACCTCCTTGAGTTGGCAATAATGGTAGGTAACGGCCGGCATAACAATGAGCAGCAACAATTCGAGCAGATCCACGCCGCATCCCCTGACCGCCCGTCAGAAGTCTAGCAGAGAGAGGCAAGGGTGCAACGATAGTATGCCTCGGCAATTTGTCGCATTCTCAATGGCGGCGACATCGTCCCTACCCGTCGTGTGGCTGTCGAGCGCACAATAAGCACGACCGACGGAACCTACTTGAAAGTAGCTCGCCCAGTTCGGACTCTCACCCGCTGAAAAACGGCGCACACCCAAGCTAAGACCTTTGCGCTTGTCACTGAGCGCACCGGGGAAACCCCGATGGTGTCTGTTTCACTCACACGATATCGTAGAAATAGGTGGCTGAGGGAAATAACCAAAGTGCCCACGCCCTCGAAATCTTTCACAGCTGTAGATTGCAGCCGCCAGAGCGGCGAATTACAAACAAAAAGTAACGGGAGAAATCATGCAGACCAAGCCCAGAAACATCTCTTTTTTCCCAGTCGTCGCAATTTTTTTTCTGCTGTTGTCGGCCTGTGGCGGTGATGGCGGCGGCTCCGACGGTGGAGCGGTAACTCCAAGCGCGACCATCTCTGGAGCCGTTTCCGGTACAACCGTTGTTGCTATCGATAGCCAGGACAAGCTTGTCGCCAGCGACAATACGTCGGACAAGACGGTGTTTGACGTCGACACGGATGGCGATGGCATCACGGACGCCTTTTCTTTCACCCTGACCGGACTACCACTTGGTGAAAACCTGCGAGTATTCCTGATTACCGGTGGCGCCATTTATCCGATGTATTTCGACACCGACGGTGACGGAGTCTCGGACAGCAATGTGTTTTCCCTGGACACCACTTCAAGCACAACTCTGGAGTTGGGATTTGTCGAGGTGGAACCGTTCGGTGAAACCGGCCGCGCCATCCCTGAAATCAATCCGTTCAGCAATTCGAATGTTGTGGTCGGAACCGCGATCGCTGAAATCCCGGAAAGCGTGAATGAGCCATCTACCTCCGGGCTTACCGTGGCGGAATTGAATGTGGCCGGCCTGAAAGCGCTGTCGGACGGCTGGGTGCTCGGAGCACGCACCTACTTCGACGCGGCCGTTGTACAGGCGGGATCTGACACATCGAACGACGCCGATACTGCACGCTTCTTTTTTGCACTGGTGCGGGTCGCTGCGCTGGGATTTGATACTCTGTCGGATGGTGATGCCACACTGCTAGAACGTCTAGGTGACGTACTTGACCGTCTCGGCGCACCGAACGATGAGACTCGCGCCAACTGGGGATTGCTTATTTTGCCTGACACGTTGCCCGCCAATTCTCCGACCGGCAACGAATACCGCAATTTTCTGTACACGGTGGTCGGCGGCGAACTCACGGGCGCCCTGGACAACCTGGCTGACATATCCACCGCCTTTAATGCAGACTGGTCCGAGCCCTTCGTGAACGACACACCACTCGAAAGCGACTATGGCGACGTACTGTTTTTCCGCAGTCTCTTTGGTTCGGCGCTGGCCACGCTTGCTATACAGCGATCCTATGAGCTGGATGCTGACATCGATGCGATTGATGCGCAGAACGACGATCTGGACCCAACCAACGATGTTACCATCGAAACGTTCCTGTCTGGCGACTTGGATTTTTTGACGCTTGCCGATGCCAGCAAACTGCAGGAGGCAAAAGCGACGCTGCAAGCGGACGCGCTGGTTGATATGAATGAGGCTATCAACGTCATCCTCGCCGAGACCGACGATCAGAATGACGATCTGATCACTCTGGTCGATCCGGCTGATCCGCTCGCGGATCAGACGCTGCAAGAGCAGGAATTGCGGGATTTTCAGGATCGCATTGCCGAGGTCCAGAACTCGATTGCCAATGGCGCCACATCTATTGGCACTTCGAATCCGGCGACGCTTGACTTAATGCAGTTCTTCAATAGCGGAGTCGACTTCAGGGACCCAAACCGTTTGCCTGAGTTTACTGGGAACGACGTCGCGGGACTCTTTCCTGATCCGGGTTTCAATAGCGTCGTACTGAGTCCAGACCTGAATGAGGATATTGTTGACGCGAATGGTTTTCCGGGGTCGGACGGAATACCGGACATCGTGCAATAGCAATTCTGTGCCTGAACGCCCTGCGCAGTTGCAGGGCGCTCTCGCTGTTAGATGGTATCTCGACCGATCTATTTAGGCGGTGTTATCCTCGCGGCAGGTCTACTCCTGCTCAGCGTTTTTCCCCTGCCTGAGCTGCACCGAGACCCGCTTACGCAAGTTACGAGTACTCGAAACAAGCGACTTCCGCTGCTGATCAAGGAATTTCGATATACCGGCCAAGATCAGAACCGCCTTGTTCACGTATTGGAGGCCCGTGAGCTTGTGGTACAGCCGCGCCGATTCGCTGTGTTCAATATAAAGTCGATCAATGAGGCTGTCCTCCGAGCTGCACATTTCGAAGTCCATTTCTACGAAGATGGTATCGAAAATACCCCGCTCTTTGATTACCAGGAAGTTCAGCCCTTCACTGAAGGTAGCCATAAGCGTCGTAATGGATCCTTGATTGGCTTGGTGACCCGCGTAATCGCCAATGGGGTGAGGTACGATATTTTTCGCAACGAAAAACGAAAGATGGTCTTGGTTGCTGAGCACGGCGTGATGGAAAAAAGGAAATCAGGCGTGGAGTTTTTCCATGCGGTGATCAAGGACAGCGGCTCTGACAGGTTCATTCGAAGCCGCAAAATACTTTGGAACGAACATAGAAAGGTGTTCGTGATACCGGGAGCTTATGCAATGTCCGCATCAGGAAACAACACGAGCGGGGAAGCGATCGAGATCGACCTGGATTTCACGATTACCTCGGCCTCGCCCTAGCAGCGTCAGGTGTGGCCAAACACCCGATTAGCATTGGCCTTCATTAACAGTGACTTTATCGAAGAGATGGTATAATGCCATGCCAAACTGGAAAGACCGCAAGCGACCTACTGGGTTGGAAAAGCCGAAAATTGCATGAGGCCGAGGTTCGGCCAGACTTGATTCTTTCCCCATAATGAAGGCCCTGGCGAACGTGCCCTCCTCGGAGGGCATCGGCGCTGTGCAGTCGATCAACGTTGCTGTGATCATTCCCTCGTTTCTGGGCGTGTTCTTCGGAACAGCCGTGCTGTCGCTCGTTGCCGGGGGGCTCGCCTTGGCAGGCTGGGGTCGTCCCTCGGCGCCTTTCTTATTGGGCGGGGCACTCTTTTACCTCGTGGGTACCATCCTCGTCACCGTGCTCGGGAACGTTCCTTGAACAACCAGTTGGCCGCCGTCTCCGCTACAGACCGCGGCACGCGTGAAGTGTGGGAACATTACCTGGGCCGGTACACGATCTGGAACCACATTCGGACGGCCGCCGCGATGGTCGCGGCACTGCTGTATACCTTGGGCCTCATGCAGAACGGCGCCACCTGATGTCGGCAACGATTTCTGGCCGACCATCCCCCTTGGACTAAGCCGTTCTCCGAGCGATAGTGGGCAGCTCAATTTGGGGATATCCGTGCATTAAGTGGCGCCCGTCTCGGGGTCATCCTGGCGCTGCACACCCGGGGTGAACGCTCTCGGTCTTTAAGCCACTGCGCATTATAAGCGACGAGGGTTAAGAGCAAACCCAGCCCCACAATCTGAAACTGAACTACTTTGCCCAATCGGTAAAATAGCGGTGAAGGGTTACATTTCTCCACGTGGATTCTGACTGGACGAAGTTAGTGGATAAACCCTCTACAGAGTGATAGATTTCATTGTTTTTAAAGCACTTGTGTAGGACATTTCCTTGGTTCATAAGGCAAGGCGGAGGTTCGGTCAGAACTTCCTCCACGACCCCCTTGTCATTCAGCGCATCGTCGAAGCGATAGACCCGCGACCCGGTCAGCGACTGGTCGAAATCGGCCCGGGCCAGGGTGCCATCACGCTGCCGCTGCTGAAGGCCTGCCGGCGCCTGCACGTCGTCGAGCTGGATCGCGACCTGATTGGCCCCCTGGCGGCCAGGGCGAGCGCCCTCGGCGAGCTCGTCATTCATCAGCAGGACGCGCTGCAGTTCGACTTCGCCGCTCTGGCCGGCGGCGGCCGCATCCGCGTCGTCGGGAACCTGCCCTATAACATCTCCACGCCGCTGCTGTTTCACTTGATGGACCAGTCTGAGTATATTGACGACATGCACTTCATGCTGCAGAAGGAAGTCGTCGAGCGGCTGGCTGCGATGCCCGGAAGCCGCGACTACGGGCGTCTCTCGGTCATGCTGCAGTACCGCTGCCGGGTTGAGCCACTGTTTGGCGTCGGACCCGGCGCCTTCAGACCGGCACCCCGGGTCGAATCCGCGTTCGTGCGGCTGCAGCCCTACGCCGAGCCCCCGGTCCCCGCGCGCGATCCAGCCTCGCTCGCCACGCTGGTGCGCCAGGCCTTTTCCCACAGGCGCAAGACGCTGCGCAACGGACTCAGGGGGCTTCTCAGCGCAGAGCAGATCCGGGACGCGCACGTCGATCCCGCCGCACGTCCCGAAACCTTAACCCTGCCGCAGTACGTGGCGCTGGCCGACCAATTGGCCGAAAGCACCGCGCAGGGCCGCGAGGAGTAGCAATCATGTCAGGTTATGCTCATGTACTGGCGGCGGTTGATTTCTCGGCCGCAGCGCAGGCCGTGGCGCGCAGGGCACTGGAGCTCAGCCGGCTGTACAACGCCAGGCTGAGCCTGATACATGTGGTGGAATTTGTGCCCCTCGATCTGTCCAACGAAATGGTGGTGCCGCAGGGCCCCGAGATCGATCAGGAGCTTTTGCAGCTGGCAGAGCGGCGACTGAGCGAACTCGCTGCAGACCTGGGCGTCGGGGATAACTTCTGCCAGGTAAGGCACGGCAATACGCGGCGCGAGATCCTGCGTGCCGCGGAGCAAGAGGCGGTCGATCTGATTGTGATCGGCAGTCACGGACGCGAGGGCATTCAGCTGCTGCTCGGCTCCACGGCCAACGCCGTTCTGCACGGCGCGCCCTGTGACGTGCTCGCCGTGCGCGTGACTGACTAGGCGAGGCGAATCGCGGACGCGATTCGCACCGGGTAATGAGGCTGAGACAGAAGCGCCCCGCAGGCCGGGGGCGCGTTACCAGCGTTTGAAGAAGTAGAGATAGGCGTCGGGAAGGTCGCCGCCATTGTCATCGAAACGGCCGGCGCCGACATCCCGGTTGTTTTGGGATGGCTCGGGCATCGACGTGGACAGCCGCAGGGCCGGACCGCGGTCACCGAAGGGACGCGACAGGTTCACACCCTCTCCATCGGAGTCGACACGGATCCTGGGCTTCCAGTTCTGCAGCTTGGTTGCCAGATCGAGGCTCCCCACCGAGCGAATCCACCGCTCCGGCGCATCGGGCTCATGCGAGGCCTCATTCGACGCACCCGACCGCGAGGGCTGTGCGGCCGGGGCAACGCTGGTGAGCACGACGCCGAATCCCACGAAAAACGTCAACAACACCAGCATATTCGGCTTTGGATAGCGTTTCGGCCTGATACTCATAGGATCATCGCCCGCTCTGAGTCTGTCATGCCTCCCAGTACGCCTCTATGATTTGCGTTTTGTCGCGGCGTAACCGTTATCCAGTTCACAGTTTTGGAATTTTGTCTGCTGTGACTCCCGGCATCGCAGACCGGGGCAAAAGGAGTCAGCGGCCGACGCGGCGCAAGCTTGAGCCGAAAAGGTCCTCCCCCGGCCGGTGCGCTGGCGGCAACGGATTTTCTGCACGAGCGACATCGCCTGAGCATTGCCCAGGGCTGAAGACCATCACGACAAAAAGGGTTTCAGGCCCGCCGGAGTGCGTCAGCCCGGCGCGCTCCGGTAACTGGCATCGATCCAGCAGCGAGGCAGCGCCTCACCCGAGGGAAATTCCAGATCGCTCTTGTCGAAGCTCGCCGGGTCCTGCAATTCCTCACCGGCATGAAAACGGCCCTGCAGCTGCGCGCTGAAAGGGTCAACCATCGCCGGCACGTCAAGCACTTCTACAAGGTCACCGCTCTTCTTATCTCTGAGGTACATGGCGCTCTCCCAGTCACAAAGTCTTCTGGCCTAACTATAGACCCAATCGCGGGACCACGCCGCGCTTCCTGCGCAGACGCTTCCCTATACCTGCCGTGGCAAACCACGTATCCTTGGCGCTACCGTCAGGCAACACCCAGTCAGAGCAATATCCAATGGCCAGCGACAGCTACAACATCAAGGTCGACGTCGAAACCCAGTACGTTGAGGAGCAGTCTTTACCGCAACAGGACCGCTACGTATTCGCCTATACCATCACCATCCATAACCGTGGCAGGGTGCCCGCCCAGCTCATCAGCCGACACTGGATCATCACCGACGCCAACAACAAGGTCCAGGAGGTCAAGGGCGAGGGTGTGGTCGGCGAGCAGCCTTATCTCAAGCCGGGCGAGCAGTTCCGCTACACCAGCGGGACCATGCTGGAAACGCCGGTCGGCAGCATGAAGGGCACCTATCAGATGGTCGCCGACGACGGCGTGGAATTCGATGCCGTTATCCCTGTCTTTACGCTCTCGATCCCCCGAACCCTCCACTAGGGCCTAGACGATGGCAATCTATGCCGTCGGCGACATCCAGGGCTGCTTCGACGAGCTGGAAGCGCTGCTCGACAAAATCGCCTTCGATCCAGGCCACGACACCCTCTGGTGCGCCGGCGACCTCGTTAACCGGGGCCACAAGTCTTTGGAAACATTGAGGTTTCTACATCACATCAACGCCATCACCGTGCTCGGGAACCATGATCTTCACCTGCTGGCCTCGGCGCACATTCCCAGGTACCGCAAGCACAAGGACACCCTGCATCAGGTCATACAGGCTCCGGACGGAGCGAAGCTCCTGGACTGGCTGCGCCACCAGCCATTGATGCATCACGATCCCCACACCGGCTACTCACTGATCCACGCCGGCCTTCCACCGCAGTGGAACCTCGAAACCGCCCAACGCTGCGCGGCCGAGGTAACCCACGTGCTGAGGGGCGAGCACTACGTGGAATTCCTCGGTGAAATGTACGGCAACCACCCCAACGTCTGGTCCGAGAGCCTGAGCGGCTGGGACCGGCTGCGTTTCATCACCAACTGTTTTACGCGCCTGCGCTATTGCGATACCAACGGACACCTGGCGCTCGAGCAGAAGGGTCCGCCGGGCAATCAGCCGCGCCACCTGCGACCCTGGTTCGAGTGGCCGCATCGCAAGAGCCGTGACATGAACATCGTCTTCGGGCACTGGTCCACGCTCGGCGCCTACGAAGCCCCGGGCCTTCACGGGCTCGATACGGGCTGCCTGTGGGGTGGATCATTGACGGCCCTGCGCCTGGACCGCGATCCGCCGCAACGCACCGAGCTCGACTGTCTCGGCGCACGGCAACCCGGCAGAGACTGACCCGCCCGCTGCCTCAGGCTCGATCGCGGTCGATGCGCTCGAGCGTCACGAAGCTGTAGTCACACTCGTTCTTTTCATCCGCCCGGTGATGTTCGCGCTCGAGCTCGCGCCACTCATCCGGCTCGATCTCCGGGAACAGGGTGTCACCTTCGAGCGTCGCCTCGACCAGTGTGAGATACAGCCTATCCGCGCGCTCGAGCGTCTGGCGGTACAGCTCCGCACCGCCGATGATCATCGCTTCCTCGCACCCTGCGGCGGCCGCCAGCGCCTGCTCTATGGAATGGACCACCCGAGCCCCCTGAGCCCGGTAGTCCCGGTTGCGGGTCACCACAATATTGCTGCGCCCCGGCAGCGGCTTGCCGATCGACTCCCAGGTATTGCGCCCCATGATCACCGGCTTGCCCATGGTCAACGACTTGAAATGCCGCAGATCCGCCGACAGACGCCAGGGAACTCGGTTGTCGCGCCCGATCACCCGGTTCTCCGCCATGGCCGCGACCAGCGCGATGCGCATCAGACCGCCACCGGCGCCTTGATGTGGGGATGCGGGTCGTAGCCCACGAGCTCGAAATCCTCGAACCTGAAGGCGAACAGGTCCTGCACCGCGGGATTCAGCTTTATTCGCGGCAGGGCCCTCGGCTGGCGCTGCAGCTGCAGCCGTGCCTGCTCCAGATGATTGGAATACAGATGCGCATCGCCCAGGGTGTGAATGAAGTCGCCGGGCGTGAGACCGGCAACCTGAGCCAACATCATGGTCAGCAAGGCGTAGGACGCGATGTTGAAGGGCACGCCGAGAAAGATGTCGGCACTGCGCTGATAGAGCTGGCAGGAAAGCCTGCCCTCGGCGACATAAAACTGAAACAGGGCGTGGCAGGGCGGCAACGCCATGTCTTCGAGCTCGGCGACGTTCCACGCGCTGACCATGATGCGTCGTGAATCGGGATCGTTCCTGAGCTGCTCCAGCACCTGCGCGATCTGATCGATGTGCCTGCCGTTGCTGCCCGGCCAGGAACGCCATTGGCAGCCGTAGACGGGCCCGAGATCGCCGTTCTCATCGGCCCACTCATCCCAGATCGTGACGCCGTTGTCGTGCAGGTAAGCAACATTGGTGTCGCCCCGCAGAAACCACAGCAGCTCATGAATGATGGAGCGCAGGTGCAGCTTCTTGGTGGTGACCACCGGAAACCCCTGCCCCAGATCGAAGCGCATCTGATAGCCGAACACGCTCAGTGTTCCGGTTCCGGTGCGATCCTCCTTGCGGGTGCCGTGCTCGAGCACGTGCCGCATCAGGTCCAGATACTGCTTCACTCCAGACTCCTCTTTCTGTAAGCGAGCACCAGCAACAAAATGCCGAACAGGATCATCGGTGCCGAAAGCACATGCCCCATCGTCACCCATTGCATGGAAAGGTAACCGATATGCGCATCGGGCTCACGGACGAACTCGACGGCAAAGCGAAACACACCGTAGCAGAGCAGGAACATGCCCGATACGGCGCGCGTGGGTCGCGGTCGCGATGAATAGATCCACAGCACCACAAACAGCACCAGGCCTTCGAGCAAGGCCTCGTAGAGCATGGACGGATGCCGCGGTTGACCGTCGACAAAGGGGAACACCATGCCCCACGGCAGGTCGGTGGGCCGCCCCCACAGCTCGCCATTGATGAAGTTGCCGATGCGGCCGGCGCCCAGGCCGATGGGCACAAAGGGTGCCATGAAGTCGGTTACCTGGAAGAAACCGCGCCCCGTCCGGCGCGCATAGAGCCACATGGCGAGCAGCACGCCGAGCAGGCCACCGTGGAACGACATGCCGCCCTGCCAGACCCGGAACAGCACCAGGGGGTCGTCCAGAAACAGCCCGAAATTGTAGAACAGGATGTAGCCGATGCGCCCGCCAAGGATGACACCGAGGGCGACATAGAACAGCAGGTCGCCGATCTCGCTGGCGCGCCAGCCCGAGCCCGGCTTGCGGGCGCGTATCACACCCAGCCACCAGCCGCCGATGAAACCGATCAGGTACATCAGCCCGTACCAGTGGATGGCCACGGGACCCAGGGACACCGCAACCGGATCGATATCAGGATACGTCAACATATCGTGCCTGTGCGCAGGGCATGCATCGTCAAAGCCTCATGTCTCACTGAAATCCCTATTCATGGGTGACATCGCCTCAGGCGGGCAGCACCCGGCAGAACAGGGTCTTCAGATAACTGCTTTCGGCGATGGCGGGGTGAATCGGGTGATCGGGCGCCTGATGGCCGCGCTCCAGCACCTGCAGGCTGCGATCCAGGTGCCGCGAGCCCTGCAGCAGGAGATTCTGGAACTGCGACTCGGCCAGATGATGCGAGCAGGATGCCGAAACCAGTATGCCGTCCCTGGCGAGCACCTGCATGCCGAGCTGGTTGAGGCGCCGGTACGCCGCCTCGCCCGCCTTGTAGTCTTTCCTGCGCTTGATGAAGGCCGGCGGATCCAGCACCACCACGTCGAATCTTTCCCCCGCGCTGCGAAGCTCGGTCAGCATTTCAAAGGCATCGCCCCGCCGCGCCGCCACCCGGCCACCGAAGCCGTTGTCCTCCGCATTGGCCAGGACACGCTCCAGTGCGCTGCCGGAGGTATCGACGCACAACACCTCCCGCGCGCCGCCGGCCAGCGCGTGCAGGGCCCACGCGCCCACATAGCTGAACACATCCAGCACCCGGCCGCCCGCCACATAGCTGCGCAGACGCTGCCGGTTCATGCGCTGATCGTAGAACCATCCGGTCTTTTGTCCCTGCTCCAGGGACACCGAAAAATGCAGTCCCTGCTCCTCGACGCTCAGTTGGGGCGGCAGTGCCCCCCGCGTCTCCCGGTACGGCTCGAGGCCCTCCAGCGCCCGCACCGGACTGTCGGCCCGCAGCACCACGCCCGCCGGGCGCACTACCTTGCCGAGCGCCTCCAGCACCTGTTCCTTCACGGCCTCCATGCCCGCGGTGGTGCACTGTACCACGCAGACGTCGCCATAACGATCGACGATCAACCCGGGCAGCTGATCCGCCTCGCCATAGACCAGCCGGTAGTAGGGCGCATCGAACAGCCGCTCGCGCAGCGCCAGCGCGACATTCAGCCGGTGCACCAGCAATGAACGATCCAGCATGCGACGCGGGTCGCGGCTCACCAGCCGTGCGCAGATCAGTGAGGCCGGGTTCACATAGGCGACGCCGAGCCGCCTGCCGTTGTGCGCCAGCAGCTGCACCTGCTGGCCCGGCCGGAAAACGGCGAGCGGTGTCGCCGCCGTATCGACCTCGTTGCTGTACACCCACAGGTGCCCGGCACGGATGCGCCGTTCCTCGTGTTTTTTGAGTTGCAGCGGCGCTAATTCCGGCGCCCCGTTCGGTTCCGTCATCCTGAGCAGAGGGTCGAGAAAAAGCGGCAGCTTACGCTTTCCCCGGCAGGGCGTCGAGCCGGGCGGGGTCGGCCAGCAGCCTCGTGACGGGCCAGAGCACCAGGCTCCCTCCGCGGTAAGGGTACACCGGCAGGGACGCCGGGACGTCGGGGCGGGGCGTCTTGTAGTTGACCACCAGATAGCCCTGGGTGTTGGCCCGCAGCCAGCTCAGCAGCTCGTCGGTCGAGCGCAGCGGCTCGATGCGCTTTCGCAGCCGACCGTGGAAATGAAACTGCCCGTGATACCTGCCCAGGTGGGCAAGACTGTGGCCGTCGGCCTGCAGCCGCGCAACAACCTGGCTCGCCGGCGCCACGTCGAGCACCGGCCGCGCCGGCTCCATCACAGCCAGATAGACCACCGCCGTCCACAGCGCCGTGCCGAGCGCCGTCACCCGCACCAGCGCCTCCAGTCGCAGCCGCAGAAATCCGAACATCAGGGCCCAGACCAGCAGCGCCAGCCCCCAGAGCGACTGAACCCGGGCGAGCCACTCCGGTCCGACGTCCAGCCAGGGGACCACCGCCAGCGCTATCCCGCTGCCGCCGAGCAGAGCTGCCAGGAAAGCCATCCGGAAGCTTCGGTCAACGCTCTCGGCTAGCACCAGCGCACGGGCTGACCATGCTGCGATGAGCGGGAACAGGGGCAGGAGGTACTTGGGCTGCTTGCCGCTGATCAGGCTGAACACCAGCAGGGCCGGCAGCACCACCGCCAGGCAGAAGCGGGCGCCCTGATCGAGACGGCGTTGCCGGTGCAGGGCCCGCCACAGCTGCGGCCAGGCCACCCAGGGCAGCCACATCAGGGGCAGCCACAGAAGATAACTCCACCAGGGATTGCGGTGGGCAAAGGAGTCCAGCACGCGGCCGGCGGACTGCCCCCAGAAGATGGCCTGCCGATAGGCCTCGCCGCCCGCCAGCCCCGCGGGCAGGGCCCAGGCGAGCGCCGTCGCGGCCCCCAAGAGCAGCGCCGCGAGGGCACCTGCATACCAGCGTCCCCAGCCGGCCGGCGGCGGCGAGCCCGTCCACCAGGGCGCGAGCAGCGCTGCGGGCAGCACCGGCACCAGAACCACCGGCCCCTTGGCGAGCACACCGAGCCCGACCGCGACGCCGGTCAGGAGCCACCCGCGCAACGGATCGCTCAGCGCCGTGAGCATGCCGTGCCAGGCCCCAAGGGCCGCGAGCACCAGCAGCAGATCGAACTGAACCAGCGAATAAAAGTTGCTCCAGAACAGCCCCCCGAACAACAGCCAGGGGACCAGCCCCCTCGCGGCTGTGCCGGACGCGGGCCACAACCGTTCCGACAGCCGCAGCGATGCCCACAGCGCCGCCAGACTGAGCCCCACCGGAAGCAGCCGTGCGGCCAGCTCCGAGACACCGAACAGCGCCCAGAGGGCGTGTATCAGCCAGAACAGCAGCGGTGGCTTATGGCTGTAGGGCTCTCCATTGAGCCAGGGGACAAGAAAATCCCCGCGCACCCACATTTCCCAGGCCACCGCCAGATAGCGGGTCTCGTCGACCGGCAACAGGGGCCTCAGCCACAGCTGCAGTGCAGCCAGCGAGACAACGACACCCGTCAGCGCCACCCGGTCGAGCCGGGCCGCAGTCATTCGGGATGAGCCAGCTGACGGCGCTCTCTGTGGATGAAGTACAGATTGCGCGCGTAGATCAGCACGCCCAGCGACTGACCCAGCACGAACACCGGGTCGCGTATGTGCAATGCATAGGCGAACAGAATGGCCCCGCCGGCGAGACTGAAATACCAGAAGGCGATCGGAATGACCGAGCGCCGGCGGCGTTCGCTGTACAGCCACTGCACCAGAAACCGCGCGGAAAACAGCGCCTGACCCGCAAACCCCAGTATCAGCCACCCCCAAGGCTGCTCGAACATCAGCGCTCCTCCTCCGGGCTGACGCCACAAGGCCGGCAACGCAGCCAGTAGACGCCCAGCAGGTCGCCGCAGCGAGCCAGGAGCCCGTCCCGCGGGAGCACGCCGTCGAGACGGCGCCGCTGGAGCCACATCACGCCCACCATGTCGATCAGACCCACCCACAGACGGTTGTGCAGCCCGTATTTGGACGTTCCCCGCAGCCGGCGCCGGTGCCCGACCGCGATCGATTCCACCGGCACACCCTGACGCTGCATCAGGGCCGGAATGAAGCGGTGCATGTGATCGAAGGCCGGCAGCGCCAGGAACTGCTCGCGGGGAAAGAGCTTGAGCCCGCAGCCGGTATCCGGCGTGCCGTCTCTCAGCAGTCGGGCGCGCACCGCGTTGGCAATTCGCGAGGACCAGTACCTCAGCGCCCCGTCGCGCCGGTGCAGCCGATGGCCGATCAGCAGGCAGGGCTCATCGCCGTCCCCGCGCTCGGCGAGGCGCTCGATCAGCAGCGGAATGTCCGCCGGATTGTTCTGCCCGTCACCGTCCAGCGTCAGGATCCAGGGTGCGCGCGCCGCGCGCACGCCGCTCAACAGGGCGCCGCTCTGGCCGCTGCGCCGCGCGTGACGGAGCACCCGCAGCGCAGGGTGACTGTCGCGCGCTTCGTGCAGCTCGCAGCCGGTGCCGTCATCGCTGCCGTCGTCGACGTAGATGATCTCGTAAGCCCCCCTGTCCGCCATCGCCCGGTCGATCTCGGCCAGCAGGGGCCGCACGTTGCCCGCTTCGTTAAGCACCGGAACGACAATGGAAAACCGCATCAATACCCTCGTATTGTTTCCGTGTTTGGGGGCAATGCTTTTGGGCTATAGTGGACTGCCAGTTCCTGCACGGGGGACCACCCGATGAAGAACAGCGGCAACTATAGCAACCACCTGCGCACCGAAACCAGCCCGTACCTGCTGCAGCACGCCGAGAACCCGGTGGACTGGCATCCCTGGGGCAGGGAAGCACTGGAACAGGCGCGCCGCGAAAACAAGCCCGTCCTGCTGTCGATCGGCTATTCGGCGTGTCACTGGTGTCACGTGATGGCCCAT
>JASFKW010000015.1:0-46692 GCA_050118435.1 Gammaproteobacteria bacterium | reverse complement strand
GTTGCCGCTCGCTTGTGTAGACGGACTACACGGCGCTCGCGGCGCCTTGCCTTGCAGCAAAATGGCCGCCGTCGCGGCGATCGGGTAAGTGTTAACAGGCCCTAGACCGACCCGGCTCCTTTTCGCACGCCCTGGCGGGAGCCGGGGTTCTCACTGCACCCGGCTGCGCTGGAACCGGGCCTTGAAGCGCTGCAGCAGCGAGGGGATCTTCTGATCCTGGCTCGGCTCGAGCTCCGGCTCCAGCATCTTGTCCTTGCTGAACGAGGTGATCATCTTGCTCCAGTGAACGACGTGGGTTTCCGCCCGGGTGCCGGGCGGTCCCAGCGGGTCGGCGCCCAGTGTGCCCACCAGACTGTGCAGATAATCGTCCTGCTGGACCTGCCTGAGTCGCTCGGTTGCGGTGTGCAGCCGGTCGGCGATGCCGAGGCGCTCGGCCTCGTCGGCGAAGTGCACGTCGTCCATGAAAGTCTGCAGGTTGCTGAGGTGGCGCTTCCACAGCTCGATATCGCGCAGCTGCTTGATCTTCAGGCGCTCGTGGTACCAGTCGGCGTTCAGCAGGTACTCGCGCGTGAACATGGAGCGCAGCTCCGGGTGGTGCGCGTCCATGCCCTGGTATTCGCCCGTGGCCATGATGTACAGCAGCGCCCGCAGCGGTGGACAGGCGTCCTCGATGCTCCCGTCGTCCAGGTAGCGCTGCGCCACCCGTTGCTGGGCCTCGACGATGTTGTTGACCCCGTCGATGAAAACCTCCAGGTTCTGGGTTTCGGGCTTGAGTATGTTCTCGGTGAACACCGCCTGCGGGTTGTCGAAGATCTTGCCGAGAAAGCCGTGCACGAAGTGCTCGGTGATGCGGTAGCCCAGGCGGCTGGCCAGCACCATCCTGCCGTTGTCCTGGAAGTCCTGCAGGGGCTCGAGATAGCCGTGCTCGATCAGGTAGGCGGGGTCGCGCTTATCGGGCTCGATGCGCGCCCAGATCTCGGGTATCAGCAGGCTGATGTCGTGGTCCACGCGCACATAGGGACCCACATAGCCGGCCGAGCTGGAAAAGCCGTGGTGGCCCGTGAGAATGAATGAGACCAGGGCATTGTTGAGATCCGCCGTCGGGCGCAGGGCGTTGAACGGCCCCTTGGTCAGCGCGCCCTCGCTCCCGGCGCCGGTCGTGGAGGGAGACTTGCCGGTCAGGCTGCAGATGAAATCCATGAACAGCTCCGGCAGCTCCTGATAGTGAATGGGATTGTAGACCGCCAGCGAGCGTATGCTCGGCTCAGGCGGATTGTTGCGACGGCCGGTCAGCACCGCATCGACCGGGTGGCAGACGCCGTTTTCCAGCGGCAGCTTGCGGTTGAAACGGGTGCTCACCTCCGCGACGTACTTGCGCGGCGGGTTTACCAGGTCGGGTCGGGTCTGCAGATAGCGGGGGTTCTTCGACGGCTTGCCGTCGACCAGGCGCGGGTGCGCCGAGGAGACCACAAATCCCTTGCCTGCTTGGTGGGCCTCCAGGAGCAGCTTCTGCATGGGCGGCGTGAACACCGAGAAGGTGTGCACGTCTTCCACCAGGTCGGCGAGCTGCTGCCCCTCGAGCGGCTGGTAGTTGGCCAGGAAGTTGTCGGGCTGTGACATGTCCAGCTCAGTCTGCTTGTCGAAGCCGGGCTCGATGGCGTCGTCAGGACGCTGGAACAGTCGGTACTCGCAGTTGTGAACCAGCTTGACGCTGTGCGTGCGGTCCTGCGCCGGCCCGCAGCTGGCGATGCACTCCGACGGCACCACGACCGAGGTGGTGATGTCGTCCTCCATCTGCACCTTTTCGGTGGCGATATAGTCCTGCCGCAGCTTGAAGGTGCGCCACTTGCCGTCGCGGTCGTAGCCCACACGCAGGTAGGAGGCCACGATATTGCGTCCGTCGAGCTTCAGCTCGTGGGCCGGCGCCCCGTCGACCTCGTCGACCGACAGGTGTTCCCGCCAGCGGTTGCCCCACTCGGTGCGGTAGAAGCGCTTAATCAGAAAGGCCAGCGCCAGAATGCGCGGCGGAATGGAGGCCAGCCACTCGTTGAACTCGTCGGTGTAGGCCGAGGTCGGCGTGAGCAGCTTGATGACTGAGCCCAGGCTGCGCTGGGGGCTGAGCGGTTTGCGGCCGGGGTCGCGGTCTTCGGCGTCGAAGCCGGGCCTGAAGCGGTGCGTGTAGTCCTTGTCGAAAATCGCCTGCACCTGGTCGAGGTCTTTCTGCAGGTCGTCGACGAACAGGGGGCGATAGATCACCGCGTCGTTGAGTGACTTGGAAATCTCCGACTTACCGCCGCCCGAGACCGTCGACGGCTTGTGGCAGAAGGTGCCTTCGGCGTCCGTGCCCACCAGCCGCCAGGAGGGTGCGCCGGGGTGTTTCTCCATCTCGATCTTGTAGCCGCTCGGCTGCATGTAGATATTGTGGGGGTGCAGCCGCAGGCTCTGGGCTGCGCCGTCCTTCTCCCAGCCGATCGTCTGGGCGTTGAGGTCCATGCGCACCTTCTGGGGAATGTAGATCAGCTGCCGATAGCGTTTGTCGACAGCGTAGCCTTCCGGCTTCACGTCCATGAGGTCGCCGTAGCGATCCACCGTATCGGCAAAGGAATAGCCGGGTTTGTGGGTGCGGCTGTCGACGCCGAACTCCTCGCCGTGATTGCGGCGCGGGAAGGCCAGGGCGCCGCCGGCGTGCTCTTCCTCGGACAGCCCGTACAGGTTGGCGGAAAAGCCGATCTGGGTCTTGACCTCTTTCTTGCAGTAGCCGAAATAATTGTCCGCGAGCAGGGTGACGGTAACGCCCGAGGCGTCGCGGGCGGTGAGCTTGAAGGCCTGGCCGTCGTTGTAGAGCTCCTCCGGGTCTTTCCAGCACATGCCGTCGTCGCGCTGCCGCTCGCTGGCGTCGTCCCAGTGGGGCAGACCGACTTCGCGCTTGGTCACACCGGCCAGGTGGGGTGCCAGGATGGCGCAGCCGGTGTGACCCGTCCAGTGCTCGACGTCGAGCCCGGCGTCACACTCGGCCAGGTAGGGGTTGCCGGCATTACCGAAAATGCTTTCCACGAAATCCAGGTTGCTCACCAGGTTGCCGGGCGCGAAGAAGCGGATTTCCATGGTCTTCTCCGGCTCTCGGTCCGGCACGGCCGGAACCACCACCGGGCGCAGCAGCAGCGAGGTGAACATGCGCGCCGGCTCGGGCAGGGTTGCCGTAAAGGGCACCGTGAGCAGCTCCCTGGGCGGATTGAGGGCTCGGGCCAGCATGAGCGCGAAGGTGAACTTGGGTACCGCCTTCTTATCCCCCGGAATGGGCAGACCACCCTCGGCGATATGGAACGAGCCCTTAGTGGTGCGCCGGTCGCTGGCGGGGTTGTGCAGCACGCCCTGTCTGACCCGGTAGCTGGAGACGATTTTCGAGTGAAACTCCTCCCTGCCCATGGGCAGGGAGAGCTCGCGCGCCACGCCGTGACGGTCGAGGATGAAGGTCTGGGTCGGCAGGGTCGGGAAGGGGTCCAGATCCAGATCGTCAAAATAGCGGCTGAGGAAATTCTGGATACGCTGGTCGGCCCAGCAGTGGTACTCGGACAGCAGGCGGTTCTTTTCGCGGTAGCTCTTCAGCAGGTCACGGGAAATTCCGTAGAACCGCTCGACTTCCTCGGGCACCGAGGTCGGCTGCCCCGACGAGGCCAGCTTCAGGTTGATGTACAGCTGCAGCTTCTGGCGTTCGTCCTCTGGGCTTTCGACCGGCTTGTTCAATCCAAGGGCTTGTGCAAGATCCATGGACGCCTCCTCACTGTTCGGGTTCCCGGGGCAGAAACGATGCTGCTGGTGCGCCGGCTATCTTAACGAATCTGTCGACGTAAAACAGCGAGGTGCCCGAGATATTTCGGCGAGGTTTAAATTAATTCAATAATACTCTGATAAATATACAATTGAATTGGGAGGAGCTGTGCGTTCCCGCGGGTCTGCCGCCTTTGCAGCGGGTTTCCGGGGCCCCAGGGTGACCGGGGCTCCCTGAGAGCTGGGCCGGCGTCGGCACCGGAGTGTCCCCGGAGTGTCCACGGGTGCGAGGGGGCTCTCGGCTGCCGGGGCCGACGGAGCCGGCCCGGCGGGTCAGGGTCGGACTATCATATTCAGTTGAGCGAAGCGTTCCCGGGCAACGGGGCCACCCCTGTCGGCCTCGGGCAGCGCTCTGCGGTCGCCGGCCATCGTGCGGCGCACGCCGCCTGGTGTTATCCCGAGCCACGCGCCGGTTAGTTATGAGTCGATCCGGGACTATCTGGCATTCTACCCCGGGCGGGTGGAATGCTATGTTAGCAGACAGCCCCTCTGATCCACGCGAGGCGGTTTTTACCGAGGCTGGGTGACCGACGAAATCCTCGGCCCGTTAAAGGATGAGCCCGGAACGGCGGACTGGTAGCCGAGACTGCGCCGGCGGTCCGGCACACAGCGGAGTGGGCGGTCGAGCGGGCCGGGCTGCGCGGCAGCGGTGGTGCCCCTTGTAAACTTAATGTTAAATCTCTAAAATATGAAAAATTATTTTGTTTTTACAGTAATTTTCGCGTCTGGTCTGACGCTGGGATGGTACGGGCACCGCCACTGGGCGCAGCCGGACGGCGGCGCCCTGGCGATCCCGCTGCCGCCGACCGCCATTGCGCCACCGTCGCCGGACGCCGCGCCCGGGCCGGCGAGGCGGGCGCAGGTCGGCGGGCCACCTCGGCTTCGCCACGCCCTCGACGCCGCCCGGGCTCCCGAGCCCGTTTCGCAGACGCGGGTAGTTTCGATCGGTGTCTCGGCGAATGCCGAGACGAGGCTGGCACGCGCCGGGGAGCTGATCCGGCAGGGTCGCTACCATGCGGCCGAGGAGTTGCTGCGGGGCCACCTGCTCGAGGCACACCGCGACGTCGAGGCGCACATGCTCCTGGCCGAGGTCTACGCCGGCCGCAAGCAATACCCCCAGGCCATCGATGCGCTCTACGCGGCCAGGGGCTATGCCTACCGGCCGGACACACTGGAGCGGGCGAGCCGGCGCATCCGTGCCCTCGTCGCCGAGCAGGCGGCGATCCTCAAGCGCAGCGGCGACGCCGCCGGTCTGCTCCAGCTCTACCAGCATCTCACCCAGCTCGAGCCCAGCCACGCACCCTGGTTTCTCGGTCTCGCCCACGCCCAGCTGGCGCTCGAGGACACCGCTGCGGCGCGGCGCTCACTGCTGCTGGTGGAGCAGGATCCCGAGGTGGGGCGCCGGGCGCGCGCCCTGCTGGAGGAGCTCAGCCTGGCGGGTTCGGTGACACCGGAGCCGGACAGGGTCGCACTGGCGAAGCAGGCAGTGGGGGTGCCGCTGCACCGCAGCGGGGATCACTTTCTGGTCGATGCGCGGCTGAACGACATTCAGCCCGTGCGTCTGCTGATCGACACCGGCGCCAGTATGACCATCCTCACGCCCGGCACGCTCGAGCGCAGCGGCGTGCGTTACACGGACACCGGCGCGAGCCGTGTTTTCAGCACCGCCAACGGCCGCGTGCGCGCCCCCGTGTACCGGCTCGATGCGCTTTCGGTCGGGAGCTGGCAGGTCACGGAGCTCGATATCGGCGTGCTGGACATGGGCGGCGAGTCGGCGATCGACGGTCTGCTGGGCATGAATTTCCTGCGTCACTTCCAGTTCTTCATCGACCAGAACGCGGCCCTGCTGCGGCTGTCGCTCGAGCGGCTATGAGACCGGCGGCGGCCGCAGTCCGGAAGCCCTCGAGCCGCCGCCGGCATCCGGGACGCGCAAGGGTGGACCGCCGGACGGTGCCCTGCTTGCCGCTCCCCCGGATTGGGTTCAAAATCCGCGCCCAGTTATCGGATCACGCCTGCTGCGGCGTCGTCCGTCCAGTTCTCCCCGCGCGGGCGCCCGCAGCCGCCTGAAACCGCTGTCCAGAGAAGCAATGAATCGATCCAGCATTCGCAAGACCAAGATCGTGGCGACAATCGGTCCCGCCTGCGACGCGCCGGACGCCCTCCGGGCGATGATTCAGGCCGGCATGAACGTCGCGCGCCTCAACCTGTCGCACGGAACCTTTGAGGAGCACTTCGAGCGCCTGACGCGCATCCGCCAGGCCGCCGCGGACCTCGACACCAACGTGGCCATCATGATCGACACCCGGGGCATCGAGATCCGCACCGGTGTGCTTGCCCAGGACCTGGTGGAGCTCAACGCGGGGGGGCGCTTCACGCTCTACACTCGTGACTATCCCGGCGACGCGCAGGGGGTGTCGGTGACCTTCAGGGGGCTGGCGCGGGAAGTATCGTCCGGCACCACGATTCTGCTCGACGACGGCGCCATTGAATTGAGGGTCGAGTCGGTGGAGTCCGACGCCATTCACTGCCGGGTCGTGCACGGGGGCACCCTGCGCAGCCGCAAGAGCGTCAACCTGCCGGACACGCGGCTGTCGCTCAGCCTGGTGGGCCCCGAAAACCGGGAAGACGTGATTCGGGAACTCAACTTCGCCACCGAGAACGAGGTTGACTATATCGCCGCTTCGTTCGTTCAGAGCGCGGATGACATCCTGAAGATGCGCGAGATCCTCACCGAGCACAACGTGCAGATCCCGATCATTGCCAAGATCGAAAACAAGGCCGGTGTCGCCAACCTCGAAGAGATCATCGGCGCCGCGGACGGCCTGATGGTGGCGCGCGGCGACCTCGGGGTGGAGCTGCCGCTGGCCGACGTGCCCGGCACCCAGAAAAGGATGATCCGCAAGACCGTTACCAACGGCAAGCCGGTTATCACCGCCACGCAGATGCTGGCCTCGATGGAGTGGAACCCGAAGCCGACACGGGCCGAGGCCAGCGACGTGGCCAACGCGATCCTCGACGGCACATCGGCGGTGATGCTCTCGGGCGAGACCGCGGCGGGCAAGTATCCGGTGGAAGCGGTGCGCACCATGGCTACCCTGGCGCAGCGTGCCGAGTCGCAGCTGGATGAGTACGGCTACCTGCAGAAAATCCTCCCGCACCCGTCCAACGTGGTGACCGAGGCGGTCAGTCAGGCGGCGGTGGCGATGGCCGGCCAGCTCAAGGCCGCGGCCATTTTCAGCCTCACCTCCACCGGCCTGACGTCGAGGCTGGTTTCCAAGCACCGCCCCGACTGCCCCATCCTCGCCATCACTCCCAAGGCGACCGTGGCGCGACGACTGGCCATGAACTGGGGCGTGCTGCCGATCCTCTACACCGGGGAGCATTCCGATCTCGCCAAGATCGAGCTGGGTATCGAGCGCGCCAAGCAGCTCGGCTATGTGTGCTCGGGCGACATCATCATCGCGACCGCCGGCCACTGGCAGAAGGCGGGTGGCACCGACCTGATCCGCGTCATCACCCTGAGCTGAGCGCGTCCGGGCTTGCCGGCTGGCCGCGGCCCGGCGGCTGCGGGCCCCGGTGGCTCGCCGATGCGGTCCCGTCACCTCCTGGTGTTGCTCCCTGGCCTTGCGCGCCCCGATCTCCCTCTGTGCGGTTGCCGTGAGACCTCGGCTGTCAGTGGCGGGGCTGCTGCGGATCAGGTCAGTCAATGCCCCCCGGGACGGCGGTCCGCCGCTTCCGGAGCCGCTCCAGCTTCAGCTGAACGCGTCTGCGACGGCGCTCGTGCGCCGCGTCGGCCGACAGCGCCTCGCAGCAGCGGCGAGCCGCGGCCAGGTCCCTGCTGACGTGCTCGTGGTACTTGGCAAGCCGTTCCAAGGAGTCGATGCAGCCCCGGGCGGCCAAGGCTTCCCAGATCGGCACGGCCTGCTGCCAGCGTCCCGCGCGGCGCAACAGGCGGGCCAGCAGGCGCTGGCCATCGTCGCAGAGCTCGCTCTGGCTGGCCTGGAGCAGCTCGCAGGCCTCGGCTTCGCGGTGCTCGGCCAGCCAGCGGGCGAGGGCGTACAGATCCACACCGAAGGCGCGCGGTCGGACGGCCGCCTCGGCCAGGGCGCTGTGGGCCACGGCCAGCGAAAGGACATCCTGGCGGTTGTGCGCCACGACTCCGATCAGCGGTCGGCTGTGACCGAAGCGCACATAGGCAAACCAGGCTGCCGGCGCTTCGCTGCCCGGCAGGTCGTCGACGCGACCGAAGCCGAGCAGCCGCTGCTCCAGGGTCGTCAGTCGGCAATCGTTCCAGCGACGGCCGAACAGGCGCCGTACCGGGTGGAGCAGATCGAGGTGGGGGAGGCCGGCGAAGGGCGCTGGGAGGGAGTGCATGCGAAAGCGTGTCGCCAGCAGCGGCAGGTCATAGCTCTTGCCGTTGTAGCTCACCAGCCGGTCATCGGGCGAGAGGCTTTCCGCGAACGCGCTCAGCAGATCCGCTTCCGCGCCAAAGCGGGTGAGCAGGAACTGGGTGAGCTCGAGGCGCGCCCCGTCCAGAACGGCGACACCGATCAGGAAGGCAAGCGTGCCGCTGCCGCCTGATAAGCCGGTGGTTTCGGTATCGATGTAAAGCTGCCGAAGACCGCGGCTTTCGCGCTCGCCGGGCAGGCGTGGATCCGGCTGCAGGCTCTGCAGCGGGATGGACCCGAGCCGCCCCTGTAATGACAGACGCCGGTGGATACGGATCAGGCCGTCGGCGATGCGCTCACCGCCGAGTGTGCGGGCGAGCTCTTCAAGGCTCGGGTGGGTGGGGGCCTTTCGGTCGGCAGCACAATTGCGGCTTCGGCCCCGCGTTTCGAGCTGCGCGATGCGCTCGCGCAGCGTCGACACCGAGGGCTTTGGCGCGACCGGGCCCACGCCGGCCTGGCGCTGCAGACACGACAGTCGCGATTTGAGGCTCATCGGTTCGTCTCGAATTGCTCCATCTGTTGACCGCGCGGTGATCGGACCCGGCCCTTCCCGGGGAGCCGCGTGCCCTCGGATCTCGCCCCGCCGTCAGCTACCTTCCTCCGCACCCAGCAGCGACAGCACTTTGAGCGCCGCCTGCCTTGGCGAGTAGCCCCGCGCCGCGTCGCCGGCGAGAATCGGCCCTATGCAGGCCGGGCAGCCGTGTCTGCAGCCGCAGGCGGTCACCAGTGTGCGGGCGCCGGCCGCCACGGCGGCGCGCTCCTCGAACAGGGGCGCGGAGATCCCGATGCCCCCTGGGTAGTTGTCGTAGAGGAACAGCGTCGGTGTGAATTGCTGCAGGTCACCCGGATCGACCGCATCGCCCGCGCGGTTTCGCAGCTGTCCGCGGCCGTGGGGCCCGACGGTGGCAAACCACTCGGCGTTGCCGTCGCCCACCGCACGACCGATGTCCCGCGGCTCGGATAGCATGCGCATGGCCGCGACGATGTGCATCGCATAGCCGGCGCCCAGGAAACCGTCCAGCGACTGCTGTCGCGAGCCGAAGGCCTTGTCCAGCGCGTCGGGGTGCAGCTGCCACCACACCGCCGTGGTGTGCATTTCCTGATCGGGCAGATCGATGTTGCCGTAGCCGACGTTCTCGTGGGTGTAGTAGCGGATCTTCTTGTAGCCCGCGAAACGCCTGACCAGGTGCACCTCCCCCTGTGCAACGACGTGCGGCTGTGGCTTTGTCTGATCGAAGCTTTCGAGAATCTTCAGCCGGGTGTAGTCGATCGCATCCGTGTAATAGTCGGCCCGGGTGCGGGTGACAAACGCCTTGCGCCCCTCCCAGTCCAGCCTTTCCACCTGGTAGGGGGCCGACTGGATCATGTAGATGGCCCCCTCGTAGAGGGTCTCCGGCGCCGAGCTGTAATCGACCTCGGCGATGACCTTCTGGTCACCGCCCCCCGTGTCGATGACCACAAAGTTGCCTTCGGTCACCGAGCGCAGGCTGACGCTGTTGGCGGGGTAGCTGTCCGCCATCCAGTGCCACTGACCGGCCTCGCAGTGCACCACACCCTGTTCTTCGAGGTAGGCCAGCATGTCGACGAGGCTCTCGTTGCCGAAACGCTCGCCCTCTCTGAAGGGCAACTCGAAGGCTGCACAGCGCACGTGGTCGAGCAGAATCAGTAGCTGGTCAGGATCGATGCGTGCCTGCTCCGGCGAGGCGCCCAGGAAGAACTCGGGGTTACGGATAATGTACTGATCGAGGGGCAGGCTGCTCGCGACCAGAACGCCGAGTGCCGTGCGCTGACGCCGTCCGGCGCGTCCCAGACGTTGCCAGGTGCCGGCGATAGTGCCGGGGTAACCGTTCAGGATGCAAAGGTCCAGCCCGCCGATGTCCACACCGAGCTCCAGCGCCGAGGTGGAAACGACGCAGTCGATGCGGCCCTCGCGCAACTTTTTTTCCATGGCGCGGCGCTCGCTCGGGAGGTAGCCGCCGCGGTAGGCGGCCACCCGGGCCGGGTTGCGGGGATCCTTGTCGAAAGCGTCCTTCAGATACTTGGTCAGGACTTCGACCATCAGGCGCGACTGGGCAAACAGGATGCTCTTGAGCCCGCGTTTGACCGCCATGCGCGCGATGCGCGTGGTCTGCGAGCGGGCCGAGGCGCGGATGCCGAGGTCCGGGTTGACCACCGGCGGATTCCACAGCAGCAGCTGCTTTTTGCCCTGGGGCGCACCGCTCTCGGTGATCGCCTCGGCCTCGTCGCCGATCAGCTGCGCGGCCAGCTCGGCCGGATTGGCGATGGTCGCCGAACAGAGAATGAAACGCGGATCCGCCCCGTAGAAGCGGCAGACGCGCCGCAGGCGCCGGAGGACATTGGCTACGTGGGAGCCGAACACGCCGCGATAGCTGTGCATTTCATCGATCACCACGTAGCGCAGGGTTTCGAAGAACTGGGCCCACTTGGTGTGGTGGGGCAGGATGCCCTGGTGCAGCATGTCCGGGTTGGTCACTACGATGTCGCCCCGGGTCCGCACCGCCTTGCGGGCATCGCCCGGTGTGTCGCCGTCGAAGGTGAAGGCGCGCACCCCGAGCTCACCAGCCTGGTTCAACGCCACGAGCTCCGCGACCTGGTCCTGCGCCAGCGCCTTGGTGGGAAACACGTACAGTGCCCTGGCCTTGGCCTGCAGCGCGGCCTGGAGCACGGGCAAGTTGTAGCACAGGGTCTTACCGGACGCCGTGGGTGTGACGATAACGGCGTGGCGGTCCGCGCTCACCGTCTCCCAGGCTTCGGCCTGGTGGATGTAGAGCCGCTCTATGCCGCGTGCGCGCAGCGCCCGGGCCAGCCGGGGATCGAGGTCTCGCGGCAGCGGGCGGTAGCGGCCCGGCCTGGCCGGGTTCACCAGCTCACCGGTGATACGGGACCGGTAGTTGGCCCGCAGCCGTTCTGCCAGCGTCTCGGCAGGATCGGTGGCCGCTTCCGTCAGCTGCTCGGCGCTCATGCTCATAGCAGAGGTCTCCCTTGCGCTCGTTTCCAGGCCCTAGAATAGAGAACAAGAAGAGAACATGGCAAGTGAAACTTGATGCTCCCGGGCGACGTCATCGGGTCCCGGCGGGGGCGCAACCGCGACCAGGTCCCCGTGGTGCCGAGGCAACCCTGATGCCAACTACAGGGAATCCCCGATAGCGAGGGGCGGCCGATTGATGCATCCTTACTACCAGAGGACCGGAACCGGAGTGCAGAGACTCAGGGGGGGAAAGACGCAGGGATCAGCGTCAGACAGTCGGTCCGCTGGACGCGGTGGTTTCTTCAAACCAGGCGCAGGGATGCGTCCGGAGCTGGCAGCTGAAGAGGCGGCGGTACAAGTCAGGATGCGTTTGCCCCCGCATCGGACGCAATCCTCAGCATAATGCGAAGTCGCACAGGTGTATGCAGGGTCACATGCATAAACATGCGTTGGCGGCCTGCGACTCCTCCGCAGCGCCAGTGGTTGGACCAGCCAGTCTCGGGCTGGTCTTTTTTGTCTCCGATTCAGCCGCGCACCTGATCGCTGGAGGGCAGCGTGTTTCCGGTGAACGGTCTTTCCTGCCCCGCACCCCCGCCCATGACCCGGTAACGACTTGGTCTGTCGCTAAATCGCAACTAAGATCAGATAAGGCGATGACGTCAGATCGCGGATGGCTGTTGCAGGCCGGGCTGCCGAAAGATGGTCGCCCGGCCTGCGGGGCCCCGGCAAAGGCGCGAAAAGCGCTTCCGGGATGGCCCTTAAACCGGCAACAGGCGTAGAACGCATGCAGACAGCGAGCATATTCATCGTTGATGACCATCCCCTGGTGCGCAGCGGCTTTCAGCAGCTGATTGCCGGTGAGCCGGATCTCAACATCTGCTGCGAGGCCGGCAGCCTCAGCGAGGCGCTGGAAGCGATCAAGACTCACAAACCCGACGTCGCCATCGTCGATATCTCCCTGCCCGACGGTAACGGACTGGAGCTGGTCAAGCGCCTGCGCGTCCACAGTCCGGAGACGCGCATTCTGGTCATTTCGATGCACGACGAGGAGCTGTTTGCCGAGCGTGCGCTGCGCGCCGGCGTGCGGGGTTACATCAACAAGCAGGAAGCGGCCGAGCAGGTGATCGAGGCTGTTCGCGAGATCCTCAGAGGCAAGATCTATCTCAGCCGCAACATGACAGAGCAGCTGCTCAACCGCGTTTCCGCCGGAGACGGCGTCGAGCGCTCACCGGTGCGCAACCTCTCCGATCGGGAGCTCGAGGTCTTCGACCTAATCGGTCGCGGCATGAGCACCGGCGAGATCGCCGATAGGCTGCACCTGAGCGTCAAGACCATCGAAACTTATCGCGCCAACATCAAGAAGAAGCTGCATCTGAAGTCTGCCGCCGAGCTGTCGCGCAGCGCCATCCAGTGGTCGCTGGAAGGTCACTGAGCGGACTCGCGACGAGACCGCCCATGGCCGAGCCCCCGCCAAAGCCGTCCTCCGACGCGCCGTCGGAGACCACCACGGCTGGTGCGCCGGAATCGGCGTCCTCCACGGCGGAGCTTCAGCGGCTCAACCAGGAGCTGCGGCGGCTCAACAAGGAGCTGCAGCGGCGCGAGCGCGGCTTCCGCACCCTGGCCGACAACGTACCGGCCCTGTTCTCCTACATCGACGCCGACCAGCGTTATCGTTATGTCAACCGCCGTTATCAGCAGTATTGGCACAGGTCCGCGGATCAGATCGTGGGCAAGACGGTCGCCAAGCTGCTCGGCCCCGAGAACTACGCACGGGCCCGCCCGGACATAGAGAAGGTGCTTTCGGGCGAGCACGTCACCTATCAGGCGTCTTTCGCGTTTGCCGATGGTCCGCACGCCATGCAGGTCAGTTATGTGCCCAATCGTGACGAGCAGGGTGCGGTGCTCGGGTTCTTCGCCCTGATCGATGACATCACGCCCCTCAAGCGCGCCGAGGAAGCTCTGCGCGAGCGCGAGAGTCGGCTGAGCGCCATCATGGACACCGCACCCAATGCCATCATCACCATCGACGGCAGGGGTATCATCAGGAGCTTCAACCGGGCCGCCGAAGCCACCTTCGGTTACAGCGCCGCCGAAGCGGTCGGCAGCAACGTCCGTCTGCTCATGCCGTCGCCCTATTGCGAGGAGCACGACGGCTATATCGAGCGCTACCACCGGACCCGCGAGCCACGCATGATCGGCAAGCGCCGCGAAGTCCGCGGCCGGCGGCGGGACGGTACGGTGTTTCCGCTCGAGGTCGCGCTGACCGCGGTGGACGACATGGATCTTTACGTCGGAATCGTACGGGATCTGAGCGCCCAGCGCAGGCTCGAGCAGGAAGTCACCGAGGCCAGCACCTACGAGCAGGAACGCATCGGGCAGGAGATTCACGACGGCCTGGGTCAGCAGCTGACCGCCCTGTCGCTGCTGGCGGTCAGCCTCAAGCGCGAGCTGGCGAAGCTCGGTGTTCCGCAGAGCCCGATCCTGGACGAGCTGATCAAGCACTTGCAGGACGCCACCGGCGAGGCCCGCGCCTTGTCGCGCGGTTTGGCCCCGGTGCCGCTCACGGAAAAGGGGCTGGCGGATGCGCTGCAGAGGTTCGCCCAGGGCATGCAGGCCGCGACCGGCGTGGTCTGTCAGTTCGAGGCCGAGGCGCAGTACCCCATGGTGCTCGAAGAGCGCTCCACGGCCGTGCAGCTCTACCGCATCGGCCAGGAAGCGGTGCACAACGCCATCCGCCACGCCCACCCGCGGAGGATCACCATCGGTCTGGGTATGACCGGTCGCTGCCCGGAGCTTACCGTCAAAGACGACGGCGCGGGCTTCAGGGCGGGGGACGACGCGTCGGAAGGCTTCGGTCTGCGCATCATGCGCTACCGCGCCGGCATTATTGGTGCCGAGCTCAGGATCGAATCGCAGTCCAGAGTGGGCACCCTAGTGCGCTGCAAGCTCCCGCCGGTGGAGCCGGCCTAGCTTTCGCCTGACGGCTGTGCGGCCTAAAATAGAGAACAACTCGAGAACGAGGCGCGGCGCCGTGAAGCTGACCCGACGACAGCAGGAAATCTACGACTATCTGAGGCACAACGCCGATGCCTTCGACCATCCACCCAGCCACGATGAGCTGTGCCGGAGGCTGGGCCTGAGCTCCCGGGGCTCCCTGCACAAGCACGTCCAGGCGCTCATTCAGGCCGGGCTGGTGGAGCCCATGGACGGCATGCACCGGGGTATACGGCTGGTCGACGCCGCCTCCGAGGAGGAAGGCATTCCCTTTCTCGGCACCATTGCCGCCGGCCGGCCCATCGAGGCGCTGCCGCAACCCGAATACATGCAGGTGCCCGGTCAGCTGCTCGGCGCCGGACCGAGTTATGTGCTGCGCGTGCGCGGCGATTCCATGATCGGCGAGGGCATCCTCGACGGCGACTATGTGGTCATCGAGGAGCGCAACCATGCCCGCAATGGCGAGATCGTGGTGGCGCTGATCGACAACGAAGAGGCAACCCTGAAACGCATCGAGCAGAAGCCGGGCCAGGTGATCCTCCATCCTGCCAACGCTGCCATGTCACCCATGGTGTACGCTCCGCAGCAGGTGCGTATTCAGGGCGTGCTGGTCGGTCTGCTGCGACGCTACCGCTGAGGGCAAGACAAGCACGATCGCGGCAGAGTCGCCCGCATTGTGTCTGCGGGCGCCGGGCGTTATTTGACCGGCGTGATGCCCGGCCCCGAGACACCGGCGGGACAGTCGTCGAACATGCCGAAGCCGACTTCGGTGAGGCTGTCGCGCATCTCCTCGAGATTCGTCGTGGCTTCCATTCTGTCGCGGAAGTGTTCCAGCGCGCCGAAATCACTGCAGCCGCTGACCAGCGGGCGCAGGCTTTCGAAATCCGCCACGCGGGTGAAGTTCACCGAATACCCTGTGGTCTGCGAGGCCTTCCTGGTGGGCACTGCAGAAATGCCGGTCGCTGAAATGCCCGCGGGGCAGTCGATGAACAGGCCGAAGCCGATACCGGAGAGGGTGCCGCGCATGTCCTCGAGGTCGGCGGTGGTCTCCAGTCGGTGCCGGTAGAGCTCCAGCGCGTCGAAGTCGGCACAGCCTTCCACCAGCGGCCGTATGCTTTCGAGGTTGTCCACGCGCGAGAAGTCCACGGTGTAGTCGGTGGCGGCGGCGCTCTGGGCGAGCAGAGACAGCGCGATCATCAGCAGTCGTTTGTTATTCATCTCCTATCCTCCGGCGTTCAGTGCGCCAGAGCATAACCCGGATGGCACGATGCCACTACTGTCGCCGAGCGGTTTCACCGCCCACGTTGCACCTCGTGCGGCTGCCCAATTCCGCTTCGCCACACCCCGGTGCCGCAGAGACCGGGCAGGTGCGCGGCCATGTGGGCTCTTCACCCGCGCTGAAGTCACGCCTGCGGGCTGCCGCTAGCGTCGGCAGCGGCCGGTACCCGGGCCGGCCGCTGTCATCCCGCTGCTGAGAGACCACCGACGAGGCTACTGTGCAACGCACGCCCCGGATACCAACGCCGCTGGAGCTGCTGCTGTCTGCCGTGCTGCTGCTGGGGCTGCCTGCCGCATCCGGCGGTCCGACGGCGCACGACAGCTTCCAGGACGGCTGGAGCGCTTACGAGCAGGGCGATTACCGGCGGGCCGTCGGTCTGTGGCTGCCGCTCGCAGAGCAAGGCTATGTGAACGCCCAGATCAACCTCGCGGCGATGTACGAGCAGGGCTATGGCGTCGACCGGGACCTGCAGAAGGCCGCCGACTGGTACCGTGCCGCAGCCGGACAGGACAGCGCCATCGGACAATATAACCTCGGGCTGTTCCTGGCCGAGCACGGCGGCGCACAGTCCGCCACGCGGGAAGGCCTGCGCTGGATCGCCAAGGCGGCAAACCAGGGTTTCGTGGACGCGCAGCTGCAGCTCGGCCTGATGTACGCGCGGGGGCTGGCGGGCGAGGCGCGTCTGGCGGAAGCGCCGCACTGGCTGTATCAGGCCGGGCTCGGGTACCTGTCCGGCGACGATGCCGCCGGCGTGGCGTCCGCGGTGAGCGCGCTGCAGGGCACCCCTGCCGGCCGGCCGCTGGCGCGTGACCTGGAAGCGCGACTGGCGAGCTGGCCCGGTCGGGCGGGGACGGCGGCAGCGGCGCCCCGTACGGCAGCGGGCAGCGCCTGGCCGGTGGCCGCCGGATACGTCGTCACCAGCCACCACATCGTGGCGGGCAAGGGAACGCTGGTGCTGGTCGACAGCCGCGGCGCAGAGATCGCGGCGCGCCTGGCCGCCAGCGACGCCGAGAACGACATTGCGCTGCTGGCCGTCGGTGACCTGCGCGCCCTGCCGCCGGCGCTGCCGTTGTCGGCTACCGCGGCGCGGCTCGGCGCCACTGTGTTCACCATCGGCTTTCCAAGGGCGGACGTCATGGGTACGACACCCAAGCTTAGTCTGGGCATCATCAGCAGCGTCAACGGCATGCGCGACGATCCGGCGAGCTACCAGATTTCGGTGCCCATACAGCCGGGAAACAGCGGTGGACCGCTGCTCAACATGCGCGGTGAAGTGGTCGGTCTGGTGACCGCCATGCTGGGGCGGGTAAGAAGCACCGGGGGGGCGGAGCCGTTCGCAAACATCGGCTACGCGCTGAAGATCGACCGGGTGGCGGCGCTGCTTCGCACGGTTCCCCAGCCGGCGCCCCGGATCGACGAGCTGGCCGGAGGCACGGGCAGCCTCGAGGATCTGGCTCAGCGCATCCAGGGCTCGGTGATGATGGTCAGGGCAGAGTGAGCCGGGGGAATTGCCGCCGCGCCCTCGCGAGGACCGGCCGCTTTTGCCCGGGAACGCCGGCGGCACGGCGCCGCACGGCATTCATCCCGGGGAGGGTCAGATCTTGACGCCCAGTGACTCCAGCGTGAGGATCGTCAGCCCGCCGCGCGGCAAGCCCTTGTCCTGCTGATAGGCATCCACGGCCCGCAGCGTGGCACCGCCCATGACGCCGTCCGCGGTGCCCGGCCGGTAGCCGGCCTGCTGCAGCGCTTCCTGGAGGCGCACCACCACTTGCTTGGTCATGTTGGTCTCGCACAGCACCTGGCGCCACTCCAGCCGTTCGTCGCTGACCTTCTTCCGCTTGGCGACCATCTTGTACTCGGCCGGGATCTTGCTGCGTTTCTCCTGGGCCTTGGCCACCAGCTTGCGCACCTTGAGGGTTTCGATCTCTGCGGCGACGTCTTCCTTCGCGAAGGAAGCCGGTGTTTTCACCACGCGCTTGGTGACGGTCTGGTACTTGGCGGGAATCTCGGTGAGACAGATCTGGTTGCCGGTCGGCGCGCCCTGCGGCTCGGTCTCCTCGTGGGTCGCCACCCAGGAGAAGGCGGCGTCCGATACTTTGACGCGCTGCGGCACCTGCCGGTATTCGGCCGGGATCTTGGTGCGCTTTTCCTGCGCCGGGCTGACCAGCTTCTTGACCTTGACGGTCTTGTAGACTGCGGGAATCTCCTCCTCGCGGATGGTCGCCGGTGCCTTGATCACCTGCTTTTCGACGGTCTTGTATTTGGCCGGCACCTCGACCAGACACATCACCTCACCGGTGGTGTTGTCGATCTTCTCGATGACACCGCCGCCCTGTTTCCACACCGTCTTGGCCGGCTCGATCAGCACCTGCTCTGTGATCGTCTCGTACGTGGCCGGGACCTCGATGATCTTGGTGGAGCCTTCCTTGACCATCACTTTCTCCCCCACCTCCTCGTAGGCGGCGGGGATGGTCTCCACCTTTTCCGAGGCTTCCTTGACCAGGACCTTCTTCATTTCGGTCTTGTACTGTGCTTCCTGGTAATACTCCTTGAAGCACATGCCGGGGTCGGCCTGATCGGTCCTGACGCCGGCCGCCCTGGCCGCGCTGAGCAGAGCCGGGCTCACGGGCCGGCCCTTCTTGCTCATGCTGGTGACCCACAGGCGCTGGCTCGGGCTCACCTCGATCTTTTCGGTGACCTCTTCGTAAACCGCGGGCACCGGCACCAGCTTGCTCTGCGCCGGCGTGACGGTGACCTTCTGCTCCACCGACTCGTACTTGGCGGGGATGGTCTCGATCTTCTCGGCCGCTTCACGCACCAGCACCTTCTCCTCCCTGGTTTCGTACTGCGCCGGCACCATCACCTTGGCATAACACTGGCCCGGCTTGGCCGGCGGCAGGGTGCTGGTGTTGTCAACCGGTTCGGCCACGGTGGTGACTCCGGGCAGCACCAATCCCGCCGACAGCATCAACGTTGAAAGCGTTTTTCGCATTGAAATCCCCCTTCGAGGTAAAGCAGATGACATACGTTGGCATGTGGGCAGGAAGTCACTCCTGTTGCACCCGCGCCACCCAACTCCGCGCCCGAGCATATGGAGTTGCCTGCAGTATTTCAAATGTCGTCATATACCAACAGGCGTGCACAGAGGTCGCGGGATCGGGCGCGATTGTCCGAAAGCCGGCTTCGCCTTGCGTGCTTTGCTCTGTTACGCCGAGCTTGAGCGATCCCGCCAGGGGGAGTATCTGCGTTCGGGGAAAAGGCACACGCGCGTTGCCCACGGCGCGGCTGGTGCGCGAATGAATTAGAATGGCTTCGAAGCCGCCCCGGGGTATCCCGCCATGACCATCGCCTACATCTCGCATTCGAGCTTCGGCCTGCACGACATGGGAGGGGGGCACCCCGAGGCGCCCGAGCGGCTGGCGGCCATCGAGGACGAGCTGATCGCGAGCGGTCTGGAATTTGCCATCCGCCGCTACGACGCGCCGGCGGCGACGCGCGAGCAGCTCGAGCGGGTGCACGATCCAGAGTACGTGCAGCGCATCTTCGCGCTGTCTCCGGCCACCGGGCTGCACTGGCTGGACCCGGATACGGCGATGAATCCGCACACCCTGGAGGCGGCGCGCCACGCGGCCGGGGCCGTGGTGTTCGCCGTCGATCTGGTGCTGGGCGATAAGGCCGAATGCGCCTTCTGCGCCGTGCGTCCGCCCGGTCACCACGCCGAGCGGGCCGCGGCCATGGGCTTCTGCTTCTTCAACAATGTCGCCGTGGGAGCGGCGCACGCGCTGGAGCATCACGGACTGCAGCGCGCTGCCATCGTCGATTTCGATGTTCACCACGGCAACGGCACCGAGGACATTTTCCGGGATGATCCACGGGTGCTGTTCTGCTCGTCGTTCCAGCATCCCTTCTATCCGTATTCCGGGGCCGGAGCCTCCGGCGGTGCGCCCATGGTGAAGACGCCGCTCGATGCCGGTGCGGGCAGCCGCACGTTCCGCAGGCGGGTTGAAAAGGAATGGCTGGAGCCGCTGGATGCCTTCCGGCCGGAGCTGATCCTGATTTCAGCCGGCTTCGACGGCCACTGGCAGGACGACGTGGCCGACCTCAACCTGAACGAGCGCGATTACGACTGGTTTACCCGCCAGGTGCGTGAGCTCGCCGACCGCCACGCGGGTGGTCGGATCATCTCGGTGCTCGAAGGCGGCTACGAGCTGCCGGCCCTGGCCCGCAGCGTCGCCGCGCACCTGCGGGCCCTGCTGCACTGATCAGGTGCTGCGCTCCTGCAGCCAGCTCGCGACCGCCGGCGGTATCTCCTTCTGAGCCCGACCGCTGACGTAGATGCCGATATGCCCGCCCTTGAACTCGATGCTGGTGTAGTCCCGGGTGCCCACGTGCTGCTTCAGCGCAATGGAGGATTCCGGCGGCACCAGGTGATCGTAGAGCGCGTAGACATTGAGCACCGGGCAGGTGACCTGCTTGAGGCTCACCGGCCGCCCGCCGACCTCCAGACCGCCGGTCACCAGCCGGTTCTGCTGGTAGAACAGGCGGATGAACTGGCGGAACGCCTCACCGGCCTGGTCCGGGCTGTCGAAAATCCATTTCTCCATGCGCATGAAGTTGCGCAGCTTCTCGGCATCGTCAAGGATGTCGGCGAGATCCGCGTATTTCTGGCTGGTGAGGCGGAACGGCTTCAGCGACAGGAAGGTCCAGTTCAGCAGCTCACCCGGCATATTGCCGACGGTATCGACCAGCAGGTCGACGTCGAGGCCGCGCGCCCATTCGCTCAGCACGTTGTTCGGCGTGTGGAAGTCCACCGGCGTCACCATGGTGACCAGGTTGGCGACGCGCTCGGGGTGAATGGCCGTGTAGCAAAGACTGAAGGTGCCGCCCTGGCAGATCCCGAGAAGGTTGATCTTCTGCAGACCGTGTGTCCTGCAGATGTGCCGCACGCAGTGATGGATGTAGCGGTTGATATAGTCGTCGAGCTGCAGAAAGCGGTCGGCGCCATCAGGATAGCCCCAATCGATGAGGTAGACGTCTTCGCCATGGTCGAGCAGGTTGCGCACGATGGAGCGGTCTTCCTGCAGGTCGGTCATGTAGGGGCGGTTGACCAGCGCGTAGACGATCAGCAGCGGTGTCTTTGCCGGCTTGTCCACGGTCGTCTTGTAGTGGTAGAGGACCAGCTTGTCCTCGCTGTAGACGGCTTCCTTGGGCGTGACGCCGACCTCGACGTCCCCGATCTCCTTCAGGGTCGTCAGACCGGCGGTCACCTTGCGATTGAAATCGAGCGCTTCTTTGAGCACCTGATCGGGCTGCAGGGGCAGATTGATCATCGCTTATCCCTTCCTGGCTTTGGGTTGGGCGCGGCGCCTGGCCGTGCCGGACGTTTTTTTCGCAACCGCCTTCTTCGAGGCTGCCTTCTTCGAGGCTGCCTTCTTCGAGGCTGCCTTCTTCGAGGCTGCCTTCTTTCGCGGCGAAGCGCTGCGCGCTATCGGTGCGGCCGGTGGTGGCGCTTCGGCATGGGCTTCGGCTTCGTTCCCGGCCAGCTCTTCCAGCGCGTCCTGAAGCTGGCGCACCTGGCGCTGCAGCTCGTACACCCGCTTGTGGGTGGTGTCGAGCTCGGCCCGCGTCGGCATGTTCAACGCCGTCATGAATTCCTGCACCATGAGCTGCTCGTGGCTCTTCATGCGCATCAGGGCGTTGACCATTTCGGCCTGCAGATGCGGGAACTCCGTGGTTTCGACCAGCTCGGCGTAGGCATCTTCACCGCAGTCGATCCACAGGTCATAGACGGCGCGCAGGCCGTCGAAGGGCTCGCCGGCTCTGATGCGGGCCGTCACGCGCTCGCCGAACAGCTCCAGCGCGCGCTGTACCACCTTGGCGAGCAGCCCGCCGAAATCCTGCACGCTGTGGAGATATTCCATGTGGAGCCGCGTCCAATCCTGCAGCTGCTCCTGCCATTCCCGGGTGTAACCGACCGGCGGTACCGACATGAAGTGCCGTACGGTGCGGGTCATCTCGCTGGCCGCAGGGATGTTCTCCTCGCGCAGGGCCCTTTCCATTTCGCCGGGGAAGGGCGAAAACGCGCACGCCATGCGCTGCCAGTTGTTCAGCGGCAGACCCCAGAGGTTGGCGAAACCGGACCAGGGATCTCCCGCGCCGCCGGGAAATTTGAAGTCCTTGGCGAAACTCTGGCAGGTGTCTTTCAGCATGTCCTGCCAGTCTCTGGTCCAGGCGGCCGCGTCCTTGCCCTGCTGCAGCGTCTTCCAGAAGCTTTCGCTCAGACTCAGGTAGCTCTTTCCGAGGTCGAACAGGCGTGCGCTGACGTCCTTGGCATTGGCCGGCATGCTCTGGCCGAACAGCTTTGACCACTGTTGGAACGATTCCGCCCAGGGTGTCGTTCCGGACGCCGGAAAGGGAGAGGTTGCAGCCTGCCAGGGCAGCTGCTGGCGGGACAGCTTCAGCCAGACGTCCATGTACTGCTTCTGTGCGTCCATCCAGGTTCTGGTCCAGGCATCCGTCGATTCCGCAAATCCCGCCATTTCGGTTTCCTCCCTAATCAGCCGGTTTTGTAAGCAAGTATAGCAAGTGTATATTGCGTTGCAACATAAAATGTCGCGGACCGGCCGAGCCCGAAGAAGCGGGCATCGACAAGCGAGGAATTTAACATAATGTATTGTTGCTTAATTGTTTTAATGCATCCTGCAAATGCGGCCCAGTTCGACTTGACAACAGATATCAGAGCAACTATGCTGCATTGCAGCAAAGATATTTCTTTTGCGACGCCCTGCCACCGCAGGCGTGCCACAGACAGGGGAGAACATAGCCATGAATACCGAGCTCTTCAACGAATGGGCGAAGCTCAGCAGAAATGCCGTCGAGCCTATGATGAAACTCAACGAAATCACCGTCACCGCCATGGAGCGCGTCGCCCGACAGCAGCTGGACGTTGCCCGCGATTACCTGGATCTGGGTACTCGCCAGGCCTCGCTGCTCAGCAGCGCCGAGAGTCCCGAGGATGTGCTTTCCGAGCAAGGACAGCTGGTGACCGAATTCGGTGAGCGCTTGATCACCCGGGCCCAGGAGTTCGCCCGCATCGCCACCGAAACCCAGCAGGCCGTCGCCAGCTGGGCCGAAGAGGCGAGCAAGAGGGCGACCGGCGGGGCGGCCGAATAGACGTCAGTCCAGCGCCTGGCCCCGCCCGGGGGCGGGTTTTGGAAGGCCGGCATGGTATAGTTGCCGGCCTTTCTGTTTGGGCGGCCGCAGGCTGCCACGGGCAGAGGCCCTGCGTGGCGCGGCACGGCCACTGATTATGTGGGATTGAGTGGGAGGTCAGTCCAATGGAAGAAGTAGTCATCATCGATGCGGCACGCACCGCGATCGGCAAATTCGAGGGCAGCCTGGCGGGTGTTCCGGCGAGCTCGCTCGGTTCCCGGGTGATCGCGGCGCTGCTGGAGCGCAACGGCCTGGAGCCCGACCGTGTGGACGAGGTCATCATGGGGCAGGTGCTCGCCGCCGGCGTCGGCCAGAATCCCGCCCGCCAGGCCGCAGTCGCGGCCGGCCTGCCGGTCACGGTGCCGGCGATGACCGTCAACAAGGTCTGCGGCAGCGGCATGAAGGCGGTGCACATGGCGGTGCAGGCGATCCGCTGCGGCGACGCCGATATCATCGTGGCCGGCGGCCAGGAAAACATGAATCTGGCGCCTCACGTGCTGCCGGGCTCGCGCAGCGGCATGCGCATGGGCGAGTGGACGCTGATCGACACCATGATCCGAGACGGGCTCTGGGACATTTTCAACGACTACCACATGGGCTGTACCGCCGAGAACCTGGTCGAGCGGTTTGGCATCAGCCGCGAGGAGCAGGACGCCTTCGCCGCGGCTTCCCAGCAGAAGGCCGAGGCCGCGCAGAAGGCCAACCGCTTCGCCGAGGAAATCGTCCCGGTGGAGATCCCGCGCCGCAAGCAGGAGCCGCTGGTCTTCGACACCGACGAGTTTCCGCGGCATGGGACCACGGCCGAGAGCCTGGCCGCGTTGCGGGCCGCGTTCAAGACCGACAACGGCACCGTCACCGCCGGCAACGCCTCGGGCATCAATGACGGGGCGGCTGCGCTCATCGTGGCCTCGGCGCGCCGGGCGCGTGAGCTGGGTCTGGAGCCGATGGCGCGCGTGGTGGCCTACGGCAACGCCGCCGTGGACCCGGCCATCATGGGCACCGGCCCGATTCCCGCGACCTGGAAATGCCTCAAGAAGGCCGGCTGGCAGCTTGACGACCTGGACCTGATCGAGGCCAACGAGGCCTTCGCCGCCCAGGTGATCGCCGTCAACCGCGAGCTCGGCTGGGACACCAGCAGGGTCAACGTCAACGGCGGTGCCATTGCGCTTGGGCACCCGATCGGCGCCTCGGGGGCGCGCATCATGGTGACGCTGCTGCACGAGATGCAGAAACGCGATGTGAGCAAGGGTCTGGCGACGCTGTGCATCGGTGGTGGTCAGGGTGTCGCCACAGCGCTGGAACGCTAGTCCGGTTGGACGCGTCGCGGGGTCGGGGCCGGATCCAGGCAGTAGGGCTCGCGACCCCGTGGCCTCTGAATCATCGCAGCAATGACGGCGTAATCGGGATTCGGCTCGGACACTGCGTTCGTCGCAATGACGGATTCATCAGAGTTTTTTGATCAACCAGACCAAGGAGGAACAACGATGGCACAGAAAACAGCATTGGTGACGGGCGGAACCGGCACCATCGGCTCGGAGATCTGCCGACAGCTCAGCGACGCCGGCTGCCGGGTGGTGGCGACCTGCCTGCCGGCCGAAGCCGACATGGCCAGGGAATGGCAGGCCGAGCAGAAAAAGGCCGGCCGCGACATCGGCGTGGTGCCCTGCGATCTGGCCGACTTCGAGGCCACCCGGGAGGCCGTGGTGCAGGCCGCGGAGCTGGCGGGACCCGTCGACATTCTGGTCAACGTCGCCGGCATCACCCGCGATGCCACGCTGCGCAAGATGACCGCCGAGCAGTGGCGCGAAGTTATTCAGTCGAACCTCGACAGCGTGTTCAATGCCACGCGCAATGTCATCGAGGGCATGCTGCAGCGCGGCTTCGGACGGGTGATCAGCATCTCCTCCATCAACGGCCAGAAGGGTCAGTTCGGCCAGGCCAACTACGCCGCCTCCAAGGCGGGCATTCATGGCTTCACCATGTCCGTGGCCCAGGAAGGGGCGCGCAAGAATGTTACGGCGAACACCATTTCACCGGGCTACATCGAATCGCCGATGGTCAACGCCGTGCCCGAGGACATCCGCAACCAGATCATCGCCCAGATCCCCAGAAACCGGCTGGGGCAGCCCGCCGACATCGCCCGCACGGTGGTGTTTTTGGCCGCCGAGGACGCCGACTTCATCACCGGCGCCAACATCCCCGTGAACGGCGGACACTACATGAGCTGATCGCCCGGTTCCACGCCGCTGCCGCATGGCTGAACAACGCATCATCAAGAAGTACGCGAACCGGCGTCTCTACGACACATCGGAGAGCCGCTACGTCGCGCTGGACGATATCCGCCAGCTCGTCACGGACGGCGAGCAGTTCCGCGTGATCGATGCCCGCAGCGGCGACGACATCACCCGCAGCATCCTGCTGCAGATCATCGTCGAGCAGGAGGAGAAGGGCCAGCCCGTGCTCAGCACCCGGCTGCTGGAGCAGATCATTCTCTACTACGGCGATACGCTGCAGTCCTTCGTGGGGACCTATCTGGAGAAGAGCATGGACGCCTTCATGCGCCAGCAGCAGGTGCTGCAGGACCAGATGGAATCCATGCTGCGGATGGCGCCGTCCTCGGTGTTGAAGGAGATGGCCGACCGCAATCTGGAGCTGTGGAAGAGCATGCAGGAGAGCCTGATGAAGGCCTACGTGCCGGGTACCGGCAAACCGGACAAGGACAAGAAGCGTTAAATCCACATCGCTGCAGAACCCTGGGCGCAGCTGGGGTGGCGCGGCTGGCATGCCTGCCGCTACCACCAGAAGGACGGTAACACGGACCGTAGGTTGGCCTGAGCGTAGCGAAGCCCAACGCAATGGCGGCCGGACTGCGGACGTGCCTATACGGGCCTGATCAGAACCTGGTGCGGGGACGCGCGGCGCGTTGGGCTACGCTGCGCTCAGCCCCCATCAACCTACGTCCAACCGCTGGCCCGTTCTCTGTCACGCGGACCGCCCGGGCCTCACGTGGACGTACCCTGGATTCGGTACTAGTATCAAACAGACCGTAACAGCCGCGGCGATGGTGAACGGTCGTGAGCATTTTCAATCTCGATAAGATCTTCAAGCCGCGCCGGGTGGCCCTGATCGGTATCCGGAGCGAGGCCGACGACCTCGGCAGGCGGGTCTTGTCGAACCTGCTCAGCGGCGGCTTCCGGGGCATCGTCTACCCGGTCAGCGCCGATGTCGAATCCGTCAGCGGCGTACCCACCTACCCGGAGCTCGGGCGTCTGCCGAGGACCCCCGATCTGGGTGTGATCTGTTGCCCGGCCGACGAGGTGGCGGGCGTCCTCTCTGACTGCGGCGAGGCCGGCATCGCCGGTGCTTTGATTCTCTCCGGCGGTTTCCGCGAAGCGGGTCCCGAGGGCGTCGAGCGGGAGGAGGCGCTCTCCAGGGTGGCCGCCCGCTACCGAAGCATGCGCATCATCGGACCCAACTCGCTCGGGGTGATCGTGCCCGAGCTGGGGCTGAACGCCAGCCAGGCGGTGGCCGTTCCCCGCAAGGGGCACCTGGCTTTCATCTCCCAGTCGCACTCGCTTTCCAACGCGGTCCTCGACTGGGCGGCCGACACCGGTGTCGGCTTTTCCCTGTTCGCCTCGCTCGGCAACACCATGGACGCCGGCTATGGGGACCTCATCGATTACCTGGGCACCGACTCGAGCACGCGCGCCATCATTCTCTACGTTCAGTCGATCCTGCACGCGCGGCGCTTCATGTCGGCGGCGCGCTCATTCGCCTGCACCAAGCCGATCGTCGCCTACAAGTCCGGCCGTTTCGAGCGCTCGGCGCGCGCCGCGCTGTCGCACACCGGCACCATCGCTGGCGAGGACGCCGTCTACAGCGCCGTGTTCGAGCGCGCCGGCATCGTCCGGGTCACCGAGCTGGACGACATCTTCGATGTCGCCGAGATTCTGGCCTCCCAGCGGCTGCCGGAGGGGCCGCGGCTGGCCATCGTGGGCAACGCCGGCGGGCCGGCGATCATCGCCGCCGATGCGCTGCTCTCGCGCAAGGGTCAGCTGGCCAATCTCGACGACGCCAGCCTCGAGCGTCTGAGCGCGGTGCTGCCGCAAGGCTGGTCTCACGCCAATCCGGTGGACCTGCTCGACGGAGCCGGGCCGGATCGCTATGCCGCGGCGCTCGAGGTCGTCAGCCGGGACCCCGGCGTCGACGCCATCCTGGTGATTTTCGCCAACCATCCCCTGGTGAATTTCAGGGCCGTGGCGGAGGCCGTGGTAGCGGCCGCCAAGAGCTCCCGCAAGCCGATGTTCGCCGCCTGGATGGGCGGCGGCGAAGCGCGCAAGACGATCCGCTATCTGAACCGTGAGGGGGTGCCCGCGCACGCCACGCCCGAGCAGGCCATCCGGGCTTTCACGCACCTGGTGTCCTACGCCCACAACCTGCAGAGCCTCTATGAGACGCCGCGCGAGGTGTCGATCCAGTATTCCGGCAGCAGGCACAAGCTCGCCCGGCGCTTCCACAACATGCTGCAGCAGCGCGAGGCCCTGACCGAAGGCGAGGCCAAGATGCTGCTCAAGGCCTATGAGATACCGATCTGCGACACCTGTATCGCCCACAACGTCGACGAGGCGGTCAAGCTGGCCGGTGAGATCGGCTATCCCGTGGTGCTGAAACTGTGCTCGCCGGAGATCCTGCACAAGATCGACATAGGAGGCGTGGTGCTCGACCTGCAGGACGAGCCGGCGGTGCGCAGCGCCTTTGCGCGCATGCAGGAGGTGGTGCGGAATCGCGGTCTCGAAGGTCGCTGCCACGGTGTGACGCTGCAGCGAATGATCGACTGCGCGCAGGGTCTGGAGATGATTCTCGGCGCCACCAAGGATCCGACCTTCGGTCCGGTCATCATCGTCGGTCTGGGCGGGATCGCCACCGCCATCTACCGCGACCACGCCATCGGGCTGCCGCCGCTCAACGAGCGGCTGGCCCGGCGCATGCTCGAATCCCTGGCCTGCTGGCCCATGCTGCAGGGCTACCGCGGCCAGCCGCCGGTGGCGGTGGACAAGCTGATCGAGGTCATGATCCGGTTTTCCTCTCTGGTGGCGGACTACCCCGAGATCCGCGAATTCGACATCAATCCGCTGCTGGTCTCCGCCGAGGGGGTGATCGCGCTCGATGCGGCGGCGGTGCTCGACAGAAACGCCCAACCGCGGGCGGACGAGCGCTACGCCCACCTCGCCATCCGTCCCTACCCGGAGCATTTCACCCGCCGGCGCCAGCTGCGCGACGGCACCGAGACCCTGCTGCGCCCGATCCGGCCCGAGGACGAGCCGCTGTGGCACAGGCTCATCGCCAGCTCGTCGGCAGAGTCGATCCGCTTCCGGTTCCGCTCGATCTTCAAGAAGAGCGACCACGCTATGGCGATCCGACACTGCATGATCGACTACGAGCGCGAGCTGGCCCTGGTGGTGGAGACCGGCAGCGGCGAGCAGCGCCAGCTGATCGGAGTCGCCCAGCTCATGACCGATCTCAATCACCAGACCGCCGAGTACGCCGTGATCGTCCCCGATCCCTGGCAGGGCAAGGGCGTCGGCGCGCTGCTGCTGGACTACTGCCTGGAGGTGGCCGGGCGCTGGGGCATTTCGGAAGTGATCGCCGAGACGGACCCGGACAATGTTCGCATGCTGTCCATGTTCCGTCGGCGCGGCTTCAGCAGCGATGTCCGCCGGGAGGAAGAGGTGGTTTACCTCAGAAAGAGCGTGGCCGGCGACCACTGAGGACACCCGGCACCGTAATCCCACAGCATCCGGTAGGTTGGGCTGAGCGCAGCGATGCCCAACGGGTCAGCTGAACTCAGCCCGTCCGCAGGGTAATCCCACAGCATCCGGTAGGTTGGGCTGAGCGCAGCGATGCCCAACAGTTCAGCCCCCGGAAGCTCTACAGAAAAGCCTCCAGCGGGCCGATGAGTATTTCCCGATAGCGATTGATCCGGTGTAGGCCCGCCCTCGAAGCGATTTCCACATCGCCACTGATTGGACGACATTTTCAGGAAGGATTCTCGATGCGTTCGGCCGCTGCACTTTTTCTTACCCTTCTGGTCGCGACCTTTCTCAATTTCACCGTGGTCCTGATCGAGTCGGGTAACGCGGGGTCAGCAAGACCCTCGGTAAGGTAAGCCCCGAAGAGGTCACCCGCGGTTTCGCTCTGAGGGTACCCGTGGTGACGCAGATCACCGGGTTCGTCGGCAAGGAGATTGCGATCGACCTCACTGATCTGACGCCCAAGGCGGCCGACAATCTCTCCCTGCGTGACATGGACGTGAGCGTTTTCTACAAGGCTGCGAGCGGCCAGATCTCCGATCTCTACGTCAAGTACGCCAACGCCCACCAGTACGACCGGGAGTCGGGCAGCTTTTTCCCGGCCTACCGCCTCGACTACCGCGAGGCGCGCCGCGCGGTCTATGAAGCCGTGGCCGAGACCGATTCGCTCACCATGCACAAGAAGCGCGAGCAGATCGGTGATTCCATCAAGACGCGTCTGCAACAGACGCCGGACAGCAACGATCCCGGCGTTTTCGAGGTGACCCGCGTGGTCATCCGCTCGGTGCTCACCGATCCATCCATCGAGGCGTCCATCCGCGAGGCGGTTGCCAACCAGAAGCGGCTGGAGGCGAAGCAGGTGATGGTCGAGATCGAACGCAAGAACGCCGAGATCGAGGTCATCCGTGCCGAGGGCATCGCCAACGCCAACAACATCATTAACCGCACGCTGACGGCCGAATACCTGCAGCACGAGCTCAACCTCACGCTGCAGAAATTCGCCGAGTCCGGCGCCAACACCATCGTCGTCCCCGCCAACATGCAGGGCTTCGACATGATCCTGCCGACCGACAAGCTGGCCCAACGCAGCGCCGCACGATAGCACTTTTCCGTAAGACGTCGCACGCAGTTGCGGTTGCGAACCATTCGCATTCTGAGCCGCAGTATCGGCCGGCGTAACCGAGCGCGCACGGCTATACAGCCCGGCTGCGCGCCCGTACACTCCCGCCCCGGGCTCGCGTATACGGACCGACAAACAGAACAATGGGCAAAGCGTACGGTGAATGGCTTGCGCGCTGGCGCTACCCGGTGCTGGTGATCAGCATCCTGGTCGCGGTGATCGCCGCCAGCGGCATCCGCTTCATCTATTTCGACGCCGATTACCGGGTGTTTTTCGGCGAGCACAACCCGCAGCTGCGGGCGTTCGAAAAGCTGCAGAACACCTACACCAAGACCGACAACGTGCTCTTCGTCCTGGCACCGAAGGACGGGAGGGTATTCACGCCCGAGACGCTCGCCGCGCTCATCGATCTGACCGAGGGGGCCTGGCAGATTCCCTATTCCATCCGGGTGGATTCCATCACCAATTACCAGCACACGGAGGCCGAGGGTGACGAGCTGATTGTCGAGGCCCTGGTCCCGGATGCCAAAGGCCTCGATGCGGCGGATCTGGAGCGCATCCGCGAAATCGCGCTCAACGAGCCGCTGCTGGTCAACCGCCTGATCTCATCGAGCGGAGAGGTCGCCGGCGTCAATGTCACCATCCAGCTGCCCGATCCGGCCGAGCAGACCGGCCGGGAGGTCGCCGAAATCGTCGAGCACGCCCGCGGGCTGGTGGCCGAGACGATTGCCGAGCACCCTGGCATCGATGTCTATCTGACCGGCATGGTGGTGATGAACAACACCTTCCCCGAGGTCAGCCTGCACGACCAGCGCACCCTGGTGCCGCTCATGCTCGGCGTGGCGATGCTGATGCTGCTCCTTCTGCTGCGCTCCTTTCCGGCGACTGCCGCCACGCTCCTGGTGATCATCCTCTCGGTCCTTACGGCGATGGGCATGGCCGGCTGGCTGGGCATCGGGCTGACACCACCCTCGGCCCAGTCGCCCACCATCGTGCTCACCCTCGCGGTCGCCGACTGTGTGCATATTTTGATCAGCTTCCTGCATGCCATGCGCCGCGGGCTGGACAAGACCGCGGCCATGGTCGACAGCCTCAGGATCAACCTGCAGCCGGTGTTTCTGACCACGCTCACCACGGCCATCGGGTTTCTCAGCATGAACTTCAGCGACGCGCCGCCCTTCGGGGATCTCGGCAACATCGTCGCCATGGGCGTGACCGCGGCGTTCTTTTACTCGGTGACCTTTCTGCCGGCGCTCATGCTGACGTTGCCGGTGCACATCCAGCCGCGTGAGGATAAGAAAGCTCACTTCATGGATCGTTTCGCCGAGCTCGTCGTCACCCGGCGCAGGCCGCTGTTCTGGGGCATGGGCGCGCTCATCGTGCTGCTGGTCTCGTTCATCCCACGCAACGAGCTCAACGATCAGTTCATCAAATACTTCGACGAGACCATCGCGTTCCGGACCGCGACGGATTTCGCCACCGACAACCTCACCGGCATCTACACCATCGACTATTCGCTCAGCGCCGGCGAGTCCGGAGGCGTCAGCGATCCCGCCTACCTGCAGGACCTGGAACGATTCGCCGACTGGTTCGAGAGCCAGCCTGAGGTGCTGCACGTCAGCACCCTGACCGATACCATGAAGCGTCTCAACAAGAACATGCACGGCGACGATCCGGACTGGCACCGACTGCCGGATCGGCGCGACCTGGCGGCGCAGTACCTGCTGCTCTACGAGATGTCCCTGCCGTACGGGCTGGACCTCAACAACCAGATCGACGTCGCCAAGTCCGCCACCCGGCTCAGCGTCGTGGTGCGCAACATCACCAGCAATGAGATGCTCGCCCTCGAGGAACGGGCCCAGAACTGGCTGGCCCGGAACGCCCCGCAGATGCAGTCCCAGGGGACCAGTCCCGCCATGATGTTCGCCCACATCGGTCACCGCAACATCCGCAGCATGCTGACCGGCACGACCGTCGCGCTGGTGCTGATTTCCGGCATCCTGATGCTGGCCCTCCGCTCGCTGAAGATCGGACTGGTCAGCCTGCTGCCGAACCTCGCCCCGGCCGCCATGGGCTTCGGCCTCTGGGGGCTGATAGTGGGGGAGGTGGGTCTGGCCCTGTCCGTGGTCGCCGGCATGACCCTGGGCATCGTGGTCGACGACACCGTGCACTTTCTCAGCAAGTACCTGCGCGCACGCCGCGAGCAGCAGCTGAGCGCCCCGGATGCGGTGCGCTACGCGTTCTCGACCGTGGGCCTGGCGCTCTGGGTCACCACCCTGGTGCTGATCGCCGGATTCCTGGTGCTGACCCAGTCGCCGTTCCGGCTGAACGCGGACATGGGGCTGCTCACCGCCATCACCATCGGCTTCGCGCTGCTCGCCGATTTTCTGTTCCTGCCACCGCTGCTGATGCGGGTGGACAGGTAAGTCCGTCGACCGCCGGTCAGGTTACTGGAGCCGGTCCGACCTCGGCACAGACCACCCGCATGCAGCCCAGCACGCGTCTGGCCCGGCCTTCGCCGCCGCGCGTGTAGCGTTGCTCCAGCTCGCGCGGGCCCAGGTCCGACAACACCCGGAAGCCGTGCCGGCCCAGAAAGGCTTCGGTTGCGCCGTCGGGGATGCCGAACAGGGCCGGCTCCCTGACCCGGTTGAAGCCGCGGATCACCTGTCTGCCGCCATAGCTGCTGTAATCGCCCTCGACCAGGGAGCGCAGCATGTAGTCGAAAACGAGCCGGCTGCCCGGGGCGGCGTGTGTGCTCACGAAGCCCAGCACTTCGGCGACTGAACGCTCCGGCAGGTAGTAACTGACGCCTTCCCAGTTGAAGAAGGTCTTGCGGGCCGGGTCGAAACCCGCGTCCAGCAGCACGTCGGCCAGCTTCTGCCGGTTGAAGTCGATGGTCACGAAGGAGACATTGTCGGGGATGTCGACCCCGCTCTTTTGCAGGCGCGCGAGCTTGCGCCGCTGGGTTCCCTGCAGATCTACTTCGAACAGACGCTTATCACTGAGCCGATCGCGGAAACGATAGGCGCGGGAATCGTAGCCGGCGGCCAGAAACACGACCTGCTCCACACTCTCGTCGACGGCCCGGTTCAGCAGGGCATCGATGTGCCGGGTCCTGGCCAGATGGAACCAGTACATGCCGGGGTAGGCGGCTTCGGCGTAGCACCGGGTCAGGCGGCGCAGCTTCACCAGCAGGCGGTACCGGGGACCGAGGAACTTCGCCGCCAGCCGGTCGGGGTTGCGCAGTCCCGAGTCATGCTCGCGACAGCCCATGGCACGAAAGGCGGCGACGACCTCCGCCGACTCAATTGCCCTGCCGCGGGCGTAACGACTCGTGTTTTTCATCGTGGCCTCTCTATGTTGAAGTAAGCTTTACACTTGGCGTGATCGCGAGCGAATCAGCCTTTGGCCGCGAGGCCCAAGCCCGTGGCAGGTGGCAGTCCCTGACGTATAACCAGCCGTCTGGAGACTGCTTCCGCACTGCGCTCCTGGCAATGACGGCAACGTCAGCTCTGCTACGCCGCGCTTTGCCCTCTGGGCGCCAGTGCGAGCGCAGCGTGACAATCTCCTGGCCTGCAAGCAGTCGTGTGGCGATTGCTCCGTCACGGCGCACTGGCAACGGAAGCCGCATCAATCTAGGCCGCAACACGCGCACTGAGCTCCCACTGCAATGGCGCCGGCGCCTCCGCTGCCAGCTCGCGAACATCGTACCTGTCGGCCATGGCCGCCACGATCCGCCTGGGCCCGGTAACGTTCAGCCGGGCGTGGGCGAAGCGAATGTTGCTCAGAATTAGCATGTCGCCGCGCAGCCAGCGGAAGGCGACGGCGTTCGCCCAGGCCGTCTTCTGGATCTCCTCGCTTTCGGCGCGGCTGATCTCGCTGCCGTCACCGAAGGTCGTGCGCAGAAAGGCGTCGGGTTTCGAGCCCTCGCGACGTACGAACCACTCGAGCAGACGCCGCTTGGCGGGGTTATAGCGCTCGGAGAAATGACGGATGTTGTAGGCGAAGGTATCGCCGTTGAAGATCGCGATGTTCAGGCACTCCCTGCCGCTCGCCGGGTCGATGACAGTGGCGGGCACGATGTGCTCGGTTCTCAGGTTGCCGCGCGCGTCCCAGGCGTAGGCGATGCCCTCGGCCTCCAGGTGCCGCTCGACGACGGCCCTGTCGGCGGTGAGGAAAGCATCCATCCAGGGCTTGCGGAAATTGAACAGGGTGTTCTTTCTACCGCTGAAGTAGCGGGTGTAGCGCAGCCGCAGGGTCCGGAGCTTGTCCTGCAGCTCGGTGCTCAGGCCCGCGAACACGCCGGCGCAATCGAAGATCGGCGTTTCGCCGTGAATCGCAGGCGCCGTATCGCAGTAGAAGGCGATTGTCGACGGCCGCACGGACTGGTAGGGAAACTCGGTGTGGATCCCGATGACGAAGGGGGAGGCGGCATCCGTCGAGTTGTAGGTAGCCCCGGTGATCCTGCCCCTCGGCGATACGCCGCCCACGTTCCTGCGATAGAGGTCATGGCCCAGGGCATACAGGGCCTCCTCGAAGCGCTCCGGACCCTCGACCGGAAAACCGCGCAGCAGCAGCGCGCCGTTCTCTGCCACCGTCGCCCTGAGCGCTTTTGCGCTGCCGCGCAGGCCTTCGATGAAGGCGGTGGCATCCCCGGCAAAGCCGGTCGTCGAGGGCGTCAACACCATGGGGTAGCGGGACACGGGCGTCTCGAAGCTCAGCTCTTTCTCGTGCAGGGATCTGAGAATGTGGTGTTTCACGGTTTCACCTGTATGTTCGGTCAAGGTCGGGTTGCGTTTCGGGTGCGGGTGACCGGGTCCGCTTCGCCGGCAGGCACTGGGTGATGCCGTGGGCCTTCAGGCCCCAGGCGAGCATCGATGCAACGCGATGCCGGTTCTTTCGAATCTGCTCCACCGAGCACGAAAACAGCTCACGCAGGATCCGATAGCCGAGCTGCGGGTTCTGCTCCATGAAGGTGGCCAGCGCATGCGCGTCGATGACGGCGATCTCGCAGTCGCTGATCGCCTGGACATCGGCGCAGCGCCTGGAACGGTCGAACAGGCTGAGCGCGCCGAACACCTGCCGCTCGCCGAGATCCAGATAACCGGGCCGGACCCGCTGTCCGTCCTCCAGATCGACCCGTCCCAGGACGCGGACCCTGCCCCGGAGCACCAGATAGACGTCGTGGCCGGATTCGCCCAGGCGGAAGACGTACTCGCCTGCGGCGAAGGGTTCGCGCACCCAGGCACGATGTTCGGGGAGCGCCGGGTGGTGCAGCAGCGCGTGCAGGGTCGATGGCATGGGCTCGTTGGCCCCGGCAGTCGGGCCCTGCGGCCGAGCGGTTGCCCCGACGGTGGGGAGCAAGGTCTGCATCAGTGGGCGGCCGTCGCGGAGAAGGCCAGCAGAACGCTGCCGTCGGCGTAGCCGCCGCCGGCATCCGAGAACGCGATGTGCGTGTGGGCGAAAAAGGTATCCGCCATCGACGACACGCGCTGCACGCTCAGCTCGCCGTGAAACAGATCGCTGTCGATCGGCTGTTTGAACTTGCTCTGATACTTGACGATGAACATGGACGACAGTTGGTGGTGCCGGTAACCGTCGTAGTCCATGCTGAGCTTGTCCGCCAGCGACGGTGCCAGTCTGTGCAGCAGCCGCTTGCGGAAGCACTCGGCAAACAGCACATAGGCGATCTGGTTGTAGCAGATGTTGAACTCCACGGCATTGAAGTGCCCGGTGTCGTCGATATAGCAGCTCTCGGGAATGGCGAACTCCCCGAACGCCGTCATCAGCGATTTCTTCGCTGCGTCCCTGCGCGGCGCAAGGGTGCCCTGCGCGGGGCCATCGGTGATGAAGGCGGAGCGCAGGTAGGTCGCGTGATCCTTGTAGGGCGACAGAATCTCACGGACGAAATCGCTTTCGATCTCCCAGGCGTCCCGGGTGCTCGCGGTATCTATGACAGTCGACATAACAGTCTCCCGAATGGCTGCTTCAGTTGGACAGGGGATACCCGTCGCTCAGGGTGATGCGGAACATCATGGTCTCTTCTTCCCGTGCGGCGGCCTCGCGCACGTCGCCGCTGACGTTCTCGGCGCGGCCCGAGCGGTGGATCAGAAAGCGGTTGTCCCAGACGATCACGTCGCCGAGCTCCCAGAACACCTTGCGCACGAATTGCGGTTGCTCGGCGAAATCGAACAGCGACCGAAGCAGCTCCTCGGACTGCCAGGCGGGCATGTCCTCGATTCCGACCGTGAAGCCGCGGCTGCCGTAGAGGACGCGCTCACCGGTCGCCGGGTGCTCGAGCACGGCGGGGTGGGCCACGGGCGGCGCGTGCCGGTCGATCATTGCCAGGATGTCGGTGATGTCGAGGCCCGCGTCCTCCTCGCGCACCTTGTAGCGCCAGCGGCCGCTGTGCAGGAAGCGCGCCTTGTCTAGGGGGGCCTTCAGATGGGCAGGCAGCGCAGCATAGACCTCGCTCATGTCCACGAAGAGTGTCGCGCGCTGCCACACCCGCGGAATGATCTGCGGATAGAGCATCGTCAACGGCATGGGTTCGGCCTGAAACGAGGTGTCGGAGTGCCAGTAGCCCCCGGTGCGCGCCACGCCCATCTTCCGGCCATTCTGCTCCACGTTGGAGGAGACGAAGATCAGCGGGTGTTCGGGGTGATGGTAGTTTTCCTGCAGATAGGGCTGCGGCTCGCCGAACCGGTAGGAGAAATCGATGTACTCCTCGGTGCCGAGGTCCTGGCCCTTGATCACCACCACGCGGTGCTCGTAGAGCGCGTGCCGGATCGCCTCGAGCTCGCCGTCCGAGAGGCTGCGCAGATCAACGTCGTGCACTACCGTGCCGAAGCTCCTTCCTTCCGGGTGATCATTCGCCTGCAGTGTTTCGAAGAACATGGTCTCTCCATCCTGGTAAGTAGCGTCTGCCCAAGGACTAGAGCACGCAGCGTGCCAAGGGCCGGCGCCGCGGCTGCGGCAAGCGATCGCGGTGGAGAGAACCAGTGAATTCAGGCGCTCCTCACGGAGGTGTTGAACGCGTCATTGCGAGCGAAGCGAGCCCTCTCCGTGCAGCGCCATCAATGCGTTAGGCCTTGCTTCGTTGTCAGAGCCCTCGCAGCGACGAAGCAATCAGGGGTCCTTCTCTGTGCCTTCCGACAACGTGATCAAGCGTGCAGGGGGAGGGCCGTCACTTGGCTTCTCTGTTTGTGTTGTGCCAACAGCTTCCGGCTCGGGTGGGTGGTCTGGAACAACAACGGAGCAAGCCACAGGCGCCGGCATCAGCCGCCATGGGGAAGTACCGAAGCGGAGGCCGCCAGAGGCCTGCCTCGTCGATACTCTCCCTTAAGAAGCCGCCTCGGGCCGCGATCGAATCCAGACAACGGCATCAGACCCGGCGAACCCGGCTCTGGCCCATTATTGGCTCGCGCGTTCCGGGGCACCGAGGAGTCGCAGGCGCCTTCTCAGCACGAATATCAGCAACAGTGTCCCACCGAAAGCAGCCGACGCGGGTAACGGGGCCCCTATGGCGAAGACCACCGGAGTCAGCACCAGCCGCGCAAGGGCTCGGCGGGTTTCGTTGTCTGCAATATGCTTCGCCACCGCGGGTGAAAGCGCGTAATACCACGCCACCAGCATCCGGCCCCCGCGATTGGGCATCAAGGTCTCGTCCCGGAAACGCCGGACGCTTCGAAGGTGTGGGCCCAGGTACGAGCCGGAAGCCGCCACGGCGATGAAGCAGCGGGTGTCGTCGTCAACATCGCTGGCGTCTCCCGTCCAGGAGCCCGCCGATGTGTTGGGCAGGACGGGGTCCAGCAGAGACAGGTCGCTCACTTCGAATTCCCAGAAGATCGTAAAGGTGGACAACGGCCCCTGCGCCCAGTTGGTGTTGAAGGTGACGGTCTGCGTCTCGCCCGCCGCGAGGGAAACCGGCACGGGCGTGGCAGGCTCCAGGACCAGTGAAGGACGGAAGTCGCCGCCGCTCACATCGAAGCGCGTCGCGCTCAGGGTCCCCTCGGAACTCACCGGTCCGTTGTTCGCGACTTCGACGTCGAGGAAGAACCGCGTCTCTCGCAAGTCCGGCAGGCGCGACCGGTGCTCGGTGTTGATCCCGACGGAGAGGATCTCCCAGTCGATGCAGAAGGCGCACAGGATCTGAGTGGTGAGCTGTGCTGCAATCGGGTCAGGGGACGAAGGGGCCACGACGGAGGCTCGGTTGATCGCAGCCACGGTGTCGTTGGGATCCGCCAGCAGGTTGGAGCGCACCAGCGCCTCGAGCCGCAATGTGGCTGCGCTGTCGTCCGCGCCCGTGCCCAGACGCGGGAGCGTCCAAATGCCGGTGGCAGGATCGAAAGCCCCGATGGGGGTCGAGGCGGCCTGGATGAATTCGACGGCGTCTGGAAGCCTGTCGAGGACCTCTACGCCCGCAACGTCCGTCGTGCCCTGATTCGCGATGGTGAGCCGATATTCGATGAGATCGCCCTCGCGGGCCGCTTTGGGGCCGTTCTTGGTGAGGGTCAGCGTCTCACCGCCGGCCACGGCCGCAAGCGCAGACAGCAAGGTGAAGACGACGACGTGGGCGAGTGGTCGCAGAAGCCATCTGGTGGGTTCGGAGCCGAGGAGCATGTGCAATCCTGTCCGCGCTCTTGTCGAGTGTGCGGCGGTCCGGGGCCGCGCCAGGGGCGACCGCCACACCCATTCAGGCGCGATGAATCAACAATCTCTGACTACCAATATAGCCTGAGATGAGTCTGGAAGAGTCCAGGCAAGGAGCGGCTTGAACCACCGTTGAAAGGCCATGTCGCCGGAGCGGCGATTTACAGCCGGGGAATTTCGGGCTGACCGGCCGCTTTGGGTTTTACGGCGGCTCCTGGGATCGCGCCGGAAGGTGGCGCTCCTGACCAGTAATCCGGCAGACGAACGGTGCGGCGTTGTCGGGGTGACCTCCCGGCCGCGATGGATTTCAGACAACGGGGTCAGACCCGGCCGAGCCGGCTCTGACCCGTTACTCATTTACTCACTTTCAAACAGACTCAGATAGTCCCCGTACCCCTCTTTCTCCAGTTCCTCCTTGGGGATGAACCGCAGTGATGCCGAGTTGATGCAATAGCGAAGCCCGGTGGGGGCAGGCCCGTCATCGAACACGTGTCCTAGGTGCGAATCGCCGTAGCGGCTGCGCACCTCGGTGCGCGGCAGCAACAGCTTGAAGTCGCGCTTCTTCACGACGTACTCCGGATCCACCGGCCGGGTGAAGCTCGGCCAGCCGGTGCCGGATTCGAACTTGTCGGTCGAGGAGAACAGCGGCTCGCCGCTCACGATGTCCACGTAGATGCCTTCGCGGTGCTCGTCCCAGTACTCGTTCTTGAAGGCCCGCTCGGTGCCTTCCTCCTGGGTCACCTCGTACTGCAGCGGCGTCAGGCGGGCCTTCAGCTCGTCGTCCGAGGGTCTGGTGTACTTCGATGACGTTTCCGATGATTGTTCCGGCGGTTCCATGTCCAGATCCTCTCCCCAGGTTTCTTCCAGGTACTGGTCGCGCCCCGAGCGGAAGCGGTAGAACGTGTAGCGAAACGAGTTTTCGCTGTGATAGTTCTGATGGTAGTCCTCCGCCGGGTAGAAGGTCTCCGCCGGCCGGATGGGCGTGACGATCGGCTTGTCGTAGCGCCCGGAGGCCGCCAGCGCTGCCTTCGACTTCTCCGCCGCGCGCTTCTGCTCTTCGTTGTGATAGAAGATCGCCGTGGTGTACGAGTCGCCGCGATCGACGAACTGGCCGCCCTCGTCGGTAGGATTGACCATGCGCCAGAAGGCTTCCAGCAGGTACTCGTAGCTCACCCGGCTCGGATCGTAGTACACCTGCAGGCTTTCCAGGTGACCCGTGCCGCCCGCCGAGACCTGCTTGTAGGTCGGGTTCTCGACGTCCCCGCCGGTATAGCCCGAAATGGTCTTCACCACCCCGGGTACCTTGTCGAAGTCCGCCTCCACACACCAGAAGCAGCCCCCGGCAAAGGTGGCCACCCCCAGCCCCGGATCCGCGGGCTCGGCATCCGAAGGCGCCTCGCCGCTGGCAATACGCACGATGAACGGGGTCACAATCAGGGCCAGCAGGCCCAGTCCGATCGAAATGTTTCGCATGGATCGCATGGCTCCTCGGGGTTGTCTTGCGGGCTGTTGCTACAGGGGCCGGTGTAGGGCCGGTCACGTATGTGTGACAATCGAACAGGGGGAGAGTTGCGTTTGCGCTTGGGCTGGGCCCGGTCAGGGACCTTGCACAGGTTGCATTCGCCGCTTGGTGCAAGCGGTTTGATGGAGGCAAATGGCTTTGGACTCGCGTCGCGGAGGGCGCTGCCGCAGATTCAAGAAGAGGGCCGTCGGTGGATTGGCGGCGGCGGATTCACGGTCACGATGAGCGGATGACGACCAGGGAGACGTTGGCCTCGCCTCCGCTCTATCTCTCTACCCGAATAACAAGTCATTGGTTAGCTTAAAATTTATCCCGTAAAAAGCGACAATCCCCTGCGCAGGGGACATACGAGTACTCCAGCCAACGGCGATGGGGACGCCCGAAGCAAAAGCCCGCGAGATCATCGATCAGTTGCTCGCCGCAGCTGGTTGGCATGTGTGCGATCCTGCAAATGCCAACATCACGGCCCGCCGTGGTGTCGCCATCCGCGAATTCCCCCTGAAATCCGGCCACTGCTTTGCCGATTATCTGCTCTATATCGACGGCAAGGCGGCCGGTATCATCGAAGCGAAAAGGCAGGGCCTCACCCTGTCCGGTGTCGAGCCCCAGGCCGCCAAATACACCCAGGGTCTCCCGGATGACCTGCCCGCCTGGAGCAGCCCGCTGCCGTTCTCCTACCAGTCCACCGGAATCGAAACCCGCTCCACCAACGGCCTGGATCCCGAGCCCAAGGCCCGCGGCGTGTTCGCCTTCCACAAACCCGATTATCTAGCCGCGCTGCTGGACGTAGCCTGGGCTGAGGGTACCGAAGCCCGGGATAAAGCCCGGCACAAAGTCGCCGAAGCGACTACGCAATACGCAAACAGACCACAAACCTTCCTCTCCCACCTGCAGCACATGCCGCCCCTCCACGAAGAAGGCCTCTGGCCCGCCCAGATCAAAGTCATCAAAAACCTGGAGCAATCGCTCAGGGAAAACCGCCCCCGCGCCCTGATCCAGATGGCCACCGGCTCGGGCAAGACCCTCACGGCGATCAGCTTCATCTACCGGCTGATCAAGTTCGCAGGCAGGCAGCGGTGCTGTTCCTGGTCGATCGCGGCAACCTCGGCGACCAGACCCTGAAGGAATCCCAGCAATACGCCTCGCCCTAAAACATCAAGTTCAGCGAGGAGTACATCGTCCAGCGCCTGGCGAGCAACACGCTGGACACCACCGCGCGGGTCTGCATATGCACCATCCAGCGCATGTACTCCATGCTCGAGGGCAAGGAGCTGCCGGAAGACCTCGAAGAAATGTCCGTCGATCAACTCGGCGGCCTGTTTGCTAACGGCGGGCACAGCAGGGGGCCGGCGGACAAGGCGCGGGGCGAGCGAGCGGCGCAGTTGCCTGGTAGCGCAATGAGCAGCGCAGCGAGCGCCGCAACGCCGTATGCCGGTCTCCTGCGAAGCCCGGAGCCCATCGAGTACAACCCGGCTATCCCCATCGAAACCTTCGACATCATCGTCACCGAAGAGTGTCACCGCTCCATCTACAACCTCTGGGCGCAGGTGCTGGAGTACTTCGGCGCCTACCTGATCGGGCTCACCGTCACGCCCAGCAAGCAGACCTTCGGCTTCGTCCACCAGAACCTGGTGAGGGAGTACAACCACCAGATGGCAACATTTGAACGAATTGCAAAAGAAGGCGGAAAGTATGGTGTGTCTATCGTTGTAGTTAGCCAAAGACCATCTGATGTCAGCAGAACGATCCTAAGTCAATGTAATAACTTTCTTGTGCTGCGTCTAAATAATGATACTGACCAGGCTGTTGTGCGAAGACTAATGCCTGACTCAATGGTTGGGCTGACGGATATGCTCCCGTTGCTCGACACCGGCGAAGCGCTGCTTTTGGGCGACGCGGTTCTGATTCCTACGCCCATCAGGCTAGATCAGCCTTCCGTGCGACCTACCAGCGGTACACGTGAATTCTGGAAAGAATGGGCTTCTATACCTCCCGACGTGGGCGCAATTGAGGAGGCCGTTGAGACTCTACGACGTCAAACGCGACCAGATTTGTGAATTCTTCCTCTATCGTCCAAAAAACCACAAAAAACGGGTTGCGAAGGTGTTCATTCAGTGGTGACTTACAGTAACTGGCGCTGAACAGGAACTTCCGACCCGTTTCCGCCATTCAGCTGTGGCTTATGTGGCCGGATCATTGAACTTCAGGGGTGTGTTTCCTACCAGCGAACCCTTGCAACCAGGGTGTTGCTCACTCCCCAACCTTGAAACCGGGCGGCGACCGCACTGATTGCGTCGCAGCAATCGAGAATAAATTATGCCTATATTAAATCAATCAGTTGCGGCAGTTTGATTCGATGATCTCCTATTGGCACGACACCTGCCAGGGCTACTCGACAATGGCAATACTGCCCTCTCATTTCACAGAGACGTTTTCGAGGAGAAACAACGTGAGCCAGCATGTCTGCAAACAAGGCCTGCGCCCAGCACAAGCGGCCGGTCTCCTAATCCTGTTCGCTACAGTCGGTGCCAGCGGTCAAACCGCCCAGGGCGAGCAGGCGAATTTTCAGGGCCGGGTGACGCAGGGCCAGATCGTCAATGGCGAGTTGACGCTGCGAGAGATCCGCCTCGCAGGGCTTCGGGTCTTCACCACACCGTTCAACAAGCTCGACGGATACGGTGACGGTGACGCTGACCCGGGCGGTCGGCCGACCTTGCAGGGAAACGGCACGCTGCTGCGTGTCAACGGCCTCGACGGTCAGACCTGCCTGGAGTGTCATTCGCTGCTCAGCGCGGCGACGGTCCCGCCCCGCTTGGGAATCGGCGGCGTGGGCGGTTCCGTGACCAACGCCATCATTAAGCCCACGGCGATGGACCCCGCGGACCTGGATTTCGATAAGAACGCCGGTTTCGACGGACGCTTCGCCAACCCACCGTTCATCTTCGGCTGCGGCGGCGTTGAGCTTCTGGGTCTCGAGATGACCGAGGACCTGCAAGGGCTGCGTGCTCGGGCGTTGGCCCACCCGGGGATCATCATTCCGCTGACGACGCACGGCGTCGATTTCGGCCAAATTGTCGCGGATGGCAACGGCAACCTGGATTTCTCCGGGGTCAAAGGGGTCGATGCGGACCTGGTGGTCAAACCGTTCGGGCGCAAGGGGGAGTTCGCCACAGTGCGTGACTTCGACACCGAGGCCATGCAGTTCCACTTTGGGATGCAGCCGTCCGAGGTGGTCGGCACCGGAGTCGATGCCGACGCCGACGGCGTGGTCGACGAGATCCGCCCCGGTGACCTCTCGGCGTTACACACCTTCGAGGTGACGCTCGAGAGACCGGAAGCCGAGAAGGCAATCGCTCGCGCTGCGAGCGGCTTCCAACGCTTTCAACAGATCGGCTGCGCCTCCTGCCACGTGCCCGTGATACAGACCCGGGGTCAGACGTTGCCGTTACGTTTCCCCTCGGACCCGATCGATCACACTACCGGGATCTACGCGACAGTAGATCTCACCCAGCCGCCGGCGAGTTTCCGACCCAACGGCACGGGAGGGATCTACGTTCCCCTGTTCGCCGATCTGAAGCGCCACGACATGGGTGCGGATCTGTCAGAGAGCTTCTCTCAGGTTGATGCACAGCGTAACCGGGAGTTTACAACGGCTCGGCTGTGGGGCGTGGCCGACACTGCCCCCTATCTACACGATGGACGGGCAACAACGCTGACCGAGGCGATTCTGCTGCACGGCGGCGAGGCGCTGCCGGAGCGCGACGCCTTCGCGGCGCTCTCCGACCAGAACCAAGCCGAGGTGATCGCGTTCCTGCGCGCGCTGCGCACGCCGACGAAGCCCGCAAAGGATCTCCTCTTCCTGCGCTCGCTGCTCACGCCGACAAAGGCCGCAGAGGATCTCCTCAACTGAGTAAATCGACCGGGCATATTGCGCTAGCCGGAACTGCTGCCAGGTAGATCCTCGTCAACACGTTCCCTGGCGGTTGTAAACGCTGGCGTCGGTTCTCCGAGTTTTGAGGGAACGACTTTCGGCGGCGCATCCGCAATGTTGCGGTGTTCTGTCCACTCTCGATTGTGCTAGGGTCGACGTTTAGCGGCAAGTACCCTCGGCGGCATGCTCTGCGTCACTGCCGACAAAACGATCGGCCCGGGGCTTGCGAGCGGGTCATATCATCTTAGAAAGCGGGTGTGGCTTCGAATGCTGCGTCTTCTGGCTGTTTTCTGTTGTGCCTTGTTGTTCAGCGCCACGTTGCCCGCGGCGGCACCGGACGCGGCGACCACGAAGCTGATTGCGGAGCTGGGGCTTGAGCAAAGCCCCCAACCCATCCGGGAAGCCCCCTACTGGCAGAAGCCCAGACGCATCGTGGTGGTGATGGAGGCGCGGCAGCGCGAATCCCGGCCGGACGCGGTCGAGTGGCTGAAAGAGGTGGCGGGGGATGCCGAGCTCGTGGTCGCACCGTCGCGCAAGGCGGCGGCGGATCTGCTGGACGGCGCCGATGTGCTCCTCGGCTACTGCACCCACGAGACGCTGAAAAACGGCCGCCAGCTTCGCTATATCCTCAATTATTCCGCCGGCGTCGATCGCTGTATGAGCTCACCCTTGGTCCGCGAGCGTGATCTGCTGCTGACCAACATGCAGCGCATCTACGGGCCGGGCATCGCCGAGCACACCATCGGCCTGATGTACATGCTGACACGCAAGCTGCATGTCTTCTACGACCGGCAGCGGGAGCGGAAGTGGGACCGCAGCGCGGTTGCGCGCACCGACATGTGGGAGCTGCAGGGTCGGACGCTGCTGGTGGTGGGGCTCGGTGGCATCGGCACGGAGATCGCCCGCCGGGCCAGCGCGCTCGGGATGCGGGTGATCGCAACGCGCAATTCCTCGCGCAAGGGTCCGGATTTCGTGGATTATGTCGGTCTGTCGGACGAGCTGGAGACGCTAGCCGGGCAGGCCGACGTCGTGGTCAACGCCACACCACTCACCCCGGCGACCACGGGGCTTTTCGACCGTGAATTTTTCCGCAAGATGAAGCCCGGCGCCTATTTCATCAACGTCGGTCGCGGCAGGAGCGTGGTCACGGGCGATCTCATCGACGCCCTGAATTCCGGGCACCTGGGCGGGGCCGCCCTGGACGTGCAGGAGCCGGAGCCGCTGCCGCCGGGGCATCCGCTGTGGAGCGCCCGGAACATCATCATCACCCCGCATATCAGCGCCGGCTCGGACGCCCAGATGAAGCGCTTCTGGCTCGTGGTACGCGAGAACCTGCGCCGCTACACCAACGGCGAGCGCATGCTCAATGTGGTGGACATCGAGCGCGGGTACTAGAACAATGGGACGCGAGCGCCATGCGCCGCGTCAATCGTCTTGTGGCATGCAAAGGATAGTGAATGTCCCATGACTGAGATTCCCACGTTCAGTTCCGCCATGATCGAGCGTCTGAGCGAGTTTCTGACCGCGCCGGAACGGCCCGAAGGCACCATGAGCTATTGCGAATGTGCGGGTTTTCTCTTTGCCGTCAGTTGTTCGCCGGAGCTGGTTCGACCCTCGGAATGGATTCCGCTCCTGTTCAACGGGCAGGACGCGGGCTATGAAAGCATGGAGGAAGCGCAGGAGATATTGCAGGTGCTGATGGCGCTCTATAATCACATTAACGGGCAGGTGTTTGAGAAGTCGCCTGCCTTGCCTCCGGGATGTGGGGTTCGGGGCGAGGCGCTGAGCAACCTGGAAGAAGATGCGCCACTCAGTCAATGGGCGCGAGGGTTTCTTCAGGGCCACCAGTGGCTATCCGAGCTCTGGGATGAATACACGCCCGACGAGATCGGCGATGAGCTCGGCTCGCTGCTGATGGTGCTGAGCTTCTTCGCCAACCGGGAGCTCGCCCAGGCATTTCATCGTGAAACGGCAACGAAGGACAAGAGCATCGAAGAGATGTGCGAAACGATGCTCGGTCTTCATGCCGATGCCATGACCGATTACGCTCATCTCGGGCGGGCGATCGCGCGGGTGTTGCAGGAGCAGAGCGTGGCCGAGCGCACGCCGGTGCGCAGCGTCAAGATCGGTCGCAACGACCCATGCCCGTGCGGCAGCGGAAAGAAGTACAAGAAGTGCTGTGGCGCCAGCGTCCACTGAGTAAAGGGGACAGACCCCGGTTTCCCGGCTTATGGGACACCGGGGTCTGTCCCCGCGATTGAATTTTCCGCCCGATGCCGAGGAATCGACGGACCGCACCCGCCGAGCAGCGCCCGGCCAGCCGCGATCTCCGCGTGCTCACGCAGCTTTTCGGCTTTCTGCGCCCCTACCGCGCCGCGTTGGCGGGCGCGGCGCTTGCGCTGCTGGTGGCCGCAGCTGCCGTGCTCGGCTTCGGTATCGTCCTGCAGCGCGTCGTCGATCAGGGGCTGAGCAGCGGCTCGGCGGCCGCGCTGAACCGGGCGCTGCTGCTGTTCCTTGTCGTGGTGACCATAATGGCGGTTTCGGTGGCGGCCCGCGTCTATCTGGTCAGCTGGATCGGCGAGCGCGTGGTGGCCGATATCCGCAAGGCGGTGTTCGCGCAGGTGCTCCGATTGGAGCCGGCGTTCTTCGAAGTGACGCGCACCGGTGAGGTCATCTCCCGCCTGACCACGGATACCTCGCTCCTGCAGGTGGTGGTCGGCTCGACGCTGGCCATCGCGGTGCGCAATGCGCTGCTGATCGGCGGCGGACTGGTGATGCTGACCATCACCAGCGGCAAGCTGGCGCTGCTGGTGCTGCTCGGCGTTCCCGTTGCGGTGATACCACTGTGGCTGCTCGGGCACCGGGTGCGCCGGCTGTCGCGCCGCAGCCAGGATCGGATTGCCGATA
>JASFKW010000014.1:0-47578 GCA_050118435.1 Gammaproteobacteria bacterium | reverse complement strand
GCGTCGTCCAGGCCGTTCAGTGCCTCGGCCACGGTGGCACCCTGGACCAAAACCTCGTCGGCGCCCCCTGCCAGCGGCCGCAGCGGAGTGGGAATGCGTACAGTGATGCTGCGGCTCATTTCACCACCTCCTCGATGAAGTCACCTTCGTGCAGGCGCCAGGAACGCAGCTCGGCTACGCCGTCGCGGGTGACCGATGCGATCAGGTAGGACCACCCCTCCCAGGCCCGCTCGCGATCGGTGGCCGACGGTCTAGCCGGGTTATCGGGGTGCGAATGCCAGACACCCACGATCCCACGGCCCTCCTCGCGCGCCTGCAGGTCGGCAGCCATATAACCGTCCGGGTCCAGCTCATAGCGGTCGTGCGCCCGCGCCCGGTTCAGGTTGCGCACCTGAACCAGCTCCAGAACCTCAACGGTCTGCGCCTTGCGATGTCCCAGAAGCAGGCCACAGGTCTCCTCCGGATAGCCGGAGGACACCAGGACGCCGAGGCGGGCCTCGAGGCCGCGCCGGAGTCGCAATCGGCTCCCGGGCCCCACGCCGCTGTCGTCTCTCGAGGCCGGGCCGGTCGCCCCGGTTCCCTTGGCCGCGGCGGTCTGCGTAATGTCGGGGGAACGGCGGTCGTGTTTCGATCGGGTGGCGGTCATCGTTTGTCACCTCCAGACTCAATCCTCCGGGCTGGCCCGCACCTGGACCCGGCCGTCATCGACACGCACCGGGAACCGGGCCACGGGCTCAAACGCGGGTGCCGACAGCGCTTCCCCGGTTCTCAACGAGAACCGCGCGCCGTGCCTGTCGCAGATGATGGTGTCCGACTCGACCTCGCCGTCGGACAACGGACAGGCCTCGTGTGAGCACTCGTCCTCGATGGCGAGAAACTCACCCTGGACGTTGAATACGGCGACCGGTACGCCGTCGACGTCCACTACAATGCACCCATCGGGGGCGATCTCCTCGGTCGCGGCTACGTCGATCCAGTCGCTCATGACACCGTTCCCTGCGATTCGGTGCTGACGGAGCGCGGCCGCTCTTCGCTGAGGGCCGCCTTCAGGGCGTGCCAGCTGAGCGTGGCGCACTTGACGCGCATCGGATAGCGCCGCACGCCGGCCAGTGCCTCCAGCTCGCCGAGATCCGCGGATACCTCCGGCGGGGGCTCGCGGGTCAACAAGTCGTGCACGGACTCGAACAGGGCTTCGGCTTCCTGCACGGTCGCGCCCTGCAGCCGTTCGGTCAGCATGGAGGCCGAGGCCATGGAGATGGCACAACCGCACCCCTCGAAGCTGATGTCCACGATGCGGTCGCCCTCCAGCTTCAGGTAGAGCCGCAGCCGGTCGCCGCACAGCGGATTGTCCGCCTCGACGGAACGGCTCGCATCCGCCATGGCGCCAAGGTGTCGCGGTCGGCGATTGTGGTCCAGGATGATCTCCTGGTAGAGATCGCCGAGATCACCGTTCATCGCAGTATCCTCCCCGCCTCATGCAGACCTTCGACCAGACGATCGATCTCCCCGGCCGTGTTGTAGAAGGCCAGCGAGGCACGGGCCGCCGCCGGAACGCCGTAGGCCTCCATGACCGGCATGGCGCAGTGGTGACCGACCCGTACCGCGACGCCCCGGTGATCGAGCACCGTGCCCAGGTCGTGGGCGTGCACGCCGTCGATCACGAAGGAGAGCACCCCGATCTTGTGCTCCGCCGTGCCCAGCACCCGCAAGCCCTCAATTTCCTGCAGGCGCCGCGTTGCATAGTCGAGCAGCTCGCGCTCATATGCGCCGGCTGCCGCCAGGTCAATGCCGCTCAGATAATCGATCGTTGCGGCCAGTCCGACGGCGCCGGCGATGTGGGGCGTTCCGGCCTCGAATTTCTGGGGCAGCCCCGCAAAGACCGTTTTCTCGAAGGTCACAGAACGGATCATCTCGCCGCCGGTCTGGTAGGGCGGCATCGACTCGAGCCAGGTCTCCTTGCCGTAGAGCACACCGATGCCGGTGGGACCGAACATCTTGTGTCCCGAGAAGCAGTAGAAGTCGCAGTCGAGCGCCTCGACATCGACGCGCATGTGGGGCACCGCCTGCGCCCCGTCGATCAGCACAGGGATGCCGTGTCGGTGCACGAGTCGGACGATCTCGCCGACCGGGTTGACGGTGCCCAGCACATTGGAGACGTGGGTCAGCGCCACCAGACGGGTGCGCTCATTGAGCAGCCCCTCGAGCCGTTCGAGCTCGAGCTCGCCTGCGGCAGTGATCGGCAGCACCCGCAGCACGATTCCCCTTTGCGCCCGGAGCATTTGCCAGGGGACGATGTTGGCGTGGTGCTCCATGCCGGTCAGCACGATCTCATCGCCGGCCTCGAAGCGCTGCCCCAGGGAGGCGGCCACCAGGTTGATGGCTTCGGTGGTTCCCCGCAGGAACACGATCTCCCGGGGCCTGCGGGCGTTGATGTACTCGCGAACCCGTTCGCGTGCGCCTTCGTAGGCCGCCGTCGCCCGCTCCGCCAGGCCGTAGACGCCGCGGTGCACGTTGGCGTTGTCGCACCGGTAGAACCGTTCCGTCTCCGCGATCACCGCCTGCGGCTTCTGCGCGGTCGCGGCATTGTCCAGGTAGGCCACGGGGACACCCTCCCGCGAAGGCTGCCCCAGGATGGGAAAATCCCGCCGGACCCGCTGAACGTCCCACGGTCGATTCGAAAGCCGAATACCCTGTGTGCTCTCTTTCATGCCGCTCATGTCCTTGCCCCGCCGATCGACCGGGTAGCGCGACCTGCGCGTCGGTGCCACTGTCTCAGAGGGCAGGCCATGGTCTAGACCTGCGAGCCTTTCCGGCCGGCCCGGCGACGGACACCTGTCGAAAGCGGCTGCCAGGTGCCGCCGATCCGAAGCCCCCGGCCGGCCAGATCCGCCAGGCTGATATTCGCGAGACTCTGGCGGAACACCCCGTTGATCAGCAGCCAGTGGCGGTGGACCCGACAGCTGTCTTCGATGAGGCAGCTGCCCGCGTCGCGATTGCATTCCGTGAGTGCGATCGGCCCCTCTATGGTTTCAATGATCTCCCTGACCGAGACGTCGGATGGCGCACGCTCCAGGCGGTACCCTCCGCTGCGCCCCTGAATCGAGCGCAGCGTCCCGCCGGCGGCCAGCAGCTTGAGCAGTTTGACTACCGTGGGCATGGGAATTCGCGTGCCCTCTGCCAGGGTCCGGGCGCTCGCCCGATATCCGTCGCGCGCGGCCAGAAAGGCCATCAGCACGAGGGCATAATCACTGAGCTTGCTGAGCGTCAACACCCGTCCGGTCGCCTCGTCATTACAGTACTATTTTAGTCCTGTTTTTTGCGGCGAAGTTCACGCCCGGCGCAGGTGGCGGCGAAGCACGGCTTTGGCGATCCGGTCTGCCGCCGCCCGCTTCAGCCCGCCCCTGTACCGAAGCCAGGGGGTACCTGAGTGTCGGTGATGTAGGCGCTCAACTCGTCGATGTCGTGTCGCTGCTCGCGCACCAGCCAACGGGTCAGGTCGCCGCTGGAGATGAGCCCGAGCAGCTCGCCCTCGTGCATTACGGGCAGATGACGGAAACGTCTTTCGGTCACCAGCCGCATGGCTGCCTCGACGGTCATCGTCGGTGTCACGCAGACCGGGTTCCGGGTCATGACCTCTTGCACAGTCGTGGTCAGGGGATCCCGGTCGGCGGCTACGACGCGGACCAGCACGTCTCTCTCTGAAAATATACCAACGACCCGGTTGCGCTCCAGCACCACCAGGGCACCGATGTTGAAGTAATTCATGTCTCGGACAGCTTCTGTTACAGAGACATGCGATGCGACGCTATGGACCTCGCGTGATTTTTGCGCAAGGAGCTCACGGAGCTGCGTTTCCATAGGACCTCCCATTGCCAGGGGACAGCCGACCGGGCCCGACCCGCCAAAACCGGGTGGGCCCGGCTGTGTCCGTTTCAGCTTTAGGAAAACTATAGCGTCTTGAGCGTCGCGGATTCAGGCTATAAAGGATTTCTATGGAACACCGACGTTGCACCGGCCGGGCGCAGGTGGCGACGCCATCAGGACATCATGGTTATTCTTCGGGTCGTGCCGCCGTCTCGCGCTCCAGGGCTTCCACCACGCTCTGGAAAACCGCTTTGTTCTGCTCGTCGACGGCGCAAAGGCGCCGGTGTGCTTCCAGCACCAGCTCGGACATCTGAGCCGTGCCGGAGGGCGGCGGGGTGATCTCCCGCAGGCCCGCTGTGTCTTCTGGCGACCGGTCGCGCAGCTCGAACAGCCGGTCGAAACAGACCGCGCGGAGGGTCTCGGTCACGTCCTCGCGGGTGGTGATGATGATCGGCGGGGCCGCCTCCCTGTCTACGCACCAGTTGGCGATCCGCGCCAGGATGCCCAGGCAGGTGCTGTCGATGTTTTCGGTCTCCGAGAGATCCACCAGGAACCCGGCGGTGTCCGGCGCTGCGAACGCCCGGTCCAGCAGGCCATTGAGGGCCGGGCCCAGAGGATGGCGGATGTCCCCGCTCAGCCTGATGAACCAGGTCCCGTTCTCCTGCGCGTAGCGCGCCTCCGATGCGCTCATGTCTATACCCTCCTTTCCGCGATCAGCAGGGTGATGTCGTCCGGGTAGGCGCCGTCGGGTTCCAGCCCCAGCAGGCTCATGAGCCGACCGGTGTCGAGGCCCGGCTGACGCACTGCGCGCAGCAGCCGCGCCCGTTTGTCCCGCAGGCTCGCGTCCGGAAAGGCGTCGAGCACGCCGTCGGAGACGAGAGCCAGCAGGTGCTGCGCAGGCAGGGCCATGGACAGGTTCTCGAAGCTCGCGTTTCGGAGCATGCCGACGGGGTAGCCCCTGGTATCGAGAAAATCCGCCTTCTGCCCGTCGAACAGCACCGGCGCGGGGTAGTGGCCGCCGTTGCAGAAGCACAGGCGGTTCGCCTCGGTGTCGATGACGCCGTAGAAAATTGTCGCGTATTTGTCGAGCTCCTGGCCGAGCAGGTCCGCGTTCAGGCGCGTCAGCAGCCCGGCCGGATCGAGGATCAGGTTGTCGTCCCGGTAGGAGCGGTCGAGATGCCGGTCGACCAGACTCTTGAGGAGCACGGTCACGAAGGCTGAAGACACCCCATGTCCCGAGACGTCGGCGAGGTAGAATCCCAGGTGCGTGGCGTCGATGACGAAGTAATCCACGAAATCGCCGCTCAGGTTCAGCGACGGCAGCAGATAACGGTCGAGGCGGTAGCCCAGCAGGCTCGCGCTGGGCGGGATGAGCTGCTGCTGCAGATTGCGGCCGGCCGCGTCATCCTGTTCCAGCTGCTCGATGTGCCTGCGAAGCTGCTGGTTGGCCCGCTCGAGCTCGCGCTGGAAACGCTGGTTCTCCCGCTGCAGCCGGGCCTTCTCGAGGGCAGCGTCGACGGCGTGCTCCAGGACCGCCATGTCCTGTATCGGTTTGGTGACGAAGTCGGATGCACCGTGACGCAGGGCATCGACAGCGTCGCTGAGCACGCCAGTCCCGGAGACGACCACCACCGGCAGGCCAGGGTAATCGACGCCCAGCCGCTGCAGCACGTCAAGCCCGTCCAGCCCCGGCAGGCGAAGGTCGCACAGCACCACGTCCGGTGCCTGCCGGTGAATGGCTTCGAGCCCGGCTTCGCCGGTGGCTTCGGCCGCGACGCAAAAACCGCTGTCTTCCAGATAGCTGAGCATGTTGAAGCGCACGGCCGCATCGTCCTCGATGACCAGAATCCGGGGCACGGCGGCCTCAGCGGGGCGGATCAGCGGCTCGGAGCCTGTGATCGGGATGTCCATAGGGCGTTGACGGCTTCGGCCAGCCGGGCCATGTCGTGTACCGGCTTGCTGAACGCCTCGATGTCTTCGAGACCGGTGCGCTTGAGCTCGGCGACGACCCTGTCGCTCGCCGAGCCGGTGTGCACGATAAAGCCCATGTCGGGCCGTTGCGCGCGGATCGCCTTGATGGCCCCGGTCCCGCTGATGCCGGGCAGGCGCAGGTCCATGATGCACACATCCACGCTGAACCCTTCCTGAACCAGCGCGACGGCTTCCTCGCCGGAGTGCGCGACCCTGGTGCGCATGCCTTCGTCCTGCAGAAATGCCGCAAGGTTTTCCCCGATGGCCTGCTCGTCGTCCACGATCAGCACCGACGCGGGCATCAGGGTCTGCCCGACCGCGGGAGCCGGATGACGAAACAGGCGCCCTGACCGGGCGCGGTGTCCACGAACATGCGGCCGTGGTGCTGCTCGGTCACGATGAAATAGGCGACCGAGAGACCCAGGCCGGTGCCGATGCCGACCGGCTTGGTGGTAAAGAAAGGCTCGAACAGACGGTGGGCCACCTCCTGCGTCATGCCTGGGCCGTTGTCGGCCACCTCCAGACGGACCCAGTCGCCCTCATCCAGCACCGTCAGCCGGATCCGGGGGGAGAGCAGCTCCGGACCGCTGGCCATGGCCTGGGCCGCATTGCGTAGCAGGTTGAGCAGGACCTGTTCCACGGCCATTTCCTCGCACATCAGCTCGTCCGGTGCGTCCAGGCCTTCGCGGATGATCTCGATGCGCCGGAAGTCGTAGCTCTTTCTCAGGTCATAGTCGTGGCTCGCCAGACGCAGCACAGTGTCGATCAGCTGATTGAGATTCACCTTCACGAAGCTGGACGCGCTGCGCCGGCTGTAGGCCAGCATATCGGTGACGATGCGGCTGGCACGCTCCATGGCTTCGCGCATGCCGTCGATGAACTGGAAGATACCGCGTCGCTCGAGGTACCGGCGCATGCGCTCCAGGTCCAGACCGAGCTCATCGGCGACCCGGAGGTTCTCCGCAAGCTCGCCGGACAGCCGGCGCTGCAGATTCTGACACCCCTGCGAGACGATCCCCAGGGGATTGTTGATCTCGTGGGCCATACCCGCGGCGAGCCCACCCACCGACATCATCTTTTCCGTCTGCACCATCATTTCCTCGATGCGCACCCGTTCGGTCACGTCGTCCAGGCGAATCACAGCGCCGCTGGAGGCGTGGTGCAGGGGAAAGACCATCAGATCGAGGTAGCGCACCTCGCTGCCCTGGGGCACCTGCTGGCGCTCGCGGCTCAGCGGCTTACCCTCGCGCACCGCGCGGGTGATGTCATTGGTGTCGAGATCGAGGAAGGGGAACAGCTCAACGAAAGGCCGGTCGATGGCCTGATCGGCGCGCCGATCCTGAGCGACGGCGGCCGCGCGGTTCCAGTGGGTGACCCGACCCCGGGCGTCGACGCCCACTACGGCCGACGGCATGGAATCCAAAATGGACTGCAACAGCTCGCCCGCTTCGGCGAGCTCCTGCTCGGCCGCTTTCTGGGCCGACAGGTTGTGCACAATACCGATGAAGCCGCGGTAGCCCGGCCGGTTGATCTCGCCGACCGACAGGTACATGGGAAAGACACTCCCATCCTTGCGGCGTCCGGTGACTTCGCGACCGATGCCGATGATGTGGCGCACGCCGGTCTCGAGATAGCGACGCAGGAAGTCATCGTGCCGTTCGCCGTACCCGGCCGGCATCAACAGCTTGACGTTGCGCCCGACGACTTCGCCGGCGGTGTAGCCGAACAGACGCTCCGCCGCCGGGTTGAACAGCTCGATGTGGCCGTGCGCGTCGATGCCGACCACACCGTCGGCCACGTTCTGAACGATACCCAGGACGCGCGCGTCCTCGGTCCAGAAGCGAAGTCGCCGCGCCTTTTCGAGCGACTGGTCCATCGCACCCCCGTCCGATGTCTCCGTAATGCTCAATGCCCGACCCCGAGGCAGGGAGGCCTGCCAGTGAATTCGCAAAGTCAGCCGTCACCGGCTTTCGGGATTCGACGTGGCATTACCTGTACGCGCGACAGCCACGTCCCTGCGGTCGGCGCCCCGGCTCAGGTCGGGCAGCTCAGCCACGCCTTTTCAGGCGGTTGGCCTAAGTATAAACCCCCGGTGTCGAGCGCTAAAATCCTGTCTGATCTGTGGAATTAGAGCCCGGGTCCCGAGGCGGCTTGTTAATCCATGGTATGAATCGGTCATCCTCGGGCATTCAAAGCCCGGGCAGCTTGCCCGGATCGAGGTCCGCAGCGACGAAGCCCAGCGCGGTCTGCCCGGAGGTCACGCCGTACATCACGGTCACGCAGAGGCTCTGGGTGACCTGGCTGATATAGGCGTCGCACAGAAAGGCTCCCCCGAAGGCGGCGTTGTTCAGCACCGAGACACTGACCGAATAGGGGCGCCGTGAAAGGTCCTGTCCGTAGGCGCCCGGATCGATGGCGTCGGCAGAGATGTTCGAGCTGACCTGACGCCCGTTGACGTCGATCGCATAGATGAGATCGCAGTGCGGACACTGGGCGGCGCCCTCGGACAGCACCTGGTCGAGTCGCTCGTGATTGAACCACACCCGCACTGCGCGTCGCGCGATCATGCGCAGCGGCACCTCGAACGAGGCACGCAGGGCCTGGTGGTCCTTGTGTTCGAGATTCCGAAGCGAGCTGATCATACCGGTACCCTGGCCCCGTCATCGGATAGCCGCGCAGGCCCTATCAGCCCTCGGGAGCGCTGATGATAATTCGCCCGGGCTGCCCGGGCGACGCGAGCGGTTCGCGACGAGACAACTGTTTCAGTTTAGCCGACTCCAGTCAATGGCAATATGCGAGGTGGCACCGCACTCGCTTCTTTTTCCCCTGGCGGCGGGCTCTTGCGGCCTCGTGGGCGCCCCCAGGCTGGCGCCCTGGCGCAGCAGCGCATCCTGAGCCTGGCCCGGAGGGCAGGGCTCCTGGCAACGAGTGCCTTCCGGGCGGACAGGGCGGCGCACCCGCCCGCTGCCTGACCCCCTGGCCATGGAGATCGGCATCACCCGGTCGGAGGACAGCGCCAAGTCTCACGCACCCCGACCGTAGTGCCGCTTCGCGCCACGTAGCGTTGCAGTCGACGTGATCGACGTGTTAATTGTTGTCCGCCCGGCACGCCGTCAGGCGTCAGACCCTGACGCCGCGTACGCCGCACAGAAACAGGGTCCGCGGCATGGCTGGACGGAGATTAGATTCATGACCGAGAACCGCACGAATGGTAGGGAACCGTCGGAGCGCGGCGCACGCGATTTCGGGGATCCGCAGAGTCTGCTGGCGAACGACGCGCTGACCCGTGAGCAGAAAATAGCCGTTCTGCGCCAGTGGGAGGTTGACCTGCGCGAGATCATGGTGGCCGAAGAGGAGAGCATGACTTCCACCGAGCCCGTGCGGCCGTCACTGGCTGAGGTCCTGGCCGCCCTGGATCAGCTCGGCGCGGCGCCCGAGGATCACCCGGTTCCCACCAAGCACGGCTGACGGAAGGCGTGCGTCGTCCCCCGGCGGCTGAACCGCGTAAGGACAGGCAAATGCTGGGCTGGTACCGGCTTCCGGTCACCGCAGCCCTCGCTTCTGGTGGCAATCGCCCTGCTGGCGGACGGCGCGGAGAGCTGCAAGGACGAGGGCTGTTTCCCATGCCGGCCCAGCTGCTACAATGGGCGGCTCTGAACAAGCCGAATAATAATTTCAGCCAACGTGCTGCTTGAGGACCACCATGGATAAATTCGAAGCGAGGACCGTGCAGTCTTTGCGCAGACTGCTCGGGGACAAGGAGCCGTTACCGAGACGGATGATTCAGACCAAGATCAGCCTGTTCCTGGGGGCGCTGATTTTCATCGTCGCCGCGAGTTTTTTCGCGGACCATGACGGGGAAGGCGGCGGCTATGCCCTGCTGTTCCTGAGCGGGGTTCTGACGGGGGCGGGCATTTACCAGTCGGTCGCAAACCGGCAATGGCTGATCCTGAGGAAGCATCTCGACCGGGAGAGTCTGGAAAGCAGCTCGGGGCAGTCCGAAGCCTGACGTGCGGGCGGCGCGCTCCGATGTGCCCAGTCCGGCGAAGACGGGAGTTCGCTATGGAATGACGGGGCCGGGGACGGTGCCCGTGGCCGGCTCCCGCAGCTGCTCGTCTTAGAGCTCAGGGTAGCGGGACGGCTCAAAGGCCGGTAGATCTTAGCTGAGGGCGGTCGTGGCGATCAGCGCCTCCTCTCAGGCAGCTGCTCGAGATTCATCGTAATCTTCTTTTCTCCAGTGCCGTAGACTGCACCCACCGATACCACGGCATGAAGCGTGTTTGTGCGCGGATCAACGAACACCGCCTGGACCTCGTCAATCTCGTCGTTTGCCCCATCAGTCGCTCGAAAAGCCGAGGGTGAGCGTCAGGAAGCCGCCGAGGTACAGGGCGAGCACCAATGCCCCTTCGAATCCGATGTTGCCGAGGCCGCGCCGCTCGCGGCGCACCAGTCCCAGCAGCAGGACGCTCGTCAGCACGATGGTCAGACTGATGACAAAGCGCGGCTGGCTGGAAATGGCGTGGTAGATGGACCCCCCGCGATAGGCAAAATCGGAGAAGGCGATGAACAGCACGTCGAAGGTATTGCCGCCGATGATGCCCCCGACCGCGAGCGTCAACGCACCTTGGCGCACCGCGGCGATGGAGGTCACCAGCTCCGGAAGGGAAGTAGCGATCGCCGTGAACAGGCCGCCTACCACCGATTCGGACAGCCCGGTTTTTTCGACAATGGCGATACCGCTGACCGCGACGAGATAGCCCGCGGTACCGACCACAGCGGCGAGGAGGGCAAAGCGGGCCCACAAGGCGCCCGGGCGGCGGATGCGCAGATTCTGGCCGTCGGGCTCGTCGCGCCGAGTGTCCCCGGTCTGCTCGGGGTACCAGCCGGGGGTCTCGTGGGTGCTGGCCGCGAGCTTCAGACCGAAGGCATAGCCGAGCACTATCAGCAGCGACACCGGATGCACGGCGAGCCATTCCCACTGCGGCCCCGCAGAGGCGAGCAGCACCAGGCCCAGCAGGCCGCACAGCAGGGCACCGTTGACCAGATTCTCCACTGAGGCGGCCGCGTGCTCCAGGTTGCTGGCGCGGTGAAACAGGTCGGCCACCGCCAGGAAGGCGGTCTGTGCCGCGATGCCGCCCACGGCGTTGCTGACGGCGAGCTCGGGGTAACCGGCCGCCGCGGCGCTGACCGAGGCGATGATGCCGGGCAGGGAGGTGGTGCCGCCGAGGAGCGCGGCCCCGAACACCGCTTCTCCCAGTCCCGTCACGTCCGCCAGCCGGTCGGCGAGGCGGGTCATGCGCGCCCCGGCAAACAGGATGACCAGGGCGCTGGCGGCAAACAGCGCCAGGCTTGCGCCCAGCGGCCAGTGCGCGGCCCAGCTCACCTTCGGTGCACTCCGCAGCGCGCGGATGGAAGACACTCGATACGCATGCCTGATGCCCTCCTGTTCATCCGGTGTTCAAGCAGCTCGCATGCCACCGACTCTGGGTAGGCCGCTTGCTTCTGGTTTGCGAAAGCCCGTTGCCGGTGTCGGAGAGGCAAGTGCGCGCCGGTCGTCGACCCGGGCCGGTCTTTCTCGCCTCTTCTCGACACAACTTCAGCGCAGCACTTTACTCGGAGCGAGCAATGAGTGCGACAGGACAGGAAGTGGTTGTCACCACCGCTGTCCCGACGGGTGATGCCTTGGACGCGCACGGAATAGGCCCTTTGGCCCCAGCCGAGACTTGACCCACCGGGCCCGAAGTCGTGATTGAGGCGCGGAGCTCGTGCCAAATCTCACACGCACGCAGCAGAGTTTCACCGCGGACGGGCTGTCACTGATCGGTGAATTCGCCCGCCTTCGCGGTGTATTTGAATCGCTCTATACTTTGATCGGTGGGGTCTGCCACATCGGTCAGTCATGGCCGGCACGGCATGTGCTTTCTTTGACTGTATTCGCGACACCCGCAGCTGCGCTATGGTGACCACTGTCGACCGATCGAAGCACACAGAGCGCTCATCGCATACGCCTGCCGAGCAGGGGGCGCCGGAGTGGCAGAGGTTGCGGATGAACGGTATCCGCATTGCCGTGTGGGGCCTCGTGGCTATTGCCGTGCTTGCCGTCCTCTACGTCGCCCAGCCGGTACTGCTGCCGCTTGCCGCCGCTTTCCTGTTGAGCTTCGTGCTACGCCCCATTTCAAGGGCTCTCGGGCGCCTGGGCTCACCGGCACCGCTCAGCGCGCTCCTGCTGGTGGCCCTCCTCGGTGGGGGCGTCGTATACGGCATTTACCGTCTCGGGGAGCCGGCCGAGCAGTGGCTGAACGAGGCACCACGATCGCTCCAGCAGCTCCAGTACCGATTGCGGAGCCTCAAGAAGTCCATTACCCGGGTTCAGTCCGCTACCGAGGAGGTGAGCAGGCTCGGCAAGGGTGGCGAAGAGGCGTCCAAGGAGGTGGTCGTCGAGGATTCCAATCTGGACAGCCAGTTACTGATCAAGACCCAAGAAGTTGCCGTAGGGCTCTTCACTACACTGGTGCTGCTGTTCTTCATCCTCGGCTGGGGTGACCGCCTGTATCGTAACGTGGTGAATGCGCTGCCGCACTTCCGGGAGCAGCGCCGGGCGGTCCTCATCGCACACGATGTGGAGAGTGCCATTACGGTTTATCTGGGTACCATCACCCTGATAAATATCGTTCTCGGCGTGGTGGTCGGCGGCCTCATGTACCTGATGGGAATGCCAAACCCCGTGTTGTGGGGGGTCATGGCGGGCGTGAACAACTATGTGCCTTATCTGGGACCGGCAATCACCGCCGCGGTCCTCGCCTTCGTTGCGCTGTTGTCCTATCCGAGCGTAGCCGAAGCCTTGCTGGTGCCGGGCGCCTTTCTGATCATCACCTCGCTCGAGGGTTACATCATCACGCCCATGGCAGTCGGGCGGCGCTTGACCCTCAATCCCCTGCTGATCATGCTTTCCCTGCTGTTCTGGTTCTGGATGTGGGGCGTGGTCGGCGCGCTGCTGACGGTACCGGCCCTGGTGTGTCTGAAGGTTATCTTCGAGCGGGTGCACCCGCCGACGGCGCATATCCTGGACTAGGAGCCTGCTAACAGTTCCCAGATCGCCACCTTGCTCCCCCGAGATGCATGCAGGCAAGGCGGAAGGAGTGAAGTTGGGCGATTCCAGATGAACGACGAGCAACGCGGCGTGAACGCATTTGGCGCGCAACCCGAACAGCACTCAGCTTCCCCATTCGCGGGAGGACGACAACGCGAAGTCGTGTGCCGGGTGATTCCGGACATGGCGCCCGGTGCCGTGGTGGTAAACGAGCAGTGAGCACGCCGCCGCCAGAGGGTCCACGCGACACCAAGGGCGACGCGCCGCGTCCCGCCGTTGACCAGCGGCGCGGGGACCCTCCGGCCGTACCGCGCTGTCTGCTCGTGCTGAACCCGCGTAGCCGCAAGGGTGACGGGGACGGTGGCACGCTGGTCGCCACGATACGGAGCGCGGGCGCGACGCTCATCGAGGACCGGCCCATCGACGTCCAAGCTTTGCCCGAAGCGCTTCGCAGTCAGGGTTCCGCGCTCGATCCGTCGTCGGATCGTATCCTGGTCGGCGGAGGGGATGGAACGATCAACCGCCTGTTGCCTCACCTCGTGAAGACGGCGGTGCCGTTGGGCATCCTGCCGCTCGGCACCGCCAACGATCTCGCGAGCACGCTGGGGCTGCCGGAAGAGCCGCTAGCCGCGGTAAAGACGGCACTGCATGGCACTGTGGTACGTATCGATTTGGGCCGCGTGAACGGCAAGCTGTTTGCCAATGTGGCGAGTATCGGTCTGGGACCGAAGGTGACCGAGAAGCTGTCAGCCGAGCTGAAGAAGCAGCTTGGTACGTTCGGCTATCCCCTGGCGCTGCTGGATGCCTACCGGGAGAGCCGGCCCTTTCACTGCCGCATCAGCGTCGACGATGGTCCTGCGCGGCGAGTGCGCGCCCTGCATCTGGCTGTGGGTAACGGCCGCTTCTACGGCGGCGGTGCCACAGTCTTTGAAGATGCCAGGATCGACGATCATCGCCTCGATCTTTTCAGCCTGGCGCCGATGCCGCTGTGGCGCCTGCTGCTGGTCGCTCCCTGGGTGAAGCTCGGCCTCCATCGACACATGAATGACGTTTACTCGCTGCACGGCAGGACAATCTCAGTTACAACCCGCCGGGCGCTGCCGATTTCGGCCGACGGCGAGCTCCTCGCCCGAACCCCTGCACGCTTCGAGGTGCTGCCGTCCGCGTTGTCGGTGGTCGCTGGCAACGCGGCTCCCGGGCTGCGCGCAGCGCCCGCACCGCAATGACTCACCTGAGCTTGAGCAAGGGATTTCCTGCGAGACGCGACACGTGCGCTTCTGACCTGGGGTTTATCTTTCGACGAGCTGCCGTGTAGCCGGCTGACCTCGGCGTGGACGTCTCTGCCGAAGGTGGGCAGCTGGCCGAATACGAAGTGCGCCAGACCCGGGGCGGACCGATGCGGGGGGCGATGTCGACGTGAAGGGGGGCAAGCTTCGCAACCTGGATGTTGAGGAACCGGATGTCGACGCAGAGCGCAAGCAGGACACGGTACGTGGCGTCGATGTTCAGGGCGAGGAGAAGGAGGCCATGGTGCATACGGTCGGTGTGGACCCGGCAGGGGAGCAGGGAAGCTGGACGGCGCGGCGGTCCTGTCTCGCGGCGTCTTTGCTCCGGCCATTCGCGCCGACCGGCCTCGTCATTCTTCAGCCGGCCTCGTCCCGGTCCGGGGACCGAGGGATTTCGCGGTCGCCGATGACGTGCTTGATGGGCCTGAACAGGAACAGCGTCAGGAAAGTGATCAGAGTGATTGAAAGAGCGATGCCATAGCGATCGAAAGCCACCGCCAGGCCGACGGCGCCGGTGCTCCAGATGCTGGCTGCGGTGGCGGTGCCATGTGCCGTACCCTCCTGCTTTACGATAGCGCCACCGCCGATGAAGCCGATGCCGGTCATCAGGCCGTAGACAACCCGCGCCAGTGCCTGAGGGTCGTCACCGAAAAGGTCCCGTGCGATCAGCAGGAAGCCGCAGCTCGCTACACTGACGATGGGGAAGGTGCGCAGACCGGCGCTGCGGTTGCTGCGCTCGCGGTCGAAGGCGATCGGCAGGGCCAGCACATAGGCGATGAGCAGCTCGCGCAGGAAAGTCAGATCCAGCGGGTATCCGAACAGCTCCACGGTCATGATTTCACCTTCCAAGCGGCTCTGAGGTTTGACGGCCCCGGATAGCGTCGCATCGTCAGTCGGGCAGCCCTGGCTCGCGTTTCCCTGTGGCGCGCCAGGTCTTCCAGTAGCTGCCGAAGCGCGCCGCGAGCTGTTTCGGCTTCTCGGCGTACAGCCGCTGGCCGAGCGGTCGGGCGCGCGCTTCGAGCTCCGCCCGGCGCCGATCGATCAGCCCCAGGATCACCTGCAGGTCTGATGCGCCGCCGAAGCGCCCGGGGGTCTCGAGCAGGGTCTGACGAAGCACGGCCAGGTCGTGGTCATCGCCCAGCAGATCGGACAGCTCATCCGCGGCGGCACGGTGTACCGCCAGCATTTCCGGCCAGATCGGGCGCAGAAGTCGGGCATGGTACCAGTGATACTTGGCCCGCTTGCGCCATTCGTGAAAGCTGGCCGGCGAGGGATCCTGGTAGGCGTTGCGCATGGCTTTGCGGCCGCGTCCATAGGTTTTGAGCAGGCCGCCTTCGATGGCCGAGAAGCCGGTGTCGTGAATCTGCCAGCCGTCCGTTCGCTGGTGCAGCTCCCGCAGCCTGGCGAGAGCCGCTTCCAGCCGCTCTTCCAGATCCACCTTGTCACCGGCGATAGTCTGACGACGCGCGGCCAGCGCGTCGCGAATCGGTTCGAAGGCGTTCCGGTCAATCTGATCCTGAAAACGGCTCATCAGATCATCGAAACAGTCGATGATCGACTGCGCGTCGCGGACATACGACAGCTCGCGCGCGGTGTCCCGGATGAAGGCATTTTCCCGCTCATAGTCATCGAAGGTCGGCCGCACCAGGCGGATCAAACCCCGCAGCTTCTTGCAGCGCTTGCGGACCTGATGAACCACCTCGTGTCGTTCGAGATCGGGGTCGGCAATTTCGCCGATGGCCCTGTCGATCTGCTCGCGAGCGACTTTGCGCAGGCTGGTCTGGACCGATCTGTTTTTGCGCAGACGATAAGTCATGATTGGGCGCACCTGTGAATTCTGTGCGATTACCTTGCCCCTGGGTAGTCGTGCCATTATCGCAGTCGGAGCCCGCGGGAAGCCACCGCGCGTCGGTTTTCCTGTATGCCATTTTTGTCAGGCGGACTGCCTGATTGTCATACCTGTCTGTCACAGATGACAGTGTTCAGAGACCTCCAAAAATCGACATAATTTCATACAACCTCAAGAAACTACGAAAGGTTTTTTGACGTCGCCGAGCCCGCGGCAACTGGCCCGGCTCTTGCCTTTGAGGATGCACTGCGTCGCGGCTGAAAGTGGAAACACAACAGCTGTCAGGATCCCTTAGGACAGCACGTCTTGACTGCAACTCCCGGACGGGGCCGAACCCCCACCCGCCCCGTTCGGGTTTCTGACTGGGTCGACACCCTTGGACCCGCGGGCGGCCGACGGCCGCCTTCTTTTTTTTGGGCAGGGCTCTACCTGCCTTTCCGCCGCCTTCCTTTGGCAGTGGGCTGCGCAGTTTGCCGAGCACCTGGCTCAAGGGTTCAAAGTCACCGTTCATCAGCAGGGCACTTTCTGGCCGTGTCACTCCTGCTCATGGCGGCGCGCGGTGATGAGCGGTCCGGTCAACTCGAACACGGCGTTGAGATCGATGGTCGCCCGCCGCAGCTGCCACGCGCGGCGGTGATTCTGGTCATCGGCGTACCTGCTGCACGGGTCAGGTTGTGCCCGCGTCGCGGATCAGCTCCACGAGGTGGCTGATGGCGTAGGTGCCGGCCATCCGCAGTCCCTGGCGCAGCAGGGAATTGCGGAGCAGGACAGGCCGGCCTCCGCGATCCTGCGCGCGGCGACCGCGCCGTTGTGTCAGCGTGCCGAAGCTCATACCCGCCACGAAGCCGATCATCAGTGACTCCTTGGTGGCAACGCGCGCTTCGACCGCTTCGCCGAGGCGGCGACGGTGCAGATCGGCGGCCTGGCTTTGGGCCAGGGCGGCCGCTGCGAGCCCGGCTGCACGGCGACGCTGTCCGCGCAGCGTGAGGGCCTCGATTGCCATCAGTCCTGATCCTCCGCAGGGCGCTCTTCTCCTGCCTGGCCGGCCAGCACTGCGCGCAGCTGAGGGAAGGTGAGATGGCGCGTCATGGAGCGCATCCAGATCCAGCATCCGCCGGCCACCGCGAGGTTGGCGCCGGCCACCCCCAACAGCGCAGCCGGCCAGCGGGGCGCTTCGGCGATGAGCGCGGCGACGGCGAGCATCGACAGCAGCCAGGCTGAGGTCGCGAACAGTGCAATGGCGATTGCGAGCGCGAGCAGCAGCAGCGTGGTCGAGGCAGCGAGGCGGAGCTCCGCCGCGGCCAGGTCAGCTGTGGTGCTGGCGGCGGCCCGGTAGCTGCCCAGCATGGCCGTAAGCTGGTCCCGCACCGACGGCGAGCGCTCCGAATCAGACAGCAGCGCGGCCGGGTCCGTCATCGCCGCAACAGGGACGAGACGATAATGCCGGCTCCGAAGGCGATGCCCAGCGAGGCCCAGGGATGCTTGTCGATGTACTCTTCGACGGCGCTGGCGGCCTCTTCGCCCTTGGCGCGGGCGCTCCGCTTGGAGGTTTCGACCTTGTGCTGGGCCTCTGCCGCAGCGTCCCGGATGCGCTGCTCGGCCTGGGCCGCATGTTGCGCAAAACGGTCAACGGCCTCGTGAATGGCCTGGGCCACGCGCTCACTTTCGCTGCCCGGCCGTGGCTCGTTCGATTTGATCTCCTCAACCGATGGCTTGCTGCTTTCATTCATGGTGTTTCTCCTCGACTGTTCAAGAGGTGACGCGGCAGTGGCCGATGCGTAGTCAGAGATGCGCAACGCTCATGCCATGGAATCGCGCCGGCCTCCCTTAAGTAAAGCACGTGGGCGCTTGCGGTGGGGCCGTGTGGCGGGCTTGAGTGCGAACACGACTTCGGTCAGCGCCGGACCGGTCCGCCCGCAGCCCGGATGAGCGTCGCCTTCGCCGCGACCAGGGCGCGCGGGTCGCATTCGCGGGTACGATTGAAACAATCATCCAGAGCGTCGGACGGGGACGTTCGGGGTTTCGCGGGTCGCGGGACGCCTTCCGGCGCTCGGGCCTGTCGGCGGATCCGGGACGGAAAGCGGTTATACTTGCCCCGCCGGTAAGTGCCGGGCCTCGCCCGGAGCAAACCGCGCGTGTGAGCCACGGCTTTGGTGCGCCGCGACGGGCCGGGCGAATGGGGGCGTGGTAGCTCGAGGCCGACGCCGCACAGCGACCGGAGCAGTTCGCCTGCGCGCGGTTGCACTCGGAGGAAAACACAGTTACAACGCCGCACACCAGCCATGAGCCGCGAGTCAGCCAGCCAGCAGGGTAACGACGTCGAGCCAGACCCCGGCGAGGGCGCCCGCTTTTTCCGGCCGGGCCGCAACTGCTGGCAGCTCGCGAAGGCGACCCGCGTCACCTGCATCATCGAAACCAGCGAGTACTTCCGGCTGTTCGCCGAAGCCTGCCAGCGGGCCCGGCATCAGATCCTGATTCTGGGATGGGATTTCGACCGCCGGGAGCCGTTGTTCCGGGACGAAGGGCCGAGCGAGCTTCCCTGGCAGGCCGGAGACTTCCTCTCGGCGCTGGTGCGGCGGCGGCCCGAGCTTCATGTCTACCTGCTGTCCTGGGATTTCAATGTGATTTACGCCGCCGAGCGTGAGCTGGCACCGGCGCTGCGGCTGCGCCTCGAGGCACCGAGACGCTTCCACTTCAAGCTCGACGGAGAGCATCCTGTGGGTGCTTCGCATCACCAGAAGGTCGTGGTGGTCGATGACCGCGTTGCCTTCGTGGGCGGCATCGATCTCAGCCGCTGGCGCTGGGATACCCACGAGCATAGGCCGGACGACCCGCGTCGCCGCGATCCCGAGGGCAGACCCTATCCGCCCTATCACGATGTGATGATGCTGGTCGAGGGCGAGGCCGCGGCGCGGCTGGGCGACCTTGCCCGGACTCGCTGGCGCCGCTCTCTCGGACGCAAGTTGCGCCCCCCCGCGACACAGACCGGTGCTCCCGACCTCTGGCCGCCGACGGTGCAGGCCGATTTCCGCGATGTTGAGATCGCGATCGCGCGTACCGAGCCGAAGTTCAGGCGCCGGCCGGCGGTGCACGAGGTGCGGGAGCTGTACCGCGATGCGATCCGCTCGGCCACACACTTTATCTACGTCGAAAACCAGTATTTCACGGCCCGTTGTATCGCTGACGAGCTGATCGCGCGACTCGGGCAGGAGCAGGGGCCCGAGGTAATCCTGATTCTTCCGGAGAATACCGGGGGCTGGCTGGAACAGGTCACTATGGACGTGCTGCGGTCCCGGGTCTTTCAGCAATTGCGCGCGGCGGATCGCTTCGATCGGTTGCGCCTCTATTACCCCCACGTCCCGGGTCTGGGCGATGCCTGTATCACGGTTCACGCAAAGCTGCTGATCGTCGATGACCGCTTACTGCGTATCGGCTCGGCCAACCTGAGCAGCCGATCAATGGGGTTGGACACCGAATGCGATCTCGCCGTGAGAGCGGACTCCGGGAACGATGCCGCGGCGCAGGGCATCAGGAAGCTGCGCCAGCGCCTTCTCGCCGAACACCTCGGGGTGGATCAGGAACGGGTGGCCCAAGCCGAGGCGGATGCCGGCGGCATGGTCGCCGCCATCGAGGCACTGCGCTCCGACGAGCGCAGCCTGCGTGAGCTCGAGCCCCGATGCGAAGCGGTGAGCGATGAGCTGCTTCCCGACGCGGATATCGTCGATCCCACCGAGCCGCTCAACCCGGACTATTTTGTCGACGAGTACGTTCCGCCCAGCGAACAACCTCGTGGGCGCCGCCGCCTGCTGGCGTTCGTGGTCCTGATCGCAGGTCTGCTCGGGCTGGCCGCTGCCTGGCGATGGACACCGCTCGGTGAATGGCTGTCCCCGGAGCGCCTGCACGGCTGGATGAGCCTCTTCGACACGCCTCTGACGAGGGGCTTGGTGGCTGTCACCGGCTTCCTTATCGCATCGGTGCTCATGGTTCCGCTGATCCTCCTGGCGATGTTCGGCGGTCTGGCTTTCGGCGGCTTCTGGGGCTTCGTGTATGTGCTCACCTCGGCGCTGCTCAGCGCCGCGCTGGTGTTCTTTCTCGGCCGGCTCCTCAGCCACGACACCGTGGAACGTCTGAGCGGTGCGAGGCTGAAGCACCTCAGCCGCCGACTCGCCGATCGCGGCATACTGGCGGTGGCCGTGCTGCGCTTCATCCCGGTGGCGCCCTTCACGGTGTTCAACCTCGTCGCCGGCGCTTCCCACCTGAAGTTCCGTCACTTTCTGCTCGGGTCGTTGCTCGGCCTTACGCCCGGGGTTGCAGTGCTCACGCTCTTTTCCGACAACCTCTGGTCGGCCATCCAGGATCCCTCATGGCAAAGCCTGGTCGGGATCACGGCCTTCGCTGTCGCAATTATTTTCGCCCTGGTGCTGATGCGTCGCTGGCTGCGTTCGGGCTGAGAGTGCGCGAATCCTGCGTGCGGCACTGTCCCATCGCCGCGGCCGTGGCCCTGGTGTTACAGTGACCGGGACGTCGGCGCGCAGCCAAAAAGGCGGGATCGGCGCACAACCGGGCCGGGGCCTGCTTTAGAGGCCCTCGTTGCCCGGAGGGCGCGTAAACGGATTCGCGCCAGTACAGGAGATGACCGCGGAATGACGCTGTTGAGGAGCGAATGCCAGGCCGCCCTCGCCGAGTTGCACGGGCGGGGCGAGGAGCTGTTGGTGAGGTATGAATCTGCCGCCCGGATGGAGGGACTGCCGGACAGGCTGCGTGCAGTCCTGCAGGAGCTCGTGGCCGAGCGACGGCCGCTCCTGGACGCGCTGGCCGAGTTGGAGCGCGCCCATGAGGATCTGCCCAAGGCGGGCGATCAGGAGCGGGCCTGGGTGCAGGCGCTGACCGACCGCTTCAGGGGTACATTCGGTGACGCCGGCGACCTTGCAGAGCGGCTGCGCGTCTCAGACCGCGAATGGCTGGAGCGGGTAGAGGAAGCGCAGAAGCTCGACTGGCCGGACAAGGAAGCTGCGATCATCGAGCAGCTCGCCAGGCATCTGAGAAAGGCCCTGCAGGCACTGGCTTTTTTCTAGAGTTCCGGCGCTCGCGCAGGTGTTCCAGATCCACAGCCACAAGCCGATCGCAATCGCTATGCTTAGCGCCATGTCCGGGGACCGGTCGCCCCGTGCAGCCGTCTTCGACCAGCGGCTCAGCCGCTGAGCCCCACGGTAGCCGGCCCGGGGCGCAGGGGTGCCACCCTCGCTTGTACCTGGACAGATCCTTGCATGTCTTAGAATTAACCCAGGGCGGCAAGAGCATTGGGCACAGGGGGGATTTTTCAAATTCGCCGCATGTGGGGTGTGAATGGCGCTCGGGAGGCCGAACGTCGCGCGATTTCGCAGAGATCTTATCGAGGCTTGCTGGCCGGTCGGTGTATGCAAATTGAGACAGATGAGTGAGCAGGCCACAATTTTCTTGATAGACGACGATGCCGGCATTCGCCAGTCGCTGAGCACGGTGCTCAGTATGGCCGGCTACAAAGTGCAGGCCTTCGGCTCGGCCGAATCTCTTTTGGAGGCCTTGCGGAATGAGCAGCCTAATTGCCTGGTTCTGGACCTCTGCATGCCGGGGATGGACGGGCTGGGTGTGCAGCAGGCCCTGAAGAAAGAGGGCTGCCTGGCGCCGGTAATTTTCATCTCGGGCGACGGAACTATACCTGCGACGGTTCGGGCAGTGCGCGAAGGGGCGATTGATTTCCTCGAGAAGCCTTTCCGTGCTGAGACCCTCATAGACCGGATCGAGGAGGCCCTGGAGGCCGATCGGCGTCGTCGGGAGCAGGAGGCGGAGCGTGATCACTGGCGGCGTCTGTTCCGCCATCTCACCCCGCGTGAGCGGGAGGTGATGCGTTTGGCCACCCAGGGCCTGAGCAACAAGGAGATCGCCCGAGAGCTCGGCATCAGTCCGCGCACGGTGGAGAATCACCGCGCCCGGGTCATGGAAAAAATGCAGGCCGCCAATATCGCTGATCTGTGCCACAGGGCCAGCGCCTGTTTCGGTAGCAAGCGGGAACCAATCGTACGCACGCAGTAGTGCGGCAAATAGACGCGCGAAGCTCAGTTTCCGCCGTCGCTTGCGGGGGCCCTTCCCGCGGCTCTCGTCATTGCGAATTCTCAATGCGAGCCCGACCCCGCGCTTTGCATACTCTGATGCGGAAACGCAGGGGCGGTGGCCTACGGGGTGCACCCGATCGACCCCTTGGGAGGAACCTATGGACAATAAATTTCGCCGGTCGTTGAAGGTTGGCCTCGAGCTTTTGATCCTGAGCAGTCTGACCCTGCCGCTGTCTGGTCTTGCGCAGACCAGTGCCGGCGAAACCGCGAGCGGGGCGGAAAGCCCGTACGTCCAGATGGAGGGGCAGCCGCCGGCACGGCCCATTCCCGGTCCGTATGGGACGCGTGCGCCGCAGGGCTCCCGTGGTCACGGTATGATGGGGCCGGGGGACATGGGCGCGCCCGGCCGGATGGGCGGCCCTGAAAGAGAGCCCGGCATGATGCGGCCCGGTGGAATGCGCGGTCCCGGGATGATGGGTGGTCCCCGCATGATGGGTGGCCCCCAGCGGGGTCCAGGCATGACCGGCGGCCGCCAGCCGGCGCCCAGCGGTAGGACGGGCCCCAGTCGCATGGGTGGCCGGGGTATGATGGGTCCCTCGGGCGGTCAGCCGGCTGAATCCGGCATGATGGGCGGTCCCGGCGGTATGGGTGGCCCCCAGGGCGGTCCCGCGGCGATGATGCCCCCCCCCGGCATGGGCGCTTCACAGGCCGGCCCCGGCACGAGGGGTGGCCCCGGTGGTTGGATGGAGCCACCAAGCGCTCCGGAGAGCGCGGTGGGCCCCGGCACTGCGGGTGAGGCCGAGCAGGGCGCGTCCCCGACGATGGGCGGACCCGCCGGCGCCGGGAGGCCGGATATGATTCGTAGCCTGATGGGGCGCAGCATGATGCGCAGCATGATGGGACCCGGCGCCATGGGTGGTCCCGGCATGATGGGCCCCGGCGGCATGGGCTCCCAAAGCGGCTCGCCCATGGTGATGGGTAGCGCCGGTGCCTCGGGAGGGCCGGCTATGGCCATGCTCGACTCTGTCGGGCGTCTCGATCTGTCCGACGAGCAGCGCAGGAGGCTCGAAGCGATCCGCTCCGAGCTCGAGGGGCGCCAGCAGGCTCTCCTGGACCGGATGCGCGCGACAACCATAGAGCTGCAGCAGGCCACGCAGCAGCAGCATCGGGCACGGCAAGACCTCGGTGACCTCAGAGGCCACCTGATGTTTGCCAATATGGATGCGGCGAATCGGGCCGAGGAGCTGCTGACGGATGAGCAGCGCGAGTCACTGATGAGTGCTGGCGGTCACGTGATGACAGGAACGGAACAGCCGCAAGGGTCGCCACAATAGTCAAAGTCGTCGTGCATTGATGCGTGAGGGGGAAGCGCCCTTCCGCCGCCGGATGCCTTCGCTCATGGCTCTGCCGCAGGCTCGCGCGGCCGATCGGGCCCGTAGTTCTCCGCCAGGTAGTCAACGATGATTCTCTGCTGCTCCTCGGTGATCCAGGTGGCGCCGAACTGGTTGACCATGTCATCGACCACCCAGCGCCAGGTGTTACGGTCCAGCCGCTGTGAGCGTGGCAGCTCCAGACTGTGACAGGCGCCACAATTGGTCTCGAACAATTGTTGCGGGCTGGTTACGCTCTGGGGCTTTGACGCTTGCCCCGGCTCGCCGCCCTCTTGTGAGCCGGCGCTCGCGGCCTGGCAGAAGGCGGCCGCGAGCACCGCCGACATTACCCGGTTGCACCTTGGTCTGGACATCGCGCCAGCGGTCACGGGCACCTGCATTTAGAGATCCACCAGCACGGGCACGCGATGGATGACGTTGCCCAGGTAACCCTTCGGATTCCACGGCTGGCGGAACGGCTGGGCGTTGCCCTGCTTGTCGAAGGCGCGTGCCCAGATTTCGTAGTAACCCTTACCGTCGAAGCTCACCTCCGACTCGAAGTCATACCAGGCATACTTGTTGGCCGGCTCCATCAATTTGGCCGCCTTCCAGTTGATGCCATAGTCGGTTGAGATCATCACCTTGTCCACCTGGTTTTCGCCGGCCCAGGCGTGGCCGCGCACACCGATCGTTTTGTCCACACTGAAGGGGTTCTCCGCTTCGGGGGCGGTGATCATCGACTTGATCTGCCAGGCGGTCAGAATCTTCATGTCTTCCTCGGGCGGGCGGGTGCCCGGTATCACCGGATACCTGGGAATGCGGTAGGAATAGCCGGTCATCTTCTTCGAATCGTGCACCTGATCGCGGATCCAGATGCGCTCCAGCCATTTCTCCGAGGCGCTGCCGATCCAGCCCGGTACCACGACCCGCACCGGGTAGCCATTCAGCGCATGCAGCGGCTCGCCGTTCATGCGATAGGCCACCAGTGTGTGCTCCTCCATGGCTTTGTCGATGGGGATGCCGCGCGAGAACGGCGGTGCCGCGCCGATTGGCGGATCAGCGCCGTAGTGCGCGGTGTAGACCGCGCTTTCCTTGAGGCCCGCGCGATCCAGCAGGTCGCGCAGCCGCACGCCGGTCCACTCACTGCAGGCGATCGCGCCGCGATCCCACGGATTCCCCCGCACCGGTGGCTCGAAGTTGGCGCGGCCGTTACCGCCGCACTCGATGAGCGCCTGGTGCGTCACCGAGGGCATCTGCATCAGCTCGTCGAGACTGAGCTTCAGGGTGTTGTGCACCTCACCGTCGATGGTGAGCGTCCAGCCCTGCGGATCCTGATTGTGCGCGCGTTCCGGGACCAGGCCGTTGTTGCGCACGAAGTGGTGCTTGGTCGGAGTGACTGTGTCGTCCAGCAGGTGCGGGGGGAACTCGCCGTTCACGGGGCGGTGGTTGTGGACGATCATGCCCGGTTTGCCCTCGATTTCGGCAGCCTCCTCGGCCCAGGCAGCGGGAATCATGCCGCGTCCGAACAGACCCTTCAAGGCCACTTCGGTCCCCGCCCCGAAGCCGAGCAGGGCCAGCGCTGCACTGCCGCGCCCGACGCGACCGAAGAAGCGCCGCCTTGATACCACGGTGTCGAAGCGGTCCATGTCCTCGGGCGTCGCGCCGTTTTCGATCAGCAAGTTGCGCAGCTGGTCGTAGACATCCAGTGGTTTGCTCATGCGCTCATCCTCCCTCCTGAAAGGTGCTGAGCCGAGCCCTGCGGCACGGCACGACTGGTGAGCTTCAAGGGAAACACTGCGGGCATCCGGATTCATTGAAATTTCGCAATGCCCGGATACTCAGCGCGAAAGCCTGGGCGGTATGCCCCGCCCCGGTGGTGAGCGACGATCGCGCGCCCGGCGCGACTGCACCGCTCAGCCGCGGTTGGCTCGGAGGCGCTCGCGGTACAGCTTTGTGTAATGTCGGGCGAGTTCGTTCTCCTCGCCGAGCAGGGCGAACAGGTTTCGCACGATCTTGTGGAGAAACCCCCGATCGGTCTGTCGGGCGTTGCTCAGCTGATGCAGCAGGCCTTCAAAGGCAGTACGGTGATCATCCGCGGTGACGGCGAGGGCGATTCGCTGCAATCCCGCCTCGGGATCGTCGGGATCTTTTTCCAGCCGGGCCTCCAGGGTCTCGATGGACGGCGCGTCTGCCGCCAGCCGCAGCACGTGGGCGTGGGTGCGCATCCTGTCGATGTCGGGCAGGGCTCTGACAGCCTCGGGCAGATGGGCGACATAGCTTTCAATGTCGGCATAGCGGCCCTCGCGCAGCAACAGCCGTACCGCCGTGGCGTGGACCTCGGCGTTGCCCGGCTCCCTGATCCCCGCGTTGACCAGTATCTTGAGAGCGTCCTCGGGCTGGCCCGCCTGATAGGCCCTGATGGCGCGAATCACCTCCGGGGGTCTGGCGACGGGAGCGTGCTTTTCAATGGTGGCCCGCAGCGAAGCCTCGGAATACGCGCCGTAGACGGATTCCACCACCACGCCGTTACGGTAGAGCTTGATGGTCGGCACGCTGGTGATGCCCTTCTCCCTCGCCAGCCACTTCTGGCTGTCGGTGTTGATGTTGACCAGCAGAAAGCGTCCCTGAAATTCCTGGCTGAGTTTTTCCAGGTCGTGCCACAGCTTGAAACAGGGGGCCGCGCCGGGCGTCCAGTAGTTGGCCAGCACCAGTCCCTTGTGGGAGTTCGCGATGACCAGTTGCTCGAAGTTATCGCGTGTGCCGTCGAAGACGTAATCCAATTTTGCCATGAATGAATGGGGCCGGTTGAATTCGGCCCTCTATGGTGGTCAGCCCGCTTTGCCAGTGCAACCTCTCAATGACTGCGGTTCCGGCCGCGCCGATCCCCTGCGCTCCATTGACAAATCGCAATGCGTGCCCACCGAGACATGATCAGCATGCGGGGTGATTCACGGCGGAGCAGCTGTGCCGGTCGCGATGGCCTGCACTGATTCAGGGGAGGGGCGATGAACGACACAACCCACGAGGACGAGCGGGAGCATGACGGTCCCGAGTGGCCCGGGTTTACACGCAGAGCCTTCATCCAGTCGTTCGGTGCCGGGACCGTGACGCTCGCGGTCAGTCGCAACGCGCTCGGCGCCGCCGGGCAGGCGGAGAAGATTCCGGCCGTCGGTGAAGCGGTGCGGGTGACGCTGGATGTCAACGGGCGAGCCCACCAGTTGCTGGTGGAGCCGCGCTGGACGCTTCTTTACGTGCTGCGCGAGCGACTCGGGCTGACGGCTGCCAAGATCGGCTGCGAGCGCGGCGAGTGCGGCTCCTGCACCGTGCTCATCGACGACTTGCCGCGTTATGCCTGCCTGACCCTCGCGGTCGAGGCGGAGGGACGGCGCATCGAGACGGCCGAAGGGCTGATGGACGGGGAGCGCCTCGGTCAGGTCCAGACGAGCTTCGTCAGGGAGGACGGTCTGCAGTGCGGCTACTGCACACCCGGCCAGATCGTGGCCGCGGAGGGCCTGCTGCGCCGCAACCCGAGCCCCTCGTTCGAGGAGATACGCACCGGTATGAGCGGGAACCTGTGCCGCTGCGGCGCCTATGCACACATCTTCAACGCTGTGGCCGACGCCGCGAAGCGCAGGAAGGGCTGAGCCATGGCCGACGACGAAGGCGAAATCGAAGGTCAGCCGAGGTTTCCGCAGGCACCGGAAGCCGGTGCCACCGGCGCGCCGGAAAGCTGGGGTGACAGCACCCGCGTGGTGGGCGAGCGGCGGCCGCGGGTCGACGGCTACGAGCGTGTCAGTGGCGCGGCCGTGTTTCCCTCCGACGTGGTGCTGCCCGGGATGGTCTACGGGGCGCTGCTGGGAAGTCCGCATGCCAACGCCAGGGTGGTGTCGGTGGATACCTCGGCGGCCGAAGCCATGCGTGGCGTCTACGCGGTGATCAGCCGCAACACGCCCGATGACAACCTCGACTGGGACTACGCCGACGACTTCGAGGGTAAGCTGTTTCAGGACGCCTGCCGCTTCGAGGGCGATCTGGTGGCGGCGGTAGCGGCCGAGTCGCCCTATCGTGCCTTTGACGCGCTGCGCGAGATCCAGGTCGAGTACGAGACGCTGCCGTTCGTCTCCGATGAGCTGGCGGCCCTGGAGCCGGGCGCACCCGAGGTTCATCCCGAGGGCAACCGCGCCAAGACCTCGAGCTACCAGCGGGGCGACGTTGAACGCGGCTTCGCGGCCGCCGACGTGGTGGTCGAGAACACCTACCGGACGGCCGCCGAGATGCAGACCCCCCTGGAACCGCACGGTTGCGTGGCGCGCTGGGACGGTGACCGGCTCACCGTCTGGGAATCGACCCAGGGTGTTTACGCCGTGCAGGCCAGGGTGGCCGAAGTGCTCGATCTCCCGTTGTCGCGGGTCCGCGTCATCGGCCACTATGTCGGTGGGGCCTTCGGCTCAAAGCTGCGCACCGACAAGTATTCGATCGTCGCCGCGCTGCTCGCAAGACGCATCAACCGGCCGGTCAAGCTGTTCCTCACCCGTGAGCAGACCCTGCTCAGCATGGGCAACCGGCCGCCGACCACCATGACCGTCAAGGCGGGCGCGAGACGCGACGGCGCGCTCACCGCTATCCGCTTCACGGGTATCGGGGCGAGCGGCGCCTATGCGGCCGGGGGCACCGCCCTGCTTGACTGGCTGGCCAAGGATCTATATCTGTGCCCGGATGTCAGCACCGAGCTGACCGACGTCTACATCAATGCACAGCCGGCGCGGCCGTTCCGTGCGCCCGGCTACGTGCAGTGTTCCTGGGCCATGGAGCAGACGATGGACGCGCTGGCCGAGCAGCTCGGCGTGGATCCGGTGGCGCTCAGGCTGCGCAACATCCCCGCGGGCACCCAGGCCCGCGACGACAAGCCCTACACCACCGACGGGCTGCGGCTGTGCATCGAGCAGGGCGCCGAGGCGTTCGGCTGGCAGGAAGCGCGGCGCACGGCCGAAGCGCACCGCGAGGGACACCTCAGGCGGGGCGTGGGCATGGCGGCGGCCAACTGGTTCGTGGGCGACGGCGGGCCCCCTTCCACCGTTATTCTGCGGCTCAACGCCGACGGCACAGTCAATCTCAACATGGGGGCCTCGGACATCGGGACGGGGACGAAAACGGCGATGGCCATGGTGGTGGCCGAGGAGCTCGGCCTGGACCCCGACGCTATCCAGATCGAGCACGCGGACACCGCAACCACCCAATACGCAACCCCCTCGGGCGGCAGCAAGACCGTGCCCACCGAAGCTCCCGCGGTGCGACGCGCCTGCCTGTCGGTCAAGGACCAGCTGATGGACATGGCAGCATCGCAGCTCGGGCGCGAGCGCGGCGAGATCCTGTTCGCCGGTAACCGGCTGCGCACCGCGGACGGGCTCGAAAGTCTGAAGATCACCGAGGTGGGCGGTCTGAAGAAACAGAAGGTGGTGGTGGGCATCGGCGAGCGGCAGCCGAATCCCCAGGATGTCAGCATCACACCTTTTGCCGCCCAGTTCTGCGAAGTGGAGGTCAACTCCCTGACTGGCGAGGTTCGCCTGCTGCGCATGCTCGGGACCAACGAGAGCGGTCGCGTGATCAACCGCCTGACCTGGGACGGCCAGCTGGTGGGCGGGGTGACCATGGGGGTGGGATTCGCGCGAACCGAATTCCGCGTCCTGGACGGGCCCACCGGCAAGCTGTGCAACAAAAACTGGCACGACTACAAGCTGCCCACTGCCTTGGACGTGCCGACCGAGGTCGTGTCCGAGCCCGTGCGCCTGTCCGATGAGCAGGCCAACATCGTCGGCGCCAAGGGGCTGGGCGAGCCGGTGACCATCCCCACCGCCGGGGCGATCGCCAACGCCGTCTATCACGCGGTCGGCGTGCGCATGCGTGATACGCCGATCAACCCGCTCACGCTGGTCGCTCAGCTCGGCAGCCAGGAGGACTGAGCATGTTCCCACCCTTCGCCTACATACGACCGACGCACCTGCAGGACGTCGTCACCCGACTCGCCGCCGGCGACGCCAGCGTGCACGCCGGCGGCACGGACCTGCTCGGCTGCCTGCGCGACGGCGTCTTCTCCACCGGGACCCTGGTCAGTCTGGCCGGCCTCGAGGGGCTCGCCGGGGTGCGCGAGATCGAAGGCGGCGGGCTCGCGATAGGGGCCATGACGACCATCTCCCGGATCGCCGGGGATCCGGTGATCCGGGAGCGCTACCCGGGCCTCGCCCAGGCCGCCGGCGAGGTCGCCAGCCCGCAGCTTCGCAACCAGGGGACGCTCGGCGGCAATCTTTGCCAGAAGCCGCGCTGCTGGTATTACCGCGGCGATTTTCACTGCCTGCGCAAGGGCGGGTACAAGTGCTTCGCCGTGAACGGGGAGAACCAGTACCACTGCATCTTCGGCGGTGCGAACTGCTTCATCGTGCACCCCTCGGACACGGCGCCGGCCCTGGTCAGCCTGGACGCCGAGGTCAAGATCGTCGGGCCCGGTGGCGCGCGCCGTCTGCCGGTGAGCGGGCTGCACATGCCGCCGGCCGAAAACCCGACCCGGGAGACGGTGCTGAAACCCGGCGAGGTGATCGTAGAGATCCTGCTGCCGGCGCCGCCCTCGGGGCTCTACAGCAGCTACCGCAAGATCCGTACGCGCCGCTCCTGGGATTTCGCCATCGCCGGCTGCGCCCTGGCCCTGGTAAGGGACGGTGACCGGCTGCGGGACTGCCGCGTGGTGCTCTCCGGCGCTGCTCCGGTACCCTGGCGCTCGCAGGCCACCGAGGCGGTCATCCGCGGCAAGACGTTGGACGAGGGTTTGATCCGCGACGCCGCCCGCGCGGCAGTCGCCGACGCCACACCGATGTCGAAGAACGCCTACAAGATCCCTCTGTTCAGAGGCATGGTCGAAGAAGAGCTGCGCAAGGCTGCAAGCGCCTGAGGCGGCGCCGGTGCTCAGTCGCGGGGTCGGCCCGCGAGCCAGGGGCTGAAAGCGCCGACGTGCCGGTCCTGGAAACGTGCAATCGCCGGCTCGTTTTCGCTCGGCTGGCGGCTGCCGTTGGCCTTCGCCAGGGTGATCCGCCGGTGATCTCATCCATGTTGAGAAGCTCCTTCACCCCCGGCCACCGCGCGCGCCATGGTCTCGACGTGCCCGTACATGCCGTAGTAGAGCACCAGCAGCTTCGTTGCCATCGTCTGCTCCCCGTGCCGGGTTCCTTGGCTGTCAGGATGCGCGGATGCACGCAATGGAGCGCATCGGCGGAGGCTCGTCCGGATTCGGCGGCTTAACCGGGGGCTCGTCCGAGTCCGGCGGCTCCATGGGCGGCTCTTTGGGGCCCGGCGGCTTGACCGGCGGCTCGTGCGGGCCAGGGGGCTCGACCGGCGGCTCGTCCGGCCCCGGCGGTTCCGCCGGCGGCTTCTTCGGGTCCGGTATCGAGGAGTCCGGGGCCGGTGGCAGGACGCTAGCGCCGCTTGGGTCGGCCGTAGAAGTCATACAGGTTCGCCTCGTATTCTCGATTGATCGGTGCGCCCGGGTCGTAATCCGGGCTGTTTTTGATCTGCTCGCTCGTGACGGCAAAGTCGACCCGGCGTTCCACCCAGTCCACCGACTCGGTCCACTCGGGTGACACCAGAACCTTGCGACCCGGGAGCCAGCGGCGGGTGTCGACGACCAGCCACTCGATGGCCCAGCTGTGATCGTCGACGACGAAGTCTTCCACCATGCCGAACTCGTCGTCGCTGCTGTGAACCTGGTAACCGTGCAGCTCGTTCACGGAGCGCAGATGGCCCTGCCCCGACTCCGGCTCGGGTAGCTCCGATGCGCCGGGAACCGGATGGACGATGCCGGACGGGTCAGGGTAAGCGCCCCACAGGCCGGTCCCTTCCCAGTAAAGACCGTAGCCGAGAAACTCGTGATAGGTGCGTTCGTACTGCCGCGACACGGGCGCGTGCTCGTCGAGCGCCGGACTCTCCCGGATTTGCCCGCGGCTCAGGCTGACCGGGAACAGCCGGCTGTTCCAGTCGGGCTCGCCCAGCGAAGCGGGTGAGATGAGGACCTTCCGGCCGGGCAGCCACTTGCGTGTGTCCGCGACCATGTAGCGCACCACCCAGTCCCGATCGTCGAACAGAAAATCGGTGCAGGTACCGATCTCCCCGTCGCTGGCCAGGAGCCTGTAACCGATGATTTCCCGGACGCTTCTCAGCATGTCTCTCTCCCTCGCAAGCGTGTTTGTAGGCTGCTTCGGCAAACGAGAACCGGACGCGCGTTCGCACAGACTCCGATACTAGAAGAGCCGGACGTCATGGACATTGATGAATTTCAATGTTCGCCGGCCGGCTTTCCGTGACTGACACCGTTCGGGCGCGACAAAGCCTCATGCCGCCCGGCGGGCTGCCGTGAACACGTCCCCGCAGGCTTGCCGACCGCACCGCGCGCGCCGTCCAACGTACGCGTGGCCCGCGGTAGGTAGTCGTACCGATTGGCGTCTCCTCCGGCGTCCCGGGAGTTGCCGTCCGCGCCCTCGGCTCGGCCGCTCAACCGGACCACGGTGTCCTCAACACTGGCTTCGATTGTCGCGACCGCGGGACCGGGGTCTCTTGTCAGTTCCCGCGGTCCGCCCGCTTCGACGGCGGGTCGGTATTCCAGGAGCGCCGGCTCGCCGGCCAGCATTTCGCTGACCTTGTCGCGCAGCGCAGGTTCACCCACGTCCTGGGCGTTGACGCGCGTCAGCCCACCAGGCTGTGGAAGGGAAACACAACCACGTCTGCGGCGCCTACTGCCTCCAGAAGCTGGCGCCAGCGCCTCACCTCGCCGAGGTCCACCCGCAGCATGACGACATGGGCGCCGCCTTCGATGGCTTCCCTGACCGACTCGAGCTGGTCCTCTGGGATGCCCATGCGCCGCATGATAACCACCAGGTGAGACAGGGCACCGGCGCCGGCCATCACCCCGCCTCCGACACCGGCCCCGGCGATGCTCGCGACAATAGCCTCGACCACCGGCCCGGCGGCCAGCACCGGTCCCAGGCCGGGGATCAGAAACATCCCGGTTGCGCCGCTCAAAAGCCCCCAGACGCCACCCCAGAAGGCCCCCATTTTGCCCCAGCCACGGATGCGTTCACCCGGGGTGGTGTAATACAGGCCCAGGGGATCATCACCGCTGCTCTGGGCCCTGCCCAGAACGGAGATCATGTCCATGGGGAAATTGTGCTCGATGAGGTTGCGCAACGCGCGCTCCGCCCTGGCTTCATCGTCGAACAGGCCCAGAATCACGCGTCCGGAGTTGTCGCTGGATTCCGTCATCGCCGGCGCGGGGATTGAGGCGCGCTCGAGCGCTCGCAATGTCGCGCTGCAGCGCGAGGCTGCGGGATATCCCGACCGGCGGAGGGATCAGACGCGCCAGGCGACGGATGCACGGAAAGCGGCCCGCCTGACCCCAGACGTTTCTGCACCTCGCGTGATTCCGTGTCGCGCCCGCGGCCTGCTTTCATGGCGGCATGAGCGCCAGCTCAGTGCTTGCCGGGGGTCAGTGGTACTTTGCGGCGCTGCTCCGTGATGTAGGCCTGCATGGCGATCATGCGCGGATCGTCCAGCGCCAAGGGATCCGACTCCAGCGGGTTTTCGATGCACCAGTTGATCATCTCCGCCAACACGGCGACCTTGCCGAGCTGCTGCTGGAATTTCGGGTAGGTCTCGGGGTGCGTATTGGAGGCATCCGGATGACACTGGTCGCAGGAGACCGTGTTCTCGCTCTCGAAGCCGCCGTGGAACAGCTTTTCGCCTTCATCCACCACCGACAGGTACTGCTGTCTCCAGCGCTCCAGATCGGCTTCGGTGAATTCGTCCGAGTGGGCCGTCTGCGGCTGTGCCGCAAGCAGCAGAGCGGTGACGGCGACGGTTCTCAAATGGTTAGCTTTCATGTCAGCTCCTCTGCCTCGATTCAATAGTGCCGCTGCGGCGGGATGCGCTCGGAGTCCGGCTGATAATGGGTGTCGACCGGGCGGCCCTTGGCTTCGTCGAAGGCGACCGTCCGGTTGCGGTTGTCTGGAAGCGCATAGTGCACATCCGCATCACCGGTGTGCATGTTGATGAACTGCCAGCCGGTGGCATCGCGCTCGAAGAAGGGGTCGGCGCGGTTCATTTCCACTGTCAGCTTGGGCAGATAGCTGGCCTCCTGGGTGAAGCTGGACGGATAGGGCCAGGGCCAGGCGGTCGCCATGGCGGAATTGAAGCTGATATTGCCGATCTGGTTGTACTGAATCTGATGCACGTGCCCGTAGAGCACTGTGACCTTGTCGAAGGGCTTGAGTAGCTCCTGGACCTGCTCGGCATCGTCGGTCCAGAAGTTCCAGCCCTTGTAGATCTTCTGTATTGGGGAGTGGGACATCACCACGATCGGGGTGTTCTTGCTGACCTGGGCGAGGTCCTTGCGCAGCCACTCCCGTTGCTCTTCGCCGACCATGAACGGCGAGCCCTGCGGGTTGTCCAGGCGCGCCATTTCCTTCATGCGCCGCATCGCCGTATCCCATTTATTGAAGGTCCAGTCGTCGTAGGTCAGAATGCTGTTGAGCACCACGAAGTGCACGCCCTTGTGGTCGAAGCTGTAGTGCTCGGGACCCAGCCGCTTGCGCCAGTGCTCGCCCAGATCCACGTAGTAGTCGTGCTCGCCCATGACGTAATGCACGTCGCCGCGCAATGCGCTGAGCAGCTCCAGGCCGTGATCGATCTCCTCCGGGAGACCAAGCTGGGCGATATCGCCGCCATAGAAGATGAAGTCGGGGCGCGGTTCGAGCAGATTGGCTTCGGCGACGGCGCGGATCAGCCCGCGGTCCCAGTTGCGCACGAACTCCTTGCCCTTGACGTGGGTGATGTGGGAGTCGGAAATAAAGGCGAAGGAGAAGTTCTCCGGCGCCGATTTGCCGAAGGCGATCTCGACCAGGCTCAAGGGCAGGCTGCTGGCGGCGAGGACCGCGCCGCTGTTCCTGAGAAACTTTCTGCGGTTCATGTTGCTCATGGGGTCTCCTTCACTTCAATGACTTCGACGCTGGTCACCTGCTCGGCGACGCTGGGGCTGGTCAGCGCCTTGAGAAACTCGATCAGGTCCTTCTTCTGCTGCTCGGAGAGATTCAGGGGCCGGATCCCGCCGCTCAGGAAGGGCGAGAACGGATCGTCCTCATTGACGCGGCCGCCGTTGTTGTAGAACTCCACCATGTCTTCCAGCGTCTTCTGGCTGCCGTCGTGCATGTACGGCGGGGTCAGCTCGATATTGCGCAGCGTGGCGGTCTTGAAGGCCCCAACCTTGTTGATGTCCTCGCTCACCGCGAAGCGCCCCAGCTCCGAGGCATCCGGGTCGGCGAGCACGGTCTTGTCGACATCCGCGCCGGCGTTCTTGGCCTTGAGGAACTCTTCGGCGATCTCGCCCACGCGCCCCTGGATGTTCTTGAACCCCACACCGATGTTATGGAAGCGGTTGTCCGTGAACAGGGCCTGGTCTTCTTCGATGATATGGCAGGACACACAGCGACCCTGGCCGGTGAACACCTCCAGGCCCCGGATCGCCGCTTCGCTCATGGCCGACTTGTCGCCGCCGAACTGGTAGCGGTCGAAGGGCGAGTCGCCGGCGATCTGGGTGCGTTCGAAGGCGGCAATCGCCTTGGCGTAGTGATCAATCGTGATCTCGTCGGCCTCGACGCCGAACACCTCCTTGAATGCCTTCACGTACGAGGGATCGTTGCGGATCATTTCCACCAACGCTTCGTGGCTCGGCAGGCCGCCTTCCACTGGATTGATTGCAGGCTGCGTGGACTGCCCCTCCAGATCGGGCTCGCGACCGTCCCAGAACAGCGTCTCCATGTACGCCGCATTGATCACCGTCGGCGCATTGCGGGTGCCGAGCAGGCCATTGTGGCCCTCGGAGACGCGCTTGTGGTCGGTAAAGGCTTTCTCCTGCTCGTGGCAGGTCGCGCAGCTCACCTTGCCGTCGCTGCTGAAGCGCTCATCGTGAAACAGCCGGTCGCCGAGTGCGATCTTGGCGGGTGTCTGGGTATTGCCTTCGGGGATCGGCACCGGTGGAAGACCCAGGGGCGCGGCGTTCAGCACCGCGCTGGTGCCTGCGATCAGCAGGCTCGACAGGATGACTCGGCATGTACCCGGACGGCTCATAATCTGATCTCCTCGGTCGTCCGGCCGGACAAAATAGCGCGGACAACAGCTTAGTTTGAACGACTCAATCAACTGCGCAGGAAGAGTATTTGACGGTCGAGGGAGCTTCATTGAAAAAACGCAATGACGGAAGATCGACGCTCCTGCAGCGTACGGCTACAAGCGGTGGGCGGCCTTCAGTGTATGGGCGGTGCGCGATGTGCGGGTGCCCTGACGCGGCCCCGGTGCCGGTCCGTAACCGGCAGGTCGAACAAAAGATTGATGAGGCCGAGGGTACACCGGTACGCTTCGCGGTTGCGCGCCCCGGTCTCGCCGGGGTCGATATCGCCGGGAGGCACCATGCGCAGGGAACAGTCGGAAGCCGGATTATCCGGTGCTGAGCAGCGGGACGCCGCGCGTCGCTCGGCGCCCCGGGCCGTGGTGGTGTTCGAAGCGATTCGCCACGAAGCCGAAGATGAGCTCAAGCGGCGCAACGCAGCGTTGTTCTGGTCGGGCCTGGCCGCCGGCCTGTCGATGGGCTTTTCCCTGATCGCCGAGGCATTGTTGCAGGCGGCGCTGCCCGACGCTCCGTGGCGACCCCTGATCTCGAAGCTCGGCTATTCGGTCGGCTTTCTCATCGTCATTCTCGGGCGCCAGCAGCTGTTCACCGAGAATACGCTGACACCGGTGATACACGTTCTCAGGGTGGGCAGGCTGGAAGTGCTCTGGAACATGCTGCGCCTCTGGTCGGTGGTGCTGGGCGCAAATTTTCTCGGCACGCTGATATTCGGTGTGGGGATCTATCATGTGGATCTGTTCGATCCGGGCCAGACGGCAGCGCTGGCCGCCGTCGCGCTGCACGCAACCGGGCCCGAGTTCAGCGAAGTGTTCGTCGGGGCGCTGTTCGCGGGCTGGCTGATCGCCCTCATGGTGTGGCTGCTGCCGGCCGCGGAAACGGCCCGCGTCGGGGTGATCATCATCATCACTTATCTGATCGGCGTCGCCGGCTTCCCGCATATTATCGCCGGCTCGACCCAGGTCTTCTACAGCCTCGCCGCGGACGCAATCTCGCTCAGGGCGGCTGTGGTGGACTTCTTCGTGCCGGTGCTCAGCGGCAATATCATCGGCGGCGTCGCACTGGTGGCCGCCTTGAACTACGCGCAGGTCTCACCCGACGAGTGAGCCGTTGCCGGGGCGAGCGCGGCCGGCCTGAGGCCGCCACGCGCGCGGGAGAAGGGTCAGTCCCCCGGCCGCGCGAGTCGCACCGGGTCTAGCAGGCGGCTCAGCTCTTCGCTGGAGAGGTCCGTCATTTCGGCGGCCACGTCCCGCACCGGCCGGTTTCCGGCGTAGGCCCGCTTGGCGATTTCAGCGGCTCTGTCATAACCGATGGCCTGATTCAGCGCCGTCGCCAGAATGGGGTTTCTTGACAATGCGGCTTGCACACGGTCTTCGTTGACCCTGAAGCCGGCCACCGCCTTTGGTCCCAGCACCCGGGCGGCACCGGCGAGCAACGCGATGCTCTGCAGCAGGTTGTAGGCGATGACCGGCAGCATGGTGTTGAGCTGAAAGTTGCCCGACTGGCCGGCGATGGCGATCGTGGCGTCGTTGCCCATGACCTGTGCGCAGACCATCGCCACCGCTTCCGGAATCACGGGGTTGACCTTGCCCGGCATGATGCTGCTGCCGGGCTGCAGTGCCGGCAGGGCAATCTCGGCCAGACCGCTCAGCGGCCCGCTGTTCATCCAGCGCAGATCGTTGGCGACTTTCATCAGGGTGACGGCCAGGCCGCGCAGCTCACCGCTGAGCTCGACCGCGGTGTCCTGGCCGGAAAGCGCGGCGAACAGATCGTCCTGCGGGCCAAAGGCAATGCCCGTGGAGGCGCTCAGGGCTTCGGCAAAGCGCGCCGCGAAGTCCGGGTGTGCGTTGACCCCGGTGCCGACGGCCGTGCCTCCGGCCGCCAGCCGCTCGAGTCGCGGCATCACTTCCTGGAGACGTTGTACGCCCTGGCGCAGCTGTGCGCTCCAGGCGCCGAGCTCCTGGCCAAAGGTGACGGGCAGGGCATCCATCAGATGCGTGCGCCCGGTCTTGACCACGTGCTCGAGCTCGGCGGCGCGTGCATCGACCTGGCCCAGCAATTCGTCCAGCGACGGCAGCAGCAGCTCCTGGCACAGCAGCCGGGCGCTGACGTGGATTGTCGTGGGAATCACGTCGTTGCTGCTCTGACCGCGGTTGACCTGATCGTTCGGGTGCACCGGTCTGCCGAGCGCCTGCGAAGCGAGGCGGGCGATGACCTCGTTGGCGTTCATGTTGGTGCTGGTTCCCGAGCCGGTCTGAAACACGTCGACCGGAAAGTGGTCGTCGTGATCGCCCCGGGCCACCTGCTCGGCGGCGGCGATGATGGCCTCGGCGGTTTCGGCGTCCAGCTGCGCGAGTCTCGCATTGGCCCGGGCCGCGCCGGCCTTGACCAGACCCAGTGCGCGTATGAAGGCCCGCGGCATGCGCAGCCCGCTGATCGGGAAGTTGTCGACGGCGCGCTGTGTCTGCGCGCCGTACAGGGCGGACGCGGGAACGCTGATTTCACCCATGCTGTCGTGCTCGACGCGGTACGGACGGTCTGAAGGCATGCTGCTCTCCTCGGTGGCTCGGGCCGGGTCACAAGACTAGCACTCCGCGGGCCGCGGCGCGCCACCGCGCGGGTCCGGGTGCATTGATGATTTTCAATGCGGGCATCGCGGGCGGGTCCGAGCATGAAAGCGCGAGGGGGCGTTGCGGAGGAGCCATGTCATTGTCCGTCACCCGCGTTTTGGGAGGTCTGGGCGCGCTGCTGCTGACCGTTGCCGGCACCGTCGGGGCGCAGCCCGGCGGAGACGGTGCGCCCGTGCCGACGCCTTACGGCGCGGTCAGCCTTCCGTTTGAGCTGCATCAGGCGCCGGGCGCGCCCGTTTATTACGTGATCGGACTGTCCGGCGTGCCGGATGCGGAAAACGAGGGCCACACCTCGAATGCCGGCTTCGTGGTGACCGGCGGCGGGGTGGTTGTCTTCGACGCTCTGGGGACCCCGGCCCTGGGCTACCGGTTGCTGCAGCGCATTCGCGAGGTCACCGATCAGCCGGTGGAACGGATCGTCATCAGTCACTATCACGCCGATCACGTCTACGGTCTGCAGGCATTCGAGGAATATGCAGGTGATCCGCCGGTGTGGGCACAGCGGCAGGCGCTCGGCTACGTCGGAGGCAGTCGGGCCACCCAGGGCGAGGATGCCGAACGGCGTCTCGCGCAGCGTCGCGAAGCCCTGTTTCCCTGGGTCGACGAGGACACCTACATCGTCCCGCCGGACCACACCTTCGGTGGTTCTCTGAACTTCGAGGTCGGCGGTGTGGCTTTTTCGGTCAAGCACATGGGGCCGGCGCACGCACCCGGGGACAGCATGATGCGGGTGAAGGACTACAATGTGCTGTTCAGCGGCGACGTCATCTACAAGGGCCGGGTCCCGTTTCTCGACAGCCCCTATACCGACACGCGGCACTGGCTTCAGGGGCTTGGGGAGCTGGCGCATCTCGAGCCTCCGCCGCGCTTTGTCATCCCCGGGCACGGCGAAGCGTCGGACGACATCGAGGAGGCGATCCCCGCGACACGCGATTACATCGAGTACGTGCGCCGGCTGATGGGCCGCGCCGTCGCCGAGTTCATTCCCTTCGATCAGGCCTACCGCGAAGCCGACTGGTCCCGCTACGAACACCTGCCGGCCTTCGATGCCAGCAACCGGGGCAATGCTTACCGCATCTACCTGGAGCTGGAAGCTGAATCCTTCGACTGATTGCCTCGGCGTACCGGTCTCAGTGGCGCTGCGGGTGTTGCATGGAGATTGCTCCACTGCGTACGCGATGACAGCTTGGTGGCTCGCCCTGCCGGATTGGCGCCTCACCCGGCTACGGGGTCTCGGTGTGTCGGACAGCGTGCTGGAAGAATGGCAGATATTCGAGCCAGTCTTCCACGGGACCGGCGTGGGAGAATACGACCACGCCCCGGCGATCCAGGACGTAGCTACTCGGGAAGGCCCGGCCGATCTTGCGGTCTTCGATCGCTCCACCCTGCGCGAGATCGAGGTCGGTGTCGTCGCTGCCGCTGCTGCCGGAGTCGAACAGGGGCAGGTCCGTGAAGCCGTTGGCCTCGGCCCAGAGCCGGGCTTCGTCGAAGGGCTCTCTGACCTGCAGCAGAACCATTTGCACCTCCTCGCCCAGGCTCGCCTCGAGCTGCCGGCGGAGCTTCTGCAGGGCGGGGAATTCGCGCAGGCAGGGCGGGCACCAGGAGCCCCAGAAGTGCAGCAGCAGGATTTTGCCTCTCGCCGCGCTCAGCGAGGTGGGCGAGCCGTCGGCCTCGCGGTAGACCAGGTCGTAAAAGCGCTCGCCCACCCTCGAGCCGGTCGGTGCCTCGGCGGCGTTGCGCTCGCTTGCATAGGGCCCCCAGAGCCTGGGCCAGCCCTCGCGGTCAAACACGACATCGTCATTCAGGGCGTAGAGAACGCACTTCTGGCGGGTGTTCTCCTGACAGGTTTTCAGGGCCAGCCGTTCCGCCTGCTCGGGGGAGCCGGCGTCGGCCTGCCAGGCCCACACGCCTCCCGGCGCGATGGCGAAGGCCTTGTGCTTGCCGGCGAGCTGATAGGAGCGAAAATTCTCTTTCGCCCTGGTATCGACGTGCGGTATCGCCTCGGCGTTCGGCCGGGAGGAGGGCGGCTCGGCGGCAGAAGCCGCGCTGATCAGCACGAGCGAAGCAGCAAGAGCCCGGATCAGGTCCAGGCTCGCGCGTTGCGTCCGATGTCCCCTGATCGTCAATGTCCTAGGGCTGATTGCCCTCGTCCTCGACCTCTTCCCAGCCGGTGATCATCGCCTTGATGTGGGCGGTGGGCGTATGGCCGGCAGTGCCCAGATAGACGTGGGCGATCAGGAAGATCAGCATCATGAAGGCGCCGATCACGTGGAACATGGCGACGTATTCCAGGCTCAACCACGAAACGCCCCAGTCGCTCCAGGCACTGTAAAACAGGTAGAGCCAGCCGGTGATCCAGATCAGCGGATTGATCAGCACCAGCACGAACAGATACGCCAGGCGCTGCAGCGGATTGTGCTTGCGCAGGGTCGTCTGCCGGAACGGGTGCGGGGCGTGGGTGAAGATACCGGTCAGGTAGTAGCGAAGCATGGCCTGCACCTTCTCCATGGTCGGAATGTACTGGCGCCATTCACCGGTGGTGAAATGCCAGAAGATGGCGAACACCCACAGGGCCACCAGGGTCCAGGCCGCGGCGGTGTGATAGGTCGCCGCGTCCTTGTAGCCCAGGAAGTGGTACGAGCCGTGGACCTCGAAGCCGGTGATGAGCAGGAAGATGATCAGCGCGGCCTGGGACCAGTGCCAGAAACGTTCGAAGCGCTTGAAGATGTAGATTCTTTCCGCCATGGGTTCAGCCTCTCTTGCTCATGATGTAGCGGATGCCGCCATGGACCAGCACGCCGACCAGGGTCAGCAGCGCCAGGGTCCAGCCGAGCCTGTCAATCAGGGGCGTGTTGTTGCGGCCCGGCATATAGATGCCGGTGATCGCCTCCAGACGCCCGTTTTCCTTGTGGCACTGCTGACAGGACAGGGCGTCCTCCTTGGGTGCCACCATGTGCGTGATGGGCCAGCTCATCTCGGTCTCCACGAACTTCATCTCGCCGCTGTATTCCACGCCCTGAGAGCGCATGCCGACCTCGAGCGCCTTGTCCCAGTCGAAGTTGCCCCAGTAGGCCGCGTCGTCCTTGCCCGCAGTGTGGAACACCGCCAGCGTTTCATTGCCGACGTCATAGGGCTGCTTGCCGCGGAAGACCTTGACGGGCCAGATCCGCGAATCGGGGTCGCCGGCGCTGCCCTGGAACGCGTTGATCTTGACCTTGTCGTCGGTGACCTTGTCGCCAAATAGGGTGAACTCGACATTGCCGTTGAACCAGACGTATTCCGGGATCACATAGCGATCGAAGGTGAAATGCCCCTTCTTGCTGTCGTAGCTGACCCGACCGTCGCTGGCCAGCTGCTTGAAGGGATGGCCCTCTTCGTCCAGCTTTCCGGCCGTCGACCAGTCCCAGGTCATCTTGGTGGAGACGTTGCCGCGCGCGAACTCCGGGATGTGGCAGGTCTGACACGCAATGCGGTCGGTGTGGGCGTTGAGCTTCGCGGTCACGAAAGTGTTGCCGTCGTGGGGCTCGTTGCCGTGACAGGCCACACAGGTGGTCGGATTCCTGTCCTCCTGCTTGCCGCGTATCAGGATACCCTGGTCGTCGGCGGCGGTCGGAGCATAGCGGCTGCCGGTGACTTCGTGAGAATCACTCAGGTGGCATTTCCCGCAGCTGAAATCGAGTCCCTGCGCGTCCATGTGAACATCCAGATAGCGCAGCGGCTCTTCCAGGGAGTTGTCCAGGTCCCCGTGCTTCACGGCGTTTCCTCCGCCCCCGTAGAAGTGACAGGCACCGCAGGTTTTGCGGCTGGTCTTGCCGACGTTCTGCGCGATCTGCTTCAGATCCACGGGGTCGCGGAACTTGCCGGAGTGCGGTGGCCATTCCATGCGTTCATAGTTCGGATGGCCCGACAGCCCGGGAATCTTCTTGTACTTGCCCGTGGTGTCGTGGCAGGCGAGGCAGTCGACGTTGGTCTCGGAGGTGAAATCGAAGCTGTCGTCGCTCCAGCCGTAGCCGACATGACAGGCACTGCAGAAGGTCTGATTGGTCGAAATGGAGGTGCAGAAGTTATTGATGACGTTCTTCTTGCCGAGCTTCTGCTTGGTGACCGGATTGAGGTATTCCCAGGTCCAGTGCTTGGTTCTCTGCACCTGCTTGGCCGCCTCGGTATGGCATTGCAGGCAGGCCTCGGTGACCTCCGGGCCGGTTGCAAAGTCCTCGTTCAGCGCCTCGAACTTGGAGTGATCGGCCGTGGAAGATTTCCCGGCCGCCGGCGCGCTGCCCGCCTCTGTCGCTGCTTCGGGGTCGGGTTCGGAGGCCGGGGCGGTCGTGGCAGAAGCGCTGCTCATACCCCAGAGCAGGGCAGTCGCCAGCAGGGCCCGGCCCAGTTGCGTGATAGCATGGTTCATGATGCGTGTCCAAATGTCGTCGTGATGAACTGACCCGAACCGTCGGGCACGAACCCGACGGTCAGGCAGGCCCGCTCAGCAGCCACCCGCATTCGCGCCGCCGGCACCACCACCGCCGGGTTGCACCTTGATCAGCGGAGGCGCCGGCTCACTGGGATCGAACTTCAGAAACTCTTTCTGATCTGCGGCTACCTTTTCCATGATGTCGCCCACGCCGAACAGCTTGCCCATCAGGCCCGCGTTCATAGTCCCGATGTAGGTCTTGCCGTCCCCGTTCTTGTAGACGGTGATGGTGCACGGCATAAAGATGGAAAAGATCCGGCTGGCGTCCATCTTCAAAAGTGGCGCGGAGTACTCGGTGCTGCACGCCTCGACCAGCAGGACGGGCATGACATTGGCGCCCGAGGCCGCCACAGCCCTGCCGGGATCCCGCAGTCCGGACAGCTTCCAGCCCTTGTGCTCCATTTTCTTGATGTTGGCCTGAATGCGGGCCGCGGTTTCCTCGACGCCGAAGGGACTGGGGGTCACGTTGAACATCAGGCTCTTTGCTGAGACCACAGCAATGAGGCCGGTTAATACGATGCCGATGACGACACCTGCTAATGTCTTGATCATTTTAGATTCCCTCTCTCTGCCCTGGGGCCTGACGCCGTGGTGAGAAGCGCGTACATAAGTATTTAATAATGTACTGAGATACGAACCTACGGCAGTTTCTGCCTCGAAGTCAAGAAGACCGGGCGGAATTTAGAGCTTTTGTTGATCTGGAGCAATAAGTTAAACCGGAGCGGGTTGACCAGGGGGGCATATCGGGGCACTGGAGCGCCTTCGCGGCGGTATTCGTGGCGCATGACATGATGTCAGGCCTCTTTGTCATATTGGCAGAGCGTCGCCGGCCACGGCACCATCGCCGGGTCGGTCGTGACGGGAAAGGCGGGCGCCGGCGGATGCGCGCCGCGGGAGCTTCCGGGCAGGCTCGGTGTGCCACCTGCCGGCGGCATCCAGCGTCCTTCGGCTGGCCAAGGCTCCGACTGCGGGTGTAGGCTGTGATCGCATCCCGGACACGATCACAGCCTGCGGGGTGCGGAGCGGCCCATCATCCAGACCGGAACATGCGGCGATGCGCGGGATTCTGTTCGATTTGGACGGTGTCATCTACCAGGGCGAGGCGCTCGTCGCCGGGGCTGCCGACGCCTTGGAATGGGTACGTGACCAGCAGATTCCGCACCTGTTCGTCACCAACACCTCTTCGCGACCGCGTGAGGCGCTGTGCCGAAAGCTGAGCGCTATGGGCATCGAGACCGAGCCTCGGGACATCATCAGTCCACCCGCGGCTGCGGCCCGCTGGCTCCGACGCGAAGTCGAAGGTCCGATCGCACTCTTCGTCCCCGAAGCGACCCGCGGCGAATTCGCCGGCCTGGCTTCATGGAGTGGCGCAGTTCAACAGCGGGTGGGCGCCGTGGTAGTCGGGGACCTGGGCGAGGACTGGAGCTTCGAGCGGCTCAACCAGGCGTTCCAACTGTTGATGGCCATACCTCCGCCCAGGCTGGTGGCGCTGGGCATGACACGTTACTGGCGAACGGCTTCTCGCCTGCAGCTGGATGCCGGGCCCTTCGTGAGCGCCCTGCAATACGCCACGGGCCTGGAGCCGGTGGTCCTGGGCAAGCCGGCGCGCGCGTTTTTCGCCACCGCGGCGGATCAGCTCGGCCTGGATCCCGGCGAGCTGCTGATGATCGGTGATGATATCCGCGGCGACATCCAGGGCGCGCAGCGCGCCGGTCTGCGCGCCGCGCTGGTGAAGACGGGCAAGTTTCAGCCGCGGGATCTGGAATCGGACGTCCACCCCGACGCGGTGCTGGACTCGGTGGCGCGGCTGCCCGAATGGTGGCGCGGCCAGGCGCCCGGGGCACGGGACGCCTGAGACCCCGGCCGACGGCCTGCCTTCAGGGACGCTCTATGGTGTAGAAGATGTCGCCCCCCTGCGCCTCGCTGCTGCTTTCCGTCTCCACGCTCAAGTTCCGGGTCAGCTCATAGCGCACCAGAAAGCTGTTGATCTGGTTGGCGAGACCCCGACCATAGCCGACGAACAGATCGGGGGTCAGGTAGGTGCCGAGCTTCAGCGTAACCTCGCCGGTGGTGCTCTCGGTTTCGAGCCCCACCTGGTCGATGCCGACCTGTTCTCCGAACTTCTCGCCGAGCAGCGAGGCTGTTCCCACGCCCAGGGCCAGGGCGGCGCTGGCGCTCGTCACCTGCTGCCGCTCCTCGGTATCGTCCTGGGGCAGGGGACGCCCCAGCACCAGGTAGGACAGGGCCTCGGTTTCGCTCATGGGCGGGTCGGAGAACACGGAGACCCTCGGATCCTGCACCTCTCCGGTGATGTGCAGGCCCGCGGTGACGTCGCCGACTTCGCGCACGGCGCGAATATCCAGACCCGGGTTGTCCAGGGGACCCCCGACCAGCACCAGGCGCCCGCGCTCGATCTTGAGGTTCTGTCCGTATGCCTTGTAGCTGCCTTCCCTGATGCGCAGCTCCCCGGTGCCGCTGACGAGCTGATTCGGTGCGTCCGTGACCACCACGCTGCCGGTGAAGCGCCCCTTCAGGCCGAAGCCGTCGAAGCGCACATGGTCACCGAGCTCGAAGCGGATCCGGCTGTTCACCGCATAGCCCGCCTTCTGCGCTTCGTCCTCCCTGACGAGGACCACGTCGCTCGAGGGGCGCTCGGCCCCGCCTAGCTGCCTGGGACGCAGGCGCGCCTGAGGTATGGCGATTTTGCCGTCGACGCGCGCCGCTGCGGCGGTCATATCGATTTCGAGGTCGGGTGACACCTTCACCCGGTACTCGCTGACATCGATGATCTGGAAGCGCGAGCCCTGAATGGCGAGCTTCACCCGCCAGCCTTCCTCGCCTCCCGGCTCGAACGCTCCGTCGAGCACGATCTCGCCCTCGCCCGAGGCGGCCTGACCGCGAAACGGGATCCTCCCCGGCGTGCCCGGCTCCGCGTGAAGCCGGATGTCGCGCAGCGTGATGCCCTGCGCGGGGAGCGAGACCTCTCCGTCGCTGAGCGCCAGGTCGAGATCGATGTCCGGCGCCTCGAGGGTGCCGCCCAGGTCCAGATCGACCGCCAGCGTGCCCTTCACCTCCTCCACCGCGGGGATCAGCGCGTGAATGAAGCCCAGCTCGTCCAAGCGGGCGGTGAGCGTCCCTTCGAGGCGCTGTGACGGCGGCTCCAGGGCCGCCACCGGCAGCGCGAGCCGGGCCTCCAGCCGCCCCGTCCGGCCGATACGCCCGCCGCCGTCGAGCCGGGCCACGCCCTGGCGGAGCCGGCCCGTCACCGAGAAATCCCGATAATCGAGGCTGAGCTGCTCGCGGTCGGCGGCTGTGTAGGAGATGCCGCCGCCGGAGCTGCTGACCTGCAGCTCGGCCCGCGGCCCTTCCGACAGGCTCTGCTGTGCCTGCGCGCTGATCTGGACCTCGCCTTCCACGCCGCTGTCCTCGGGTAGCAGGGGGTCGAGCAGCGCTAGGGGCAGATTCTGAGCGCGCAGCTGTGCCCGCCAGCCGGCCTTGCCGGCCCAGTTCCCTTTGACGCAGGCGCGCGCCGCGCCTCGACCGGCCAGACACAGCGTGGACACCTCGGCCTGCTGTGCCGAGATTAGTAGCGGGACGGGCTCTTCGAGCCGCCAGTCGCCGCCGGTCGGAACGCTCAGATCCAGCGTCGCAAGTGCGCCTTCCCAGCTGCGCTCCCGGTAGTGGCCCCGGATGTCGCCGGCGAGCTGCAGCCTGTCGGCGTCGAGTGCGAGCCGGATGCGATGATCGCCGGCCGGACCGCGTCCCTCGATCTCGAGCCGGGACGCGTTCAGCCCTCCGAGCGCCAGGTTGCGGGCCAGAAGATCGAGCCGCGAAACCTTGCCCGGGCCCGGATCCCAGTCCAGCTGCACGCGCAGGCTCTCCGCTCCGTATTCGTGAAAGCCGAGCCCCTCACCCCGAGCCTGCATGCGGATGTCGGGGCCGCGGCGCGGCCCGTCGAGCCGGCCGCTGGCGCTCAGCGATCCGCGCGAAGGCGGGTAGAGCGCGGCCAGCTCGGGAGCCTCGAGGTCCCAGCTCAGGTCCCAGCGATCGGTGAGCGTTCCGCTGGCGGACAGATGCGCCCCGGCGACTCGGATATCCAGGTCGGAGACGGCGAAACCCTGATGGTCGGCCGTCAGCTTGCCGCTCCCGCTGACCGGTTGTTGTGCGAGGGTGCCGGACATTCGCGTCAACTCGGCCTGGGCGCGGTAGCGGTCGTGCTGACGGGCTCCCTCGCCGCGCAGGGCGAAGTCCACCTCCCCGGCCCACGCCGGCCAGTACAAGCCGGGATCGATCCCCGCCGCCTCGGTACTGAGCTGCCATTCCAGGTGCGGATCGAACTGCACCCGAAGGTTGCCGGAGACGGTGCCGCCCAGAGTCTCGCCCTGCAGGCGCTGCACCTCGACGGCCTGCGCGCTGCCGGTTCCGGCCAGTGACCATTGGCTTTTGGGAACGCGGCTTCCCTCGATGCGAATCCGGGCCTCGAAACTGTAGTCGTCCACAGAGCCCTGGCTCTGCGCGCTTCCGTCGACGACCAGCGCCTCCCATTGCGCGTCGAGCCGGGCGGTCTCCAGCCGTTCGACCTCGAGCGCAGCCTGCCAGCGCGGTGTCGACAACAGGTCCTCGACGCGCAGCCTTCCGGAAACGACCCCCGCCTCGGTTTCGCCGCGCAGGCGCTGCACCTCCACACGCTGCTGGCCGCCGGTCCCGCTGAGGCTCCAGTCACCCTGCGGGATACGTGCGCCGC